>JALYZY010000236.1 GCA_030948665.1 Actinomycetota bacterium | reverse complement strand
ATATTGCTTGGCTCACCCGATGTCGACGTCGCGCAACTTCCGGACATCCGCGTATATACTCGTGCCATGAAGATCGTGAAAGTGCGGCGGGTCGGCAACAGCAATGTGGTGTCGATCCCGCGTGAGTTCGAGGCGAGCGGATACACCCCTGGATCGTCGGTACTGGTCGAAGATCTCGGCGGCGGGGAGCTGCGGATCCTGCCGACTGACCGGGTGAGGGAGCGTGTGCGCCAGATCGCCACGAAGGTCGTGAGCGAGCACCCTGAAGCGATGGAGATCCTCGCCAACCATGACCCTGATGACGTGACGCCGGCTCGCAGCGAGTGAGCGAGGTGCCGGACGAGCGCGACGCGCTCGTCTACCTGGACGTCGAGGATGCGCTGGAGGTCTTCGCCGCGATCATCGGCGGCACGCCAGAACAGGCAGCCGACCAGTTGCGCAGCCGAGAGGCGCTTGAGGGTGCGCTGGGGCCGGCCGGCGAACTATGCGCGATACGAGGACGCCGATCTGGCAGCCCAGGCGGCGGTGCTCGCTCACGGCATTGCGGAGACGCAGCCGTTCATCGACGGCAACAAGCGGACGGCGCTCGTCGCGATGCTGACGTTCCTCGAGATCAATGGTCGGCGTGTTCACGCGACCGACCGTGAGCTCGCGGATTGGATCATCAGTTTCAGCGCCGGCGTGACCCCGCAGGTGGTAGCCGAACTGCTCCGACCGCGCCTGGTTGCGCCCCCTTGACAAACCGTGTCCCGAACCGTGTCCCGAAGTCGGCAATTCTGACCTCACGAAACCTGCGGTAACTAGAACCAAACGCCCGTAACTACGGCAAGCCCTGGAAATGGGCAACTCGTGAAGGGGTCCCCGGTTCGAGTCCGGGCGTCGGCTCTCAGATTGCCCGCAAGGCTGGGCTTTCTTGTCACCGGGGAGCCCGTTCGCGGAGGCTGTCGCGGAGCGTCGCCTCAGAGAGCCATGACCGGTCGTGCCCACTGTGATCGGACGCCACGCTCGGTGGCGATGCGGGTAGGATCGGCTTCGTGGGCATCGGGCGAAGAGCGGCTCGGCGACGCTTCCTGGTTGTCGGTTTGGCGATTCCGGCGATCGTGCTGCTGGTCGTGATCGCCGGGGCGCGCGCGGATCAGGCCACGGTGGTGTCCGGGTGCGGCGTGGCGTCGCTGCGACAGGAATCACGCTTGATGGGAGCGTATGCGCGCGCTGGCGCATTTCCGACAGCCCAAGTGAACACCCCCGGGGGCGTACCGGCGAGCGTCTCGGTCGAGATTCCGGGGGTCCGGTTTACTGGCTCCGGCGGCTCGGCAACGCTACCGGTTGGGCCCTGCCAGCACATCTATCGCTTCCGGTTCCGGAACGTGCGAGCGCCCGGTGTCATGGCGCCCTCTCCGTTCCGCTACGTAGAGGTGGACTGGAACACCGAAGGGCTCCCACGGGGACCGAACAACTCGTTCGTGTCGCCCCATTTCGACTTCCACTACTACCTTCGCCCGCGCCGCGCCGTCGACGCGGCGACGATGTGCGTGTCGAGCAACGGCAGGACATGTGACCCGTTCCGGACCAGCTACGCCCAGATGCGGCGCTTCCTGCGTTTGCCACCACCGAAATTCATACCGGCGAGCTACGCACCTGACGTTGGTTCGTCCATTCCTCTGATGGGACTTCACCTGCTCGACCGCAAGTTCCATTACACGGTCCACAATGTCGACCACCATCCGACGTTGCTCTACGGGACGTTCGACGGCGAGGTCCTGTTCGCCGAGGCGTCAGTGACTCTGGCGACTCTCGAGGACGCGATCGCGGCGCGTGGTCACGTTGTCTCGTTCCGGTTCCGCCAGCCGCAGGCGGTGCGCGGCGGCGTACCGTGGCCGACGAGATTCGCCATCCGGTACCTCCCCACCAGCGGGACGTTCCGCGCCGGGTTCGAGCAATTCCGCAAGCGGTACGGGGCGGCGGGTGCCGGGAGTCGCGGATCCAGCGTGAGGGGTGGCTCCTATCCGATAGCTGGCAGCGCGGGTTCTGTCCGATCGCTTGTCCTATAGCGTTGAACCGCCGATATCGGGGTTGTGGGGTCACTTAGAGAAGGACGATGCGGGTTGCGGTGGGTGCTGCTGATCGCAGCCGCCGCACCTGCGGTTAGCGGATGCGCCTCTCAGGGTCGCGTCGGCCACACCGGGACCGTGAGCGCAGTCGGGGTGGAACATGCGGTGCTCGCCACGACCCGACCGACTCCGTCTGCGGAGTACCTGTTCTCGATCCCGACTGCGTCGGGGGCGCTGACTGGGTCAGGCGACAAGCATCTGACGCTGAAGCTGGTCGGCACGCGCGATTACTTGACGCGGTTCACGGACCGGCCTTTGCGCGAGGCGTTCGTAGTTCCAAATGTCGACTTCGTAAGACGGTTCAAGGGCTACTTCGGCAGCTCCGAACCCAACGCGGTCCTCACCTACACGCCCGCGGGGGCGAGGATCCCGGTGTCGATAGTGCTGACTGTCGGCCAGCCTCGATGGGACGCCAAGCGCTCGACGCTGACGCTCCCGGCAACCCGGATCCGCAAGCAGCTGGACAACCTTCCCGGCACGACGGTGCACATCAGGCCGCCGTTCATCCCCAACCCGCGCAGCTTCGCCCAAGCCACCCTGATCATCGACGACGCAGTCTCCGGCAATCCGCTCGAACTGTCGGGTGGGGGTGTCCCCGAGGCGCTCGGGGCCTTCCTGCAAGACGTGTTCACGACGAACATCGCCTGGACCCCCGGCCAGAAGGTCCCCATCCGGTTAGCTGTCAGCTACACCTACCGATTGGCTGTCGGCCCGTCCCACGCGATGGCCCAGGTGCCGATCCTCGTGGTCGCCTCCTACAGCTTTGACCCGACGAGCGACTGGCGCGTCCAGCCGAAGAGCTTCGTGTGCCAAGTTGAGTCGGCAATCGCCAAGTGGCAGAGCACCAACGGGCCATCTCTGGTTGACGCCGCCTACAGCTTCGACCTGACGGTGTACCGTGCCGACCTGGGAGTGCGGTCGCCGATCTACGCGAGCACGCTCCGCTACACAATCCCGTCAGGCGGAGTGCCGACGAGCGCGGGGTGTACTGGGCCCGGCTAGCCCATCGCTTTCATTGCGGGCATCGTTGCGGGCGAGCCGGGAACCACAAGCCCGGGGACGTCGTGAGGCGCGGCGAGGATCCCTACCGCGAGCGCACCCAGGACGATCGCCGTCGCGACCTTCGCCGCGCGGGGCGCGGGACCGAGCTTCTCGAGCGCCACGAGCGCTGCGACGAGCGCCATCCACCTCAGGCTCATCACTCCGAGCGCGAACAGTGCGGCCATCAGTAGCCACGAGCAGCCTAAGCACCAGCCGCCTGTGCGCACGCCCAGCGTGAACGCTCCTGACCAGCCTTCGCGCCAAGCTCGGCGAAGGGCTCGGAGCGGGCTTCGACACTTCGCCAGGCACTCACTCTTCATCGGCGTGAGCTGATAGACGGCGGCGAGCGCCAGTACGCCGGCCGCGAGCGACCGCCCGCCGGCATGCCACGCCAGGTCAGTCGCGAACAGGCTCTTACCGAGCTCGAATAGCGCGTACGCGATAACGCCAGCGGCGCTCCACACCAGCAGGTAGCCGCCGGAGAACAGCAGCCAGCGGCTGGGCTCGCGGCGTCGCGTCAGCGTCGCGTATACGGCGGCGGTCGGCGCGAGCGAGGGCAGCATCATCGCCGCCATCATCACCGCCCACACGCCGCTGAACCAGCCGAGCGTTCCCAGGCCGGTGCCGGGCCCCACGTCCATTCCGGCCATCCGCGCATCCGTCGACCACCACGCGACCCCCGCGGCTATGAGCAGCATCGAGGTGACGCCGAGACGCGAGCGCACGGCCTCCGGCACCGTGGCAACCTCGCGACGGTCCGCGTGAGGACCCGCGGTGGTGGCTGCCGTGCTCATCCGGCCAGCAGGCGGTCGAGGTTGTCGTAGCACGTGTGCCAGCCCCGCTCCTGGTCCTTGAGCCGGCCGTCGGTGGGGATCGCGCTGTTGGTCATCAGAACCGCGGTCTTGCCCTCCCGCTCGGAGAACTCGAGCTCGATCAGCTGCGGAACGTCGGGATCGTGGTCCCACACCCAGTTGAAGACAAGCCTGTGCGGCGGCTCCACTACCGTGTACTCGCCGGTCGCGCCGTACTCGGCCCCGTCGGAGGGGTCGCGCATGACGATCCGGATCCTGCCACCGACCCGGAGGTCGACCTCGGCGATCGGCGTCTCCCCGTCGTGCATGCCGTGGAGCCAGCGGCGCAGCACCTCCTCGCTCGTCCAGGCCTCGAAGACCCGCTCGACGGGCGCTTCGAAGGTCCGCTCGATTCGCAGCACCCGCTCGCGATGCTCGGTCATCGCCGCTTCTCCATGTATTCGCCGACCACGTCGAAGAGGCGCTCCCAGCGCGTGCGCTGATTCTCGATCCACTCGGCCACATCGGCCAGCGTCTCCGGCTGGAGGGCGAGACGATGGGTGCGCCCGTCGATCACCCGCGTCACGACGCCGGCGTCCTCGAGCAGCTTCAGGTGCCGCGAGATGGTCGGCTTGGAGACGCCGAGGTTTTGGCTCGCCTGGCCGACGGTCGCGGCCCCGGCGCTGAGCCGCTCGACGATCTCGCGGCGGATCGGATGGGCGAGCGCGGCGAAAGCATCGTTAGCCATTATGCTAACTATATATTGTCCGCCGGCCAAATAGCGAAAAGAGGAGCCCGATGTCCGAGCACGCGGTGGGAACGCGAGATCAATGGCTGTCAGCCCGCAGGGAGCTGCTTGATGCCGAGAAGGAGCACATGCGCCAAGGTGATGAGCTCGCGCGCCGCCGCCAGGAGCTGCCCTGGGTGCCGGTCGAGAAGGAGTACACCTTCGAGACGAATGACGGGAGAAAGGCGCTCGCCGACCTCTTCGGCGGTCGCTCACAGCTGCTCGTCTATCACTTCATGTTCGGCTTCGGGTTCCGCGTCGACGAGCAGAACCCCGGCTGCACCGGCTGCTCGTTCGTCGCCGACCACTTCGACGGCGTCATCCCCCACCTCAACGGGCACGACGTGACCCTGGTCAGCGAGGCGATCGCCCCGCTGGAGGGGCTGCAGGCGTACGCGGCACGGATGGGCTGGGAGTTCTCCTGGGTCTCATCCCTCGGCAGCGACTTCAGATACGACTTCGCGGCAGCGTTCACCGAGGAGCAGCAGAAGAACGGAGCCGACTACAACTACAAGCACGTCGACCAGGTGGCGCCGCAGCTCCCGGGGATGAGCGCGTTCGTCCTGCAGGACGGGGTGGTCCATCACACCTACTCGTCCTACGGGCGCGGCGTCGAGCAGCTAATGGGGACCTTCCGGTACCTGGACGTGGCGCCGTTGGGACGTAACGAGGACCCCCAGCACCCCGGGGCCTGGTGGCAGCGTCACGATGAGTACGAGACTCGAGAGGAGGAGGCACGTCAATGACCGACCACAGGATTGGAACCCAGGAGGAGTGGCAGGCCGAGCGCGACGCGCTGCTGACGGAGGAGAAGGGGCTCACGCGCCGCAACGACGAGCTCGCCCGCAAGCGGCGGGAGCTCCCCTGGGTGCCGGTCGAAACGGAGTACAGCTTCGAGACCGCCGACGGCACCAAGTCCCTGGACGAGCTCTTCGACGGGCGCCCGCAGCTGCTCATCTACCACTTCATGTTCGGCCTGCCCTACGAGACCGGCTGCACCGTCTGTTCCTCGATCGCCGACACGCTCGACCCGCAGGTCGCCCACTTGAAGGCGCGCGACGTGACCCTGATCTGCTCCTCGCGCGCTCCGCTCGAGAAGCTGCTCGCCTACAGAGACCGGATGGGCTGGAGCTTCAACTGGGTCTCCACGGCCGGCAGCGACTTTCACCGCGACCTCGGCTTTGCCCACACCGAGGAGGAGCTGAAGCCGTTCTTGGAGGGTGAGATCCCCCCGAACGTCAAGCAGATGGCCGATCTCTCCGGTACCGACGTCGCCGGCTTCGTTTCCGAGGGCCCCGGCCTAAGCGCCTACGCCCTCTCAAACGGGACCGTCTACAGGACCTACGTCACGACCGCGCGCGGCCTCGAGCCCGCAATGGCCTACTACGGGCTGCTCGACCGAACGCCGATCGGGCGCCACGAGGAAGGCGAGGCGAGGTTCTGGCTCCGGCGCCACGACGAGTACGACCCGGCGTAGTCCTCAGGCGTCCGGGGCGACGCTGGCGTGCAAATGCAGGGTAGTTACGTCGAGCGGGCGGGTGTGCGCGGTTTCTTTCGCTGGTCCGTGCGGAGGGTGATCTCGGTGACGACGGCGGCGGCGATGTCGGTGACCAGACCGATTTCCTCGTGAGCCCAGATGCGCGGCTTGTGATCGATCACGCAAAGCGTCCCGATCGCCTGTCCTTCCGCCGTGATCAGGGGCACGCCTAGGTAAGCAATCACTCCGAGATCTCGGATAGCGAGGTTGCTGATGAAACGCGAGTCTTTACGTGCGTCCGTGACGATCACGGGTTCGCGCGCCGTCACGACGTGCTGACAGAAGGAGTGGCTGAGGGGGGTTTCGCGGCGGGTGGCCCATGGCTCCGGTAGACCGAGGCAGCTCTTGAAGAACTGACGATCTCGGTCAACGGCTGTGACAAGCGCCACAGGAGCGCCGACGATCTTCGCCGCGACCCGCGCGAGCCGGTCGAAAGATTCCTCGGCGGGTGTATCGAGCAGGGCCGACTCGTGCAACGCGGCCAATCTTCCGGGCTCGGCTAAGGCGTCTGCCAGCTCAGGCACGCTCCGGGCTCTTCCGGCGGCTCGAGAGGCGATCTCCGCGATTGACAGTTCGGCATCAGGATCCCCGCGAGCACCGGCCAGCATCGCTACGCGCATGATCGTCGCCTCGCGAACGAATTGTGCGGCGCTCACCCCGACCCGCGCCGATTCGCGTTCAAGCATCGCCCACAGGTCCTCGCCGAATCGCACAGTTGTGGCCTTCATCCCCACCGGTAGATCGTAGCGCGGTCAGACGCGGGACGAACTTATCGGCCGATGGCGTTAGCGATAGCGCTTAATTGGTTTGCGACCTCATATGGGGCGGGTAGCGCTGTCGAGGCCGATAGCGCTACGTCTGGTCGGTTTAGGTGGACTTGAAGGGTCAGCGTTCCGGGGACTTCAACTGTCCGCAGACCGCTCGCGGACGACCCGCGACGGAACCAGACGCCTCGCGCACATCGGTGAGTCAGCAGTTCAATCTCAGATCGGAGGTACGCGTGTCGATAGCCGCTGTGCATATCGCCAGCAGCATCCAGAAGGCTCTGGACTCGCTGCTCGGCTTCATCCCCAACATTTTGGGGTTCCTAGTCATCCTGCTCATCGGATACCTGATCGCCAGAGTGGTCAAGACTGTCGTAGCCAAGCTGCTTGAGAAAGTGGGCGTCGATAAGGCGCTGCATGAGAGCTCGGCGGGCCCGTACGTCGAGCGGGTAAGCCCCGGTGCTCACCCGTCACGGCTGATCGGCGCGGTTGCGTTCTGGTTCATCTTCATCTACGCGATCGCTGCGGCAATCGGTGCACTGAAGATCCCGGCGCTGACCAACTTCATGGCCAACGTGCAGAACTATCTGCCGAACATCATCGCTGCTGTGCTCATCTTCGTTGTGGGCGTGGCTCTAGCCGGTGCGGTTGGCGGCTTTGCGGAGAAGCTGATGGGCGACACCCCGACCGGACGGGTTGCCCGCGCCGTCGGCCCCGGGCTGATCCTGGCCATCGTCGTCTTCATGATGCTCACGCAGTTGAAGATTGCCCCGGCAATTGTCACCACCACGTACATCGCGCTGATCGGGATGCTCGCATTGGCCGGGGCTCTCGCGTTCGGTCTCGGCGGGCGAGAGATCGCTCACGACATGCTGCGCAACGCCTATGGGTCAGCGCAGGAGAACAAGGACCAGGTCACGCAAGACATGCAGACCGGCCGTGATCGCGCCCAGCGGCAGGCGGACCGAGTCAGGGAGCAAGTCGAGGCGGGCGACGGCGCGTCGGCCACCACGCAAATCTAGCCACCAGCACGACGATAGAGGAGTCTGAATGACACCAGTAACTGACGCATACAGGTGGCAGAACCGCGATCTCCTCGCCAGCGACGGCGACAAGATTGGTTCAGTCAAGGAGATCTACGAGGACCAGCGGACCGGCAAGCCCGAATGGGCGCTGGTCACCAGCGGGATGTTCGGCACCCGCTCGCACTTCGTGCCGCTCGCGGGCGCAGAGCCCACCGGTGAAGCGGTGCGAGTCACGGTGAGCAAGGATCAAGTAATGGAGGCTCCAAGCATCGATGGCGATGGTGAGCTTTCAGAGCAGGACGAGAAAGTGCTGTTCGAGCACTACGGGGTGCCGTACACCGACGAGGGTTCGGTCACCGCCGACGGCGCGCCGCGCGGGGATGCGGGTGGCGGAGGCACTGGTCACGACACCAGTGGCCCCACCACCGATGAGGCGATGACCCGTTCGGAAGAAGAGCTCCTCGTCGGCAAGGCCCAGCAGGAGACCGGCCGCGTCCGGCTGCGTAAGTACGTGGTGACCGAGCAGGTCCAGACCACGGTGCCGGTTCAGCGCGAAGAGGTTCGCGTCGAGCGGGAGCCGATAACGGAGGCAAACCGCGATCGGGCGCTCGACGGTCCGGAGATCTCGGAGGAAGAGCACGAGCTGGTGCTGCACGAAGAGGTCCCGGTGGTCGAAAAGCAGGTCGTGCCGAAAGAGCGGGTCAGCGTGCAGAAGGACACCCTGACGGAGGAACGAGAGGTTTCCGAGGAGGTGCGCAAGGAGCGCATCGAGACCGACGGCGATAGTCATCGCTGAACGCCCGCACCGGGAACATGCTCTGCCGACCTCCGGGTCGGCAGAGCGGTCCCGCGAGCGTGAGACAGCCCCGCTCTTGGCGCAGTCACAGTCCAGTAACGCCGAGGAGTCTTTCGGCGCCTGTATGGCGTGCTCGCGTCTCGCTCCGAGCGTGGGGCCGAGCAAGAGCACATGCGGGTTTCCGTGAGGGATCTGGTCATTCAGGACGGGAGAGCAGCGGCTACATTCGGCGTATGAATGCGCACGATCCGGGCGTCCTGCTGGTGGCAGAGGTCCATGGCTTGGCAGGCCGTGTGAATGAGCTGCGTGCCTTGCTGGCGGAGCTGGGTGAGGCGACCCGCGGCGAGCCCAAATCGACGGGCTTCCGAGTGCTCGCCAGCGATGAACCAGGCGAGCTGGTGCTGCTGATCTCCTGGACCGATGAGCCAGGCCTCCGCGAGCACTACGCGACGCCGCACTACCTCGGCTACCGAGGGCGCGTTGGTCCGCTACTCGCCCGCCCAAGCGACGTCGTGGTCCATCACATCAGCGCGACGTTGCATGCGCGTGATCCGAACCCGCCCGACCCGGGAATGTTTGGCTGAGCGCCGAGGGCGCCCGGCGACACGGCGACGAGAGGGCCGCGCCGACGCGGCAGGCGTCTCGGTCAGGCAGTCTCCGAAGCTTCCTCGACGGGCTGGCCGTTGGCGCTCAGCGCAATCTCGATGTTCCCGCGCGTGGCGTTCGAGTAGGGGCAAACCTGATGCGCCGCGCTGACGAGATCGACCGCGGTGGCGGCATCGTCAACTGACGGCATCCGTACGTCAAGCTCGACACCGATGTCGTACCTCCCACCGCCGGACGCGATCAAGTTCACCTTCGAGTCGATCGTGACGTTGCTCAGCTCGAGCTTCTTACGATGCGCAACGGCTTGGAGGGCGCTCTCGAAGCACGCTGCGTATCCGACCGCAAACAGCTCCTCTGGGTTGGTGCCGCCGCCTTGTCCGCCGAGCTCCTTGGGCGCCCGCAAATCGACTTCCAGCTCGCCGTCCACCGTACGTCCGTGGCCGGCGTCGCGACCTCCTTTGACCTGGGCATCGGCGGTATAGAGAATTTTCGCCATCGTGTGTCCTCAGTCGGGTGGGGATCCGCACACGCGCGCGTGATCCAGGTTGCCGCGGGGTCCCGCTGCTTACGGAGCGTGCCAGATTCGTCTCGCCTAGCCATGTCCCAGCGCCTGTTGGGCTTGGCGGTGCGCGATCGCTGCTTCCTCGACGCGCTCGCGAGCGCTGGTAACGGCACTCTCGGCCTCGCGCAGCGATTCAGCGGCGCGGTCGCGCCGTTGCTCGGCGGCCTCGAGCTCGCGGGACGCGCGCTCCGCTAGGCGTCGTGCATCGGCTTCGGCCTTGCGGGCGGCCTGTCGCTGCCTGGTGTGCTCCCGCTCCTCATGGGCGCGGGTCCGGCCGGGCGCAGGCGCCACCGGCACAGTTGCCTCGCCGCTCCCTCCGATCCCTATGTGCCGGAGCTCGCGCTGAAGGGAGCCGTCCTTGGCCTGCGCGCGGGCGTCGGGGTCGAGCGCCGCTGCGTGAAGCGTCTCGGACACTCGATCGAACATCGTCTGGGTGAGCTCGTGTCCTTCGGAGTCGAGTAGTCCCCGCGCCTTCTCGGCCAGCTCACTCACCGCTTCGCGCTCCCGGGCGAGCGCCTCCCGCAGAGCATTCCCGTCTCCCTTGCCGGCGAGCAGCTGCGAGTGGGCGTGCTGGAGCGCGTCGCCCGCCTCGAACAGTGCCCCCACGGCGGCGCGCTGCGTTCGGACCACCTGGTTGACCGCCCATGCGGCCACCGAAGGCTTCCGTAGCGCAGCCACTTCAGCAGCGTCTTCCCGGCGACGCTCCTTTCTCAGCGCCTTCACGAGTGCGTCACGCTCCGGCACGAAACGTTCGAGCGGTAGGCCGTACAGGTCGTGGGCGTTCATACCTACACCCGCCTCACGAGACGCCCTGAGTCGTCACGTAAACCGACGTGGCGCTCCTTGCGGCGGTATTGGAGCGCGGAGCCTGGGTCACCGAAAGGGTTAGCCTCGTCGCCTTCAGGCTGAGCGCGCTGCACGGCGGTCAACCGGCCGAATTCGATGATCTGCATGTCGCCATGCAACCACAGGCGCTTCTGAGAGGAATTCGCGGAGGCGTGTGACTGACACAGAACCGGAAAAAGAGGAGAGGGTCAGCCATCCGATGTTCGCGCGGATGTATCTTCGGATGGCCTCGACACGTGGGGCGCGGGGAGAAGCCGAGCTTCGCAGGAAGCTCCTAGCCGGCCTGCGGGGGCGAGTGATCGAGGTGGGGGCTGGCGGCGGTATCAATTTCCCGTTCTACCCGCGGACTGTTCACCATGTTCTGGCGGTCGAACCGGAGCCGCTTCTTCGTGCGGCGGCGGTGCAGAACGCCGCTGACGCACCGGTGCCGATCGAGGTGATCGACGGCGTGTCCGGTCAGCTGCCCGCCGAGGATGAGTCGTTCGACGCCGGAGTCGCTTCGCTTGTGCTGTGCTCAGTTCCGGACCAGCGTCGCGCCCTCGACGAGCTCTCCAGAGTGATTGAACGGGGCGGTGAGCTTCGGTTCTATGAGCACGTATTGGCGGACCGACCGGTGGCAGCGCAGCTCCAGCGCCTGGCAGATGCGGTCTTCTGGCCTCGAGTCGCAGGAGGTTGCCACCTCAGCCGGGATACAGAAGCGGCGCTGACGCGAGCCGGATTCTCAATCGAAAGAATCGAGCGCTTCCTGTTCACACCGGGCCTTCCCGTCCCTCCCATTCCCCACATCCTCGGGATTGCCAGGGCTGCGTCGAGCAGGACAACGACATGGCGAGGCCAGCGGCCCGGGTAGTACTCGTTTCCCCGCCTACTTTCTGTTCGCTGCCATACCGACGATCCGAAAGGCTCACACGCGTCCGGAATCGGAAAGCGCGAAAGCTTTCATCGCCGGTGCCATCGGGGCGGCAATCACGCTGCTGGCGATCAAGCCACATTCGTGGTCGTTCGCAAACTTCGGCTTCCCGCTCTACATCCTTGTGGTCGGCTTGCTCATCACTGCGCTGATCCTGAACCCTGGGCCGAGAACGCGCCCTGCGGCGCGGACCTAGCCGGAGCGTCAGCTCGCTGCGGTAGCCAGTCCCGCGGGAGGAAAGCCGGGATGTGCACCGGGTAGTTCGGGAACAGCTCGTACGCGGCCTTCGCGCACGGGTCTGAGACGAGCTCGCGCAGATCGTCGAGCGCGCACAGGAGCCGCACACTGGAGAGGACCTGAAGCGTTGCAGCGTTCGGCGGATCGGTCGCCAGCGTGCCGTCAGCCAGCAGCCGATCTGCTTGGTCGAGCAGACCGGGGATCGCAGCAAGGTCGGCGCGGACTCCCGCTTCATTGCCGCGACGCCCGTCGCCTTCCAGGCTCCCTGCGTAGTACCTCGCGACAGGCCCGCTCAGCGCGGCCACCAATCCCGGCGCCGGCAGCGGTTGCGTGGCCGCGACCGATCGGCGCATCGCGTGACTCCGCGCGGCGGCGTAGCGGGCGATCCGGCGCGGAACCGGCTGCAGCGCCTCCTCCCCCCAGCGCTCAGCCTCGATCACGCGCTCGCGCAGGGCTGGATCAGTTGGGAACAGCGGTGGTTCCGGCCACACCTGATCGAGCGCTCTCGAGATCCTGCGCGACCCCTGCACCTTGTGTCCGTCGAGCTTGAGCGCGGGGACGGTGCCTCCGCGAAACCCGGCCAGGCGCAGGTGCACCCGCTGCCCCAGTGGCAGCACGTCGACCGTTTCGAACTCGACGTTCTTACGCTCCAGCATCTTTCGCGCCACCTGCGAAGGGTGCGAGACCGCCATCCAGTAGAGGATCACGCGCACGGAGCCACCTCGGCCGGCGCGACGGCGATCTCCCAATCCCCGGCTGTGCGCAGACCGTCGGCGAGGCGCGAGACCCTCCGGGCCCGGAGCCGCCCCGGCTGAGTGGGCAGGACGATCATCCAAGCGTTGCATTGGGCCGCCGCCTCGCGGATCGCGTCGCCTGGCTGCCCTCGGACCACCTGATACGCGACAGGTTCGTCTGGGCCGACGAACGAGGCGGCCTCGGCCAGCTCCTCCTCGGCGAGCGAACGCATCTCGCGGTTCCAGATCGCGGCACTCTTGCGGCAGCTGGCGCAGCCGATGTCCACACGCTCATGCGTCGCCACGGAGATGACCCTGAGCTCGGCGCACGAAGCCCGTGCGATCTCGAGCGCGTGGTGCAGCGCCGCCCGGCCGGCGGGCGAGGACTCATACCTCACGAGCACGGGCCGAAGAGCCTGAGGCGCTAGAGGATGGTCCTGTTGCAAAGTGGCTTCGATCATGCGAACGAATCGAAGCTACCACTGCTGATCGGTAAGAGGAGGGGTTGCTACGCCGCATACGCTCTATTCTTCGAGTGGCCCTGGGGTTGGCGTTGATTGGGAGGTGGTGACTGCGAAGGTCAGGTTCTCACCCGAGCCGGAGGACCGGGCCGAGCCGGAGGACCGCTCACATCGCCGGAGCGCTGGGCCGGTTCTGATCGTCCTCGCCGTCGTCCTGCTGGCGGTCGTCGCAGCCCTCGCGAGCAGATCGCCCGTAAGCAGCTCGGCGGCCTCCACCGCGACTGCAAGTGGTGGGTCTGGCGTGGAGCTTCCCGCACCTTGGGTGCTCGCGGTGATGATCGGGGCGAGCGCAATCGCGGTATTCCAGGTGGTCTACGGGCTACGGGGACGCGCCCGGATGATCAGGGAGGGAAGAAAGCCTCGAAGGAGATTGACGTTCGCCGCGGTCGCTCAGACGTTTGTGCTCCTATTGGCGCTGGCGCTCGTCATTCGGCTTCACCACCACCCGAGCAGATCAACCGCGGCAAATGCAGCCGCTCACGCGCGGGCGACGGGGCGCCACGCCCACCTCCACACCCAGGGGTCGCCGGTACTGCCGAAGTGGTTGCCGTTAGGAGGGATCAGCGCGTTGATCGTCGTCGACATCGTGATCCTCGCAATCGCGTTCGCGCCGGTCCGCCACCGTGGCTCCCCAACCGGCGCCCCCGAGACGGAGGCTGCGCTGTCCGCGGTGCAGGCATCACTCGCGGCGCTGGAAGAGGAGCGCGATCCGCGTCGCGGGGTGATCGCCGCCTACCGGCAGATGGAGCTGGCGCTTTCAGCAGCTGGAGTACCCCGAGGTGAGTCCGAGTCTCCGCGCGAATATCTCGACCGAACGATCGGCTCGCTGGAGCTCAGCGACGCCCCGGTGAGGACGCTCACGGTGCTGTTCGAACGCGCTCGGTTCAGTCTCCGTCGAATCGATCCATCGCAGCGGGACGAGGCGCTCGGCGCCCTGCTCGCGCTGCGTGACGAGCTCGAGGTCAGCGTTGCTGCGCCTGCTGATTGAGATAGCAATCGTCGCTGGCGGGATCGTCGCGATGCTTTTTGCGATCCCTGATGCGGTTCGCGGCAAGCGTGTGCACCGAAACCCTGATCGGCCAGAACGTCCCGCCGATCTCGTGCGCCTCGAGCGTCTGGTGGTGACCGGACGATCGACCGCAGGCGATGTCCATCTCCGTCTGCGTCCGGTACTGCAGGAGATCGCGGCTGCCCGGCTGCGCCCCCACGGCGTCGAGCTCGAGCGCAATCCGCAGGACGCCCGCCGCTTGCTGGGTGACGAGCTATGGGAGATCGTGCGCGTTGACCGCCCGTGGCCCCCTGAGCCCCGAGCGCCGGGCGTGTCGTGGGATCAGCTGACTTCTGTGATCGCCCGTCTGGAGCAGCTGTGACTCAGACCGCTCAGGCGCTTGAGCTCCATGAGGTCGCAGTCCGGGCGAGACGGATGGTGGACGAGCTGGAACGCGTGATAGTCGGCAAGCGCGAGGCGCTCGAGCTGGCGCTTGCGGCCCTACTCGCCGACGGACACGTCCTGATCGAGGATAACCCCGGCCTGGCCAAGACCCTGTTCGCCCGCTCGTTCGCGTCCGTGACCGGGATGCGGTTCTCGCGGGTTCAGTTCACCCCCGACCTGATGCCCTCGGACGTGACTGGCGCGTCGATCTTTAACCAACGGACCGCAGAATTTGAGTTTCGGCCCGGGCCGGTGTTCACGAACGTTCTGCTGGCAGATGAGATCAACCGTGCCCCGCCGAAGACTCAGGCCGCTCTGCTCGAAGCGATGCAGGAGCGTCAGGTCACGACTGATGAGCGCACTCGTCCGTTGGATCGTCCGTTCCTGGTTCTGGCCACGCAGAATCCCATCGAGTACGAAGGCACCTACCCCCTCCCGGAGGCCCAGCTCGACCGCTTTCTGATCAGGATGCGGATCGGGTATCCCTCGGCGGAGGCAGAGCTGGAGATCCTCGAGCGCCGGGTCCAGCGCCGTACGGAGGAGGTCCAGCTCGAGGGTGTGGTCGATCGCGATGAGCTGATTGCGATGCAGGCTGCGATCGAGAGTGTCCATGTGGCGCCCAGCATCGGCCAGTACATCGTGGCCCTCGTGGGCTCGACGCGCCGGAACCCGAGCGTCCACGTCGGCGCCAGCCCGCGCGGAACGCTCGCGCTGATGAAGCTGGCGCGCGTCAAGGCGATCCAGGACGGACGCGAGTTCGTAGTTCCTGACGACGTCAAGGCGGCTGCCGTGCCGGCGCTCGCCCACCGGCTGGTGCTACGTCCAGAGCTCTGGGTCCAGAGCGTTCGCGAGGAGGATGTGGTGCGCGACTGCCTCGCCGCCGTGCCCGTGCCGGCGGCGGACCCCGAAGAGAGCTGAATCGATGCGGCGCGCGCCGACCGCGAAGCTCCGTGCGTATCTGCTGCTCGCGTCGGCCGCGATGATTGCCGGCATCTCGCTGGGGCGACCGGAATTGGTGGCGCTCGGCGCGCCATTTGCCGCCTACGTCGCGATCGGGATTGCGTTCGACAGCCCTTCGAGGCTCGAGGTCGGCTTCGATGGGTGGCGAGGCCGGCTGCTCGAGGGGGATGAATTCTCCGGAACGCTCCGGGTGCAGACGGGTCCTGCGGCGGAACGGCTCTACCTGGAGCTCGTGCCTGGCGCGGGGATGGTACCGGTGGACGGTCGGTGGTGCCAGGTGATCCGTCTTGGTACCGGAGAGACGCGCGAGCTGCCAATCGGGTTCACCGCTGAGCGCTGGGGAGCGAGAAGGCTCGGTTCGCTCAGGTATCGAGCGCACGATCGCTTCGGGCTGATCGAGTACAGCTATCCGCCGATCGACCTCGGCGTGGCCAGGGTATTTCCGCGCGAGGACACCCTTCGCGAGCTCATCAGCCCGCTTCAGGAGCAGGCAACCACCGGGAGCAGGGTGTCCCGCCAACGGGGGGAGGGAATCGAGTTCGCCGACATCCGCCCGTTCGCTTCCGGCGACCGGATCCGCCGGATCAACTGGCGCGTTGCCGCGCGTCGTGGCACTCCGTACATCACCGAGCGTCATCCTGAGCGAAATGGCGATGTGATCCTGTTCCTCGACACGTTCGCGGAGGTTCGAGACGCGACCCGGGGCACGCTTCATCTTGCGGTTCGCGCTGCCGCTTCGCTCGCTGCTGGATATCTGGCCCGGCGCGATCGCGTCGGGGTTGTCGGCTTCGGGGGAGCCCTCACGGGGCTCGGACCCAAGTTCGGCCGGGTCCAGCAGTATCAGATCCTCGACGCCCTGATCGGCAGCGAGATCGTCTTCAGCTACGCCGACAAGGATGTGCGCTTCGTTCCGCGTCGGATGCTGCCACCGAGAGCGCTCGTGATCGCGATCACGCCATTGGTCGACGAGCGGTTCATCGGCGCCTTGGTCGACCTCCGGGCCCGCGGGTTCGATCTGGCGGTTCTCGATGTCTCGCCGGTCCCGTTCGCGCCGCCGGGCCCCACGGCCTCGGACGTGCTAGCCCATCGGTTGTGGCTGCTTCGCCGCGCGGCGCTCGCCAGCCGGCTCCAGGAACTCGGGGTGCCGGTCACCGAGTGGCGGGGCGACGAGCCGCTGCAAGTGCCGATCATCTCTGCCGCGGTCCTGCGCCGGCGCAGCAGGCGACGCGCGGCATGACCGCCGTCATCGCGGCATCGCTCGGCGCGCTCGGGGTGGTGGTCGTGCTGATCGCGGTATGGCGGCGGTGGCCGTGGCTGATCGGATGGGGTCTTGCCATGTGCGGGGCCTCCTACGGGATCTGGCTCGTGAACGGTCGAGGCGATGGGCTCGGCCTGGCCACGCCACTCGTCGCCGCCGGCCTGCTGGCGCTCGGGGAGATCACCTTCTACGTCTCTGGGCGCAGCCACGGGAGCGAGTACGGCGCGCGCCAGGTGGTCTGGATCGCCTTCACGGTGCTGGGGGCACTTGCGCTCTGCGCGCTGGTGCTGATAGGTGCGACGATCTCTGTTCGTGGCTCGCTGGTGCTGACCATCGGCGGGACGCTCGCCGCCGTCCTCGCGATCGCGCTGCCGAGCGTCAGGTTCCGGCGGCCTACCGCTACAGAAAGTCGTTCCCCGTCAGGACATACACGAACGGAACGAACGGAACGATCGACGCGATCCCCCAAGTGAGCTTCGCGATGAACCCGATGTCGCTGCGCATCGCGAGGTTGATCCAGATCAGCACCACGGCGACCGGGTGCAAGATGCACAACAGAAGCTCGATCATCTTCTTCATTCCGGGTTTTATTACCCCAACCCGAAGCCTGTAAACGCCTGTAAACGGCCGGGATACCGGGCATGGGTCGCTCCTGTGTAATCAGGCTGACCACCGGTTGCGCGGCGGCCCGCTGTCTGCATAGAGTGCGCTCGCACTGCAATGCGGGGAATGGGAGGCAATATGCGCTCTAGGCATGGGTGTGTCGGGCTTGCGGTCATGGGGGTCTCAGCGCTGAGCTGCTTACTAGCGGGGCCGGCGCTCGCACGGGGTCGTAGCGCGACGGCCTACAGCGAGTATCCGTCCTGCGCGTTCGCGCGCCCGATGTGTCTAGAGGTCGCCAACCCGCGAGCCGCGTTCGGTCCTGACGTGTACGTCGGACACGACGAGCCCTCGCTGCTGTTCTACTCGAACCAGCCGGGGTCTGGTAACCGCATGCGCTACACGATGACTCTCCCCAAGGAGCCGCCCGCCGGCAACGTTACGGGGCGTTCCCACTACTTCCAGCTGAACCTGGCGCCGTGGTTCGGGATGGCGATGTGCGACACGCGGTCCTACCCACTGGTTCGCTCGGACTGCAAGCCCGACAGCGACAGCAATATCACCTCGCAGGACCGGCACCCCGGTGTCGCCTTCATGGAGCTCCAGTTCTATCCGCCGGGGTGGGTCCAGCAGTTCAACGGCCCCAGCTGCACCGCGACCCAGTGGTGCACGGCGATGAACGTCGACAGTCTCTCGCAACAACCGACCACGGGAAAGTCGCTCAACCCGAGCTGCCAGTCGCACGTCCTCGGCGGCGTGGAGCCCATCAACTACGCGTACCTAACCCACAGTGGGGTGCCACAGGCTTCCCCGAGCCCGCTCAACTTCAAGGTCAACGACGCTGGAAAACCAGATCCCAGCAAGGCCCTGCTGATGAACGGTGGCGACACCGTCACGGTGACGCTGCACGACACACCAGATGGCCTACGGGCTGTGGTCAAGGATCTCACCAACGGAACAACCGGTTCGATGACCGCCAGCGCGGCCAACGGCTTCAGCCAGATCAAGTTCGCACCGGAAGGGGATACCTGCACGGCGATCCCGTACAACTTCCACCCGATGTACTCGACGACGTCGCCCAAGACCACCGTGATCTGGGCGGCCCACTCGTACAACATCGCGTTCTCCGGCGAGATCGGCCACTTCGACTGGTGCAGCCGAGTCGAGGCCGCGAACTTCAACTGTGCCGGGAAAGAGGGACAGCCTGGGATCGACCAGGAGCCCGCTGACTCGGATGACACGGTCCCGTTCGTTGCCGGCTGTTTCCCCGACAACGTCGCGCTGCTGTATCGCGTGAGCGGCTGCGAGAACTCGAACGCTCCGGGATTCGATGGGGCGTCGTACATGCCGGACTGGCCCGACGGAAACACGAACCTGCATCCGACGGCCCTTTACCTCAGCAGTCCGCGCACGGGTGCGGAGTACAACGTCAACTACTCGACCGCGGCGTTCGAGACCGATACGCCACGCATCGAGCGTGACGACTCCGGCGGTCACTGCAACGGCTTCACCGCAGTCGGCTGCACGCTCGTCCCGCCGACTGACGATGGGCAGCCCGCGACGTTCTACCCGTTCTTCACCTCGAGCGCGGGTAGCGCGACCGCCTGCCAGTGGGCGCTTGGGAACGATCTCCCCGGCTTCACCACCAGCGATTACGGCAAGGTGAACCAGTACGGCACGATCGTCGCGACGACGTATCTGAAGAACGGCGGTCACGGAGCGCTCGAAAAGCGCTACGAGGTCTACCACAACACACTGAGCGGCAACCCATGTCCATAGGGTGAGTCGCCAAGCGGCGGCGCCCGGGCATCGTTGATGCC
>JALYZY010000138.1 GCA_030948665.1 Actinomycetota bacterium | reverse complement strand
AGAGGGGTAGCCTCGACCTGATGACGGAGCGTGTGGGCCTCTACCAGCGCCACTTCTCCGAACCACGCCGCGAGCGTGCGTTTCTTGACGCTCGATGAGTTTGCTCTCTGGCTCGACCTCCAGGATGCCTACTGAACCAAGCAGGGCCGCAAGTCGATCGACGCCGTGGCGCTATTCGGCTGAGTGCTGACGATGGGCGTCGCCGGCCGCGGCGCGCTCAAGGAACTCGACTTGCGGCCGCACTGGCTTGCTGAGCGCGTCTGACGCGCTCGGGATTACGGTTCGGCGCCGACGCGCCTGCGCTCAGTAGAGAGTCAAATTCTGACCCGAATCGTTACGTCCGCGTTGTTCTTGTTGTGCGCGGTGACCGTCGTCAGGGTCCCGTGGGCTCGATAGAAGACGCCGGTGCCGCCGCTGATCGCCACCCCGGTGGAGTTATGGCCGGAGTTGAGATAGATCCCGTTCACGAGCAGCATAGAGCCACCGACGGCGATCTGACCATCGCAGGTCGCGCGCTTCGAGCTTCTAAAGACGCACCCCAGGGTGCCAGGAGGCCGTCCAGCGCCTGGCATGGTGGTTGTGGTTGCCGGGGTAAGCGAGGCCGAGCTGCTCGCCGAGATCGCCTGCCACCGGCCGTTTGTGCCGGTTCTGGGGGTGCCCGGCCGCATCCGTGAAGCGGACGCTGACCTGTTTGAAGTAGTAATGCAGGGTGATCGTCTTGGCGCTTGCCGGTGCGGCGATCATGGCCATCGTCGTCAGCGCGACGGCGGTCATCCGTATCAATCTCATGAAACCTTCCTTTCGTATACCTGCGTATCGGCGCGCAGGCCGGATCCCCAAATACCCTGTTCTCTGATGGCCGACCAGGCTCACATACGCAACTTCTCGATCATCGCCCACATCGACCACGGCAAGTCGACGCTCGCTGACCGCATCCTTGAGCTCACGCACACGGTCGATCCAAGGTCGATGCGCGCCCAGATGCTCGATTCGATGGATCTCGAGCGCGAGCGCGGAATCACGATCAAAGCTCAGGCGGTCCGTGTCTTCTACGAGTCCCCGCACGACGGTGAGACCTACCAGCTGCACCTGATCGACACTCCCGGTCATGTCGACTTCACCTACGAGGTCTCGCGCTCGCTTGCCGCCTGCGAAGGCGCCCTCCTGGTGGTCGACGCCTCGCAGGGTGTCGAGGCCCAGACAGTTGCGAACACCTATCTCGCGGTCGACTCCGGGCTCGAGCTGATCCCATGCCTGAACAAGGTCGACCTCCCCGGCGCCGAGCCCGAGCGGGTGGCCGAGGAGGTAGCCGAGCTACTGGGCGAGCCCGCCGACCAGGTGCGGCGCATCAGCGCGAAGACGGGGGAGGGCATTACAGAGGTCCTCGACGAGCTGATCGCGCGCGTGCCACCGCCGAACGGGGACCCGGAGAAGCCGCCACGGGCGCTGATATTCGACTCGGAATTCGACCAGTACCGCGGCGTGATCGCATACGTGCGGGTCGTCGACGGAACATTCACAAAGGGCGAGGCGATTCGCGCAATGCAGGCCGGGACGCAGGCGGACATCGACGACATCGGCTTCTTCACCCCCCAGATGACCTCGGCCGATCGCCTCAGCGCCGGCGAGGTTGGGTTCGTGATCACAGGCGTCAAGGACGTGACCAAGCTGCGAGTGGGAGACACGCTGACCACCAAGGCGAACCCCGCAATCGAGCCGCTCCCCGGCTATCGGGAGGTCAAGCCGATGGTGTTCTGCGGCCTGTTCCCGATCAATTCGGACGACTACCCCGACCTGCGCGACGCACTCGAGAAGCTGACGCTGAACGACGCAGCCCTTTCGTGGGAGCCCGAGACCTCTGACGCCCTCGGCTTCGGATTCCGCTGCGGATTCCTCGGACTGCTGCACATGGACATCGTCCGCGAGCGGCTCGAGCGCGAGTACGACCTCGAACTGCTGGCAACCATGCCGAGCGTCGAATACGAGGTGACGCTCACCGACGGCAGCATCGTGCCGGTTCACTCGCCCAATGACATGCCCGACCCGGCACGGGTGGCCGAGGTCCGCGAGCCGTACATCCGCGCTTCGATCCTGACGCCTACGCAGTTCGTCGGGCAGATCATGGAGCTCTGCCAGGAGCGCCGCGGCACCTATACCGGGATTCACTACCTGTCACAGGAGCGGCTACAGCTGACCTACGACCTGCCGCTGGCCGAGATCGTGCTCGACTTCTTCGACCAGCTGAAGTCGCGCACCCGCGGGTACGCCTCGCTCGACTACGACTTGATCGGACTGAGGGAGTCCGACCTGGTCAAGCTCGACATCCTGCTTGCGGGCGACCCAATCGATGCGCTGTCGATGCTGGTGCACCGAGACAAAGCCCAGGACGCCGGACGTCAGATCGCCGAGAAGCTCCGCAAGACGATCCCGCGCCAGCAGTACGACGTCCCGATCCAGGCCGCGATTGGCTCACGAATCGTGGCCCGAGAGACGATCAAGGCTTACCGGAAGGATGTGACAGCTAAGTGCTACGGCGGTGACATCACCCGCAAGCGCAAGCTGCTCGAGACCCAGAAGCGCGGTAAGCAGCGTATGAAGCAGGTCGGCCGTATCGAGGTGCCCCAGGAGGCTTTCCTGGCGGTCCTAGAGCTCGGCGAAAAAGCTAAGTAGGAGCGAGCCTAGAAACGGCTCATGTACAGCCGTCCCCGGCTGCCGTAAGAACGACGGTAGGCCGGCAAGCTGCGCCCGCGGTGTCCGAAGAACCACCAGCAGAGCGCCACCCAGAACGCAATCGTCGCTGCGACCGGCACGACCACGAACAGGACGGCCGCGAGAAGCAGCAGCAGGACGGGAACCACGAGCACCAAGGTCAGGGCGATGGCGACCACCGTCCACGGCGAGATCGAGCGCCGAGGCCGGCGCGCCGGCGGACGGGGCAGGTCTGCAACGAGCGCGTCGAGCTCTCCGTAGTTGCGCGCCGAGAAGGCCGCTTCGAGGCGCTCCTCGAGCTCGACCGTGAGCAGGCGTCCCTCCGCGGTTGCCTGGCGCAGTCGCTCGGCAACATGCTCGCGATCCGCGTCGGCTGCGCGCAGAGTAGCTCGCCTCGCCATCTCGACTAGAGGCTACCGCACCCAAAGTGCCTGGACGACCGAACTGGCCAAATATGACAAGTCACATCGACTAGGCCTGTGAGAATCACACCGTGGATCTCGGCCTGGCAGATCGCGCCTGCATCATCACGGGCGCCTCGCGGGGGATTGGGAAGGCGACCGCGCTGACACTCGCGGAGGAGGGGGCTTCGCTGCTGCTCATTGCCCGAGGCGCGGAGGCGCTGAAGGCTGTGGCCGCCGAATGCCGCGAGCGCGGCGCCAGCGCTGAGGCCCGCGCGCTCGATGTCACCGCTCCCGGCGCGGGCGAGCGGTCGCTCGAGGCTTGCCTGAGCCGATTCAGCAGGATCGACGCGCTCGTCAATAACGCGGGCACCAGCGCGGTCAGGCCGCTCGAGCAGCTGACCGACGAGGAGTGGGACGCGCAGTGGCAGCTGCACGTCATGGGCCCGATGCGACTGATGCGCGCGGTCGCGCCGGCGATGGCGCAGCGCGGCTGGGGGAGGATCGTCAACGTCTGCTCGTCCTCGGGCAAGCGCCCCTCCCAGACAAACGTCGCATACTCGGTGACCAAGGCGGCGGAGCTAGCGCTTTCGCGCGCGTTCGCCGACGCCTACGCCGCGAAAGGAGTGCTGGTCAATGCCATCGCCCCCGGTCCGATTGCCGATGAGCTGTGGCTCGGACCCGGAGGCCTCGCCGATCAGACCGCCAAGGCGCGTGGGATCAGCAGAGAGGAAGTGCTCGAGGCAGTGGCCGGACGCGTGCCGGTCGGGCGCCTCGGTACCGCCGGGGAGATCGCGGCGGTGATCGCGTTCCTCTGCTCCGCGGCGGCCTCTAACGTCGCGGGCGCAGCATGGTCGGTCGACGGCGGGACGGTGCCAGTCATTCTTTGAGAGACTGCGCGCCCGTGCCAGTCGACACTCGCGCAGTTGGCAAGTCCTATGCCCCGGATCTGTACGCGGTGGGGCGGGAGAAGATCCGCGAATACGCATCGGCGGTCGGCGAGACCGACCCCCTGCACCTAGATCTCGACGCCGCTCGCGCGGCGGGTCATGCCGACCTGGTTGCCCCCCCGATGTTTGCCGTGGTGTACGGCATGCGCGCCTTAGCTCCCGCCGCGTTCGACCCCGAGGTCGGGATGAACTTCGCGATGACCGTCCATGGCGGCCAGGAGTTCCAGTGGGAGCGGCTGGTGGTAGCCGGCGATGAGATCTCTACCGCAACGTCGGTCAAGGGGATCGAGGAGCGCGGCGGAATGGGCTTCTACGTTTTTGAAACGACCTCCACCAACCAGCGAGGCGAGCACGTGTGCACGGGAATCTGGACGAACATCGTTCGGGGCGTGGGATGACCATCAAGCCAGGCAACGTGGGATGAGCGTCGAGCCTGGCCACGCGATCGAGCTTCGGGTGACCCCCGACCCGTACGTAACGGTGCGCTATGCCGGAGCCTCCGGAGACTTCAACCCGATCCACATCGACGAGCAGTTCGCCCAGCAGGTGGGCCTTCCTGGCCGAATCCTGCATGGTCTCTGGACAATGGCGCAGGTGGCGCGCGCACACACCGAAGCCGCCGGCGGACCCGAGCACCTGAAGCGTCTGTCGGTGCAGTTCCGTGGGATGGGAAGGATGGGCGAGGAGATCGTGGTCACCGGCGCGGTCGAGGCGGGGGACGACGGAGCTGTGGTGGTCCGCTCCGAGGCAGAGCAGTCAGGCCAGCGGATCATCCGCAACGCAGTCGCCGAGCTCTCGCCCTAGTTACACGAGCTCCGCCGCCGGAGGGCCTGAAGCCGCTCAGCCTCGACCTAGAATCAGACGTGTGCTGACAACGCGTCAAGAGCTCGTGCTGCGCAAGGTGGTCGAGGAGTATCTGGAGGACGGCGCCCCGGTGGGCTCCAAGTCGCTATCGGCGGACGTGCAATGGGGACCCTCAACGATCAGGCACGAGCTTGCCTGCTTGGAGGAGCTTGGCCTGCTCGCCCACCCGCACACGTCCGCGGGACGGATTCCGACGGAGGCCGGATACAGATATTTCGTCGACCGGCTGCTGCCGAGCGACGGAGGCGGCCCGCGGCTGACGCTGTCGCTGGTGCAGCGCGAGCTCGACGAGGCGATGCGGGTCACCTCCGAGACTCTGTCCCAGGTGACCGACCTGCTCGCGATCGTCACCGCTCCCCCGATCGAGACCTCCACGATCCGGCATATCGAGGTGCTTCTGCTTCAGCCGCAGGTGTTGATGGTCGTGGTGATTACGTCCACCGGAGGGGTCACCAAACGCCTCTTCACGTTCGCGAATGCTGTCGACTCGGGCCTGGCGGACTGGGCCGCGAGCTACCTGAATGAGCGCCTGGTGGGTCTCGGCCTAGGTGCCAGAATGGTCCACCAGCGCATGCACGACCCGTCGCTCTCGAGCACGGAGTTGGGCTTCCTTGCCGCGCTGCAGCCAGTGTTCAGCGATCTGGAAGAAAGCTCGCACACGTCGCTGTACGTCGAGGGGACCGCCCACTTGCTCCAAGGTCAGAGGTGGGGGGAAGTCTCCGAGCTCAACGCGCTGATGGACATGCTCGAGCGTCGCGTCGCTCTCCTTGGAGTGCTGCGCAGTGCGCTGTCCGAGCGCGACGTGCTGGTGCGAATCGGGGCCGAGAATGGCACGCCCGCTCTGCGCTCGGTCGCGCTCGTGGCGGCTGGCTACGGATTGCCCGCGCGCCGTCTCGGCATTGTGTCGGTGATCGGGCCGATGCGGATGGACTACGGGCGGGCGATTAGGTCGGTGAAGGATGCGGCAGCGGCCCTGTCGAGCTTTGTCGGGGAGCTCTACGACGAGCGATGAGCGCCACGAGCAGGGACTACTACGAGGTTCTGGGAGTTCCGCGCGATGCTGATGAGGCGACGCTGAAGAAGGCTTTCAGGCGCCTGGCGCGCGAGCTGCACCCCGACGTCAACAGCAGCGACCCCGAAGCCGAGGGGAAGTTCAAGGAGGCCGCCGAGGCCTACGAGGTGCTCTCCGACCCCGATCGCCGCGCCACGTACGACCGCTATGGTCACGAGGGCTTGCGCAGCGGCGGCTACGCGCCGAACTTCGAGGGCTACGGCTCGGTTGCCGACATCTTCGACGCATTCTTCGGCGGTGGGGGCTTCGGGGGGTTGTTCGGAGGCGGCGGGCGCACTGGCCCAGCCCACGGCGGAGACGTGGCCGTGACCGCCGAGATCGACCTTGGGCAGGCGGCCGGCGGCGCCTCGGTGGAGGTGCGCTACGAGGCGATCGTCACCTGCGAGCACTGCCGGGGGAACGGGGCGGAGCCGGGGACCCCGATCGAGACGTGCTCGCGATGCGGGGGAACGGGCCAGCTGCGCACCGTTTCGCGAACGCCGTTCGGCCAGGTGATGCGCACCATGCCGTGCGATGTCTGCGAGGGCGATGGGCGAGTCGCGCAAGAGCCCTGCAAGCGCTGCCGCGGCCGCGGGCGGCGGGTTGAGCGCAATCGAGTGGCAGTCGATATTCCGGCCGGCATCGCCGATGGGCAGCGGATCCGGATCTCCGGACGCGGACACACGGGCGAGCGAGGCGGACCTCCGGGAGACCTTTACGTCCTGGTCCATGTTCGCGACGACCCTCGCTTCGTTCGCGACGGCGACGATCTGGTGACAGCTGTCGACGTTCCGGCGCCGCTTGCAGCGCTGGGAACCACCGTCGAGATCCCGACTCTCGACGGGTCGGTGGAGCTCGAGATCCCACCCGGCTCCCAGCCTCACGACACGCTCGTGGTGCGTGGCGCGGGAGTCCCGCCACTGCGAGGTCGCGGCCGGCGGACGGGCGACCTCCGCGTCGTGGTCAACGTTGTGATCCCACGACATCTGAGCCGCGAGCAGCGCGAGCTCTACACACGCCTCTCGGGAACAATGACCGAGCACAACCTGCGCACCGAGGAGGAGGGCGTGTTCGGCAAGCTGAAGCGCGCGTTCGGCGGATAGTGCTGAGGCTGGCCGTCCGCGTCGAGCGCGACCAGGCCGAGCTCGTGCTGGCGGAGCTGCTCGAGCTGGCGCCGAGCGGCGTCGAGGAGGTGGCGATCGGCGACACGATCGTCGAGTACGCCGTCTATGGCGCTCCCGGCGAGCTGCCGAGCCTGCCGGACGTGACAGTTGCCGCCGCCGGTGCCCTGATCGAGGTGAGCACCAGCGAGGTAGCTGATGACTGGGCCGAGCGCTGGCGAAGCTTCCACAGGCCTGTCACAATCGATCACACCCTGACGGTGCGAGCACCGTGGACCGAGCCGGCTCCAACTCCGATGGACCTTGTAATCGATCCCGGTCAGGCGTTTGGCACCGGCTCGCATCCGACCACCCAGCTCTGCCTCGAGCTGATGCTGGGACTCAAGCACGAGGGAGCCTTTCTCGACCTGGGCTGCGGATCGGGTGTCCTTGCGATAGCGGCGGCGAAACTCGGCTGGCGGCCGGTTCTCGCGGTCGACCACGAGCTCCCCAGCATTCAGGCGACGGCCGAAAACGCGGAGCGAAACGCAGTAGCGGTCGAGGTGCTGCGCCGTGACCTGCGCCGCGACGAGATACCTCAGGCGCGGACGGTAGCCGCGAACCTCCTCAGGCCGCTGCTGCTCGAGTACGCCGGGAGGCTCGGGCCGCCGCCCGAGCGACTGATCGCCGCTGGGCTGCTCATTGCCGAATGCCATGAGATCAGCACGGCGTTCACTGCTCGTGGCCTCCTCGAGATGGAGCGACGCGAAAGCGGGGAATGGGCGGCGATTTTGTTCGCGGCGAGTGCGCACGGATAAGTTCGCCCGGTGGCCTCACGTCACGTCGTCATCGCTCGAGGAGGTCTTGGTGGCTTCTACACAGCTCACCGGTGGCGATCCCCCCAGCCACGAGGAGCGCGGCTGATCGCCGGTTCGACCCTCGACTTCTGGTTTCACGCGACACCGCCGAGCTCAGGCAGCTCGGCCATCCGCCGCGGCGCTCCGAGGAGCAGCTAACTTGCCACGAGCATGTCCACGTTCGCCGTCAAGTTCCTAGGCTGCAAGGTCTCGCAGGCCGACGCGATGGCCGCCCGCCGGGCGCTCCTCGAGGCCGGGCACCGCGAAGTGTCCGAGGCCGACGCCGAGCTTCACATCATCAACACGTGCTGCATTACAAGCGAAGCTGAGGCCAAGTCCCGGCAGGCGGTCAGGCGCTCGCTGAACGCCGCGGACGACGTGTACGTGGCTGGCTGTGCGGTGAATCTGGCCCCCCAGCGTTTCGCCGAGATCGACCAGCGGGTGACCACATTCGCTGGGAGCGCGGAAGACGTCGCGGGGCGTATGGCCGGTGCCCTGGGAGCATGCGTCGACCTCGAGCACCCCGCGTTGAGTCGAATGCACGACGACGGGGCGCGCACTCGGGGATTCGTCAAGATTCAGGACGGCTGCGACAGCCACTGCGCCTACTGCATCATCCCGACCGTCAGGGGAGCCGCGCGATCGCGCCCCGCGGGCGGCGTCCTGGCCGAGGTACGCCGCCGAGTTGCCGGCGGCCAGCCCGAGGTGGTGATGACCGGGATCAGCGTCGGCGACTACCGTGACCCCGAGCGAGGGCTCGAGCTCGGCGAGCTGATGCGCGAGGCCGCCAGGGTCGACGGTGTGCAGCGCGTCAGGCTCTCGAGCGTCGAGGTCATTCACGTCAAGGACTCGCTCGTCTGTGCCCTTGCGGAGGAGCCGAGGGTCTGCCCACACCTGCACATCCCGATGCAGTCAGGCGACGACGCCGTACTGCGGGCGATGGGACGGCATTACACCGCCGCCCAGTACCTCGAACGCGTCGCTGCGCTGCGCCGTGCGATCCCGGAGGTCAACATCACCACCGATGTGATCGTCGGCTTTCCGACCGAGGACGAGGCGGCGTTCGAGCGCACGCTTGCCGCGGTTGATGCTGCCGGGATCACCCGCGTTCACACATTCTCATACTCCCCGCGCCCCGGGACGGTGGCGGAGGCGCTCGGCGACCGCGTTCCACCCGCGGAGAAGAAGGCACGATCGCAGCGTATGCGTGGCCACTCCGAGGTGCGCTCACGCCACCATCGCCTGAAAAAGCTAGGCGTAGACGAACAGGTGCTGGTCGACAAGGTCGCAGACACTCAGTGCGCGGGCTATGCAGCCGACTACACCCGCTGCTATCTGCCCGCGCAAGCCGGGGACCGAGGCGAGATCGTGGCGGCTGGCTGCGTCGAGCTCCACGCCGACGGCATCCGGTGTGAGCCGCTGGCGCCGGAGATATCCTGAGTTATGTTGACCTTGATTGATCAGGTGCGCGCCGACATGACCGGCGCGATGAAAGCTCGCGACCGGGAGCGGGCGGGCGCTCTACGGCTGGTCCTTTCTGAGCTGCAGAAAGCGGCCAAGGACGGAAATGCCGACGAGCTGGCCGTTCTGCGGCGTGAACGCAAGCGCAGGCTGGAGGCCGCATCACAGTTCCGCGACGGGGGCCGTCCGGAGCTGGCGAGCCAGGAGGAGGTCGAGGCGCGGATGATCGAGGACTATCTCCCATCAGAGCTCGGCGATGAAGAGCTCGACGCGATCATCCACGACGCAATCGCCGAGACGCAGGCGAGCTCGCCGAGGGAGATGGGCGCGGTGATGAAGGCCGCCATGGCCAAGGCTGGCGGGCGAGCTGACGGTAAGCGGGTGTCGGCGCGCGTGCGCGAGGCGCTCGGAGGCTGAGGCCGCTCTGGTGCGCAAGCAGATCGAGCTCGACAACGCGGTCGCCGCCGAGCTGGCCGGAAGCGAGGATGCGGTGCTCCGCACGCTCCAGGGCCATCTGGACTGCGACGTGTTCCTCCGCGGCAACGTGCTTACGCTCGACGGCGACGCCGAGGCGGTCGAGGCTGCGGCGAGGGTCATCGGTGAGCTCTCCGAGTTGATCCACCAGGGCCACGAGATCGCGGAGGGCACGATCGAAGTAGTCACCCGCGCGCTCGATCACCACGAGTCGCCGGCCAGGATCCTCGAGGATGTGGTGTGGCGTCACGCGACCACGAAGGTCGCGCCCAAGACGCTAAACCAGAAGCGCTATGTCGACTCGATCCGTCAGAACACGATCACGTTCGGAATCGGTCCCGCTGGGACCGGCAAGACATTCCTCGCGGTCGCGCTCGCCGCGGCTGCGCTGAGCCGCCGAGAGGTCAACCGGATCATCCTCACGCGCCCGGCGGTCGAGGCGGGCGAACGGCTCGGGTTCCTGCCGGGCGACCTGATGGCAAAGGTCGACCCGTACCTGCGGCCACTGTTCGATGCCCTGCACGACATGCTCGAGGCCGACCGCGTCTCCCAGCACCTCGAGCGCGGCGTGATCGAGGTGGCGCCACTGGCGTTTATGCGTGGCCGCACCCTAAATGACAGTTTCATCATCCTCGACGAGGCCCAGAACACCACGCCCGAGCAGATGAAGATGTTCCTCACACGGCTCGGCTTCAACTCGAGGATGGTGGTAACCGGGGATATCACCCAGATCGACCTTCCGCGCGAGAACGATTCGGGGCTGGTCGTCGTTTCGGACATCCTCGATCGCGTGGAGGGGATCGAATTCGTTCGCTTCGGCGAGGAGGACGTGGTCCGCCACAAGCTGGTTCAGCGGATCGTCGCGGCATATAACGAGCAAGGCCAGCAGATGACCTCCGAGCTTCGCCCGCGCAAGCGGGCGTGACCGCGGTCCAGCAATGCTCGACATAGAAGTCATCGGGGTCGATGAGCTCGCGCACGACGCGCCCACAGTCGCCGAGGTCCGCGAGCTCTGCGTGCTTGCGATGTCATCCGCCGGGATCGAAGAGGGCCATGTGGCGGTCGAGTTCGTCGACGAGAACCGGATACGTGACCTCAACCGCGAGTATCGCGACCACGACTCCACGACCGATGTCCTGTCGTTCGGAATCGACGAGGATGGAGTCGCCTCGGGACCGCGCGAACTCGGCGACATCGTCATCTGTCCCGGCGAGACCGAGGACCTGCGCGAAGCGGTGGTGCACGGGGCGCTCCACCTCACGGGCATGGATCATGAGACGGACGAGGGAGAGATGCTGGCGCTCCAGGCCGAGCTGATGCGCTGGGTGCGTTAGTGGCTCTGGAGCTGCCGCACAGTGGCGAACCCGCGCCCCGCACACGATCGGGGTTCATCGCGATCGCCGGCAGGCCCAACGTGGGCAAGTCGACGCTGACCAACGCGATCGTCGGCGCCAAGGTGGCAATCGTCTCGGACAAGCCGCAGACGACCCGGCGCGCCATTCGCGGTGTCGCCACAGGCCCGGATTGGCAGCTCGTGCTGGTCGACCTGCCGGGGGTCCAGCGGCCGCTCGACGCGCTCACCGAGCGGATGCAGAAGCGGGTTGAGCGCGAGCTCGCCGATGCCGACGGATGCCTGTTCGTCGTCAACGCCGAGCAGGGAGTCGGGCCGGGCGACAGGTTCATCGCCAGGCTTCTCGGCCGATCCCCGGTCCCGGTCGTGATCGCGATCAACAAGGTCGACAACACCGATCGCGCGCGTACCGCCGCGGCGCTCCAGGCTGCGGACGATCTCGGCGTGGCGCAGGAGATCTTCCCGGTGTCGGCGCGGACAGGTTCAGGCGTCGCGCCGCTTGTCGAGAGGCTGGTCGCGCTGCTTCCCGAAGGCCCCTTCTACTTCGCGCGCGGTCACCACTCCGATCAATCCGAGCGGGTGGTGCTCGCCGAGCTCATCCGCGAGCAGGCGCTGGCCCGCACACGGGAGGAGGTTCCCCATGCGGTTGAGGTCGTCGTGGAGGTCTTCGAGCAGCGAACGGACGGGCTCACTCGGATCGAAGCGATGATCCTTGTGGAGACCGATTCGCAGAAAGGGATCCTGGTCGGCGCCGGAGGGCGCACCGTCAGGGCGATCGGCGTCGCTGCCCGCCAGGCGATCGAGCGCGAGCTGGGAGGCCGCGTCCATCTCGAGTTGTTGGTGAAGGTCCGGCGTCACTGGCGTGGAGACGAGCGCCTGCTCGACCGCCTAGGGATCGAGTAGCGGTCTTAGGCGAGCTGGGCTTACCACCTAGAATCGCCCACCCATGAAGGACTCACCGATTGTGTTCGACGAACGTGGGCTCGCCGCGTGCGTGGTTCAGGACTGGCGCTCGGGCGAGGTGCTGATGCTCGCCTACATGAACGCCGAGGCACTCGAGCGGACTCGCGAGACCGGCGAGGTGCACTTCTTCAGCCGATCGCGTCAAGAGCTCTGGCATAAGGGCGCGACCTCGGGCGCCACGCTTGCGCTGAAGGCGCTTCGCTATGACTGCGACGCCGACACCGTCCTGGCGCTGGTCGAGGCAGCGGGTCCGGCGTGCCACACGGGTGAGCGCACGTGCTTTCACACTGGCCAGCTCGAACCGGCAGCACCGTACGAAGCGCTGCCGACACTCGAGCGCACGATCGAGCAGCGGGCCTCCAGCCGTCCCGACGGGTCCTACACGGCGGCACTGATCGCCGACCGCGACCTGAGCGCAGGAAAGGTCCGGGAAGAGGCCGATGAAGCGGCCCGAGCAGCGCTCAGCGAATCGGACCAGCGCCTGGCCGAGGAAGCCGCGGACGTGATCTATCACCTCGCTGTACTCCTGCGCGGGCGGGGGCTCTCGCTGCTCGACGCCGAGCGCGTCCTCGATGGCCGTCGCAAGCGCTAGGCGAGAGCGGACGGGCGGCGTCGTTCCGTCGCTGTCGGAGGTGCGTGCGCTCGCGCGTGAGCACAACCTGATCCCCCTGCGAGAGACCTTCATCGACGACTGTGAGACGCCGGTGTCCGCGTTTCTGAAGCTGCGCGAGGACGGGCCGTCGTTCCTGCTGGAATCGGCTGATCAGGGCCGGGTCGGTCGCTATTCGTTCATCGGCTTTCGACCGCGTAAGGTTCTGCGATGGTCGCTGGGCGACTCCGGGGATCCGTTCGATCTCGCCGCGGCCGAGGTCGCCTCCCTGCGCCCCGCCGTCCTCCCGGGACTGCCGCCGTTCGCCGGCGGAGCGGTCGGCGTATTCGCGTATGACCTGGTGCGAACCGTGGAGCCGCTTGGGGCGCCCGGGCCGGACCCGATCGGGACCCCAGACCTAGCGCTGATGCTGACCGACGTGCTCGTGATCTTCGATCATCTCGAGCACACGGTCACAGTCCTCGCCAACGTATACGCGGATGACGATCTCGATGCCTCATATGCGCGTGCGCTGGAGACAATCGGCGAGGTCAGGGCGCGCCTGGCAGGCCCAGTTCCCGTGACGCCGTCCCCACCCCCCGGGGAGCGCTCGGTGCCGAGCTTTCAGTCGAACGTCTCGAGGGCGCAGTTCGAGCGGATGGTCACGCGGATCATCGAGTACATCCGCGCGGGCGACGCCTACCAGGTTGTCCCATCGCAGCGCTGGTCAGCGCCCGTCCCGGTGCAGGCGTTCTCGATCTACCGCGGTCTGCGCGTGGTCAACCCCAGCCCGTACATGTACTTCCTCGACTTCGGCGACTTCGAGATCGCGGGAGCCAGCCCGGAGCCGCTGATCACCGTCAGCGGCAGGCAGGTCTCAACGCGCCCGATCGCCGGCACGCGCCGCCGCGGATCGAATCCCGACGACGATCGGCGGATCGCCCAAGAGCTCCTCGCCGACCCGAAGGAGCGCGCCGAGCACGTGATGCTGGTCGACCTCGGCCGCAACGACCTGGGACGCGTATGCGCGTACGGGAGCGTCGAGGTGCAGGAGCTGATGGAGGTCGAGACATACAGCCACGTGATGCACATCGTCTCGAGTGTCACCGGGGTGCTTCACGAGGGCGTCGGCCCTCTCGCGGCGCTGCGGTCGGTCCTGCCCGCCGGGACGCTCGCCGGCGCCCCGAAGGTGAGAGCGATGCAGATCATCGATGAGCTCGAGCCTTGCAAGCGCGGGGGTTACGGCGGCGCGATCGGTTACGTCAGTTACGCCGGCGAGCTGGACACGTGCATTCACATCCGGACGGTGGTGGTCAAGGACGGAATCGCGCACGTGCAGGCCGGAGGTGGGACGGTCGCCGATGCGGACCCCGAGTACGAGTTCCGCGAATCTGAGGCCAAGGCGCGCGCTGTGCTCGACGCGATCGAGCTAGCGGCGGCGCAGCCCGATTGGCCATGAGGTCTTCGGTGTCGCCGTATTCACCGAGAGGACGGCTAAGTTGAGAGTCCTCGTCCTGGACAACTACGACAGCTTCACTTACAACCTCGTGCAATACGTAGGTGAGCTTGGCGCCGACATCGAAGTCGTTCGCAGCGACCGCGCCACGGTCGAGGATCTGCTGTTACGCGGTTATGACCGAGCGATCGTCTCTCCCGGTCCATGCACGCCTAACGAGGCCGGAATCTCGCTCGAGGTCGTGCAGCGCTTTCCGCTGGCTCGGATCCCGACGCTCGGCGTGTGCCTGGGCCACCAGGCGCTGGTTCAGGCTTGGGGAGGAGCGATCGTACGGGGCCAGCCGGTGCACGGGAAGACGAGCACGATCCACCACGATGGCCGGACCATCTTCCGGGGACTGCGTGAGCCACTGGAAGTGGGCCGCTACCACTCACTGGTGGCGGATCCCGACCTGCCGGAATGCCTCGAGCGCAGCGCCTCTGGGGGCGACGTCGTGATGGGCGTGCGCCACCGGGAGCTTCCGGCCGAGGGGATTCAGTTCCACCCGGAGTCGATCCTTACCGAGCAGGGACGCGAGCTGATCGCCAATTTCTTGAACGGCACCAGATGAGTCACGGCCCGGACCTCTTGACGCGCTCGATCGACGCGTTGGCCGGCGGGAACGACCTGAGCCTCGAGGATACGGCCGCGGTCCTCTCGGAGATCATGGCCGGGAACGCCTCGGAGGTCCAGATCGCCGGTTTCCTGATCGCGCTGCGCACGAAAGGGGAAACGGTCCAGGAGCTGGCCGGGCTCGCCCACACAATGAGGAACTTCGCCACACCGGTGATGGTCGGGCGGCGGGATCTGCTCGACACCGCCGGGACAGGTGGCGGCCGCAAGACGTTCAACGTCTCGACCACGGCCGCATTGATCGCGGCGGGCGCCGGATGCTGCGTGGCCAAGCACGGCAACCGATCGGCGACAGGTCTCTCGGGATCGGCCGATGTGCTCGAGGCGCTCGGGGCCCGGATCGATCTCGCGCCCGCGGATGTCGCCCGGTGTATCGAGGAGGTCGGGTTCGGATTCATGTTCGCCCCCGCGCACCACCAGGCCACGCGCTATGTGGTTCCCGTGCGGCGTCAGCTTGCGGTTCGCACGATCTTCAACTTCCTGGGGCCGCTGACCAATCCGGCCGGGGCCACCCGCCAGCTGATCGGAGTGTCGGATCCGGCGTATCTCGAGACGATGGCGGGCGCCCTGTCGTTGCTTGGGACCGAGCATGCGCTGCTTGTCTGCGGCGAGGACGGGGTTGATGAGCTGAGCATCTCGGCGCCGTCGACGGTCGTGGAGGTACAGGGGCCCGACATTCGCCAGTACACCGTGACTCCCGAGGAGGTCTCACTTCCGAGGAGTCCCGCGCAGTCGGTGCCCGGTGGAGACCCCGCCCAGAACGCAGATACCGCGAGGCGGGTCTTTGCCGGAGAGGGCGGCCCTGCGCGTGACCTCGCGGTCCTGAATGCTGGTGCGGCGATCTACGCCGGTGGCGCTGCCCCGTCCCTGGCCGAGGGGGTCCGGGCCGCCGAGCAGGCGATCGACCTGGGAGCTGCGGCGGCGGCGCTCGAGCGGTTCGTCGGGCGCACGAACGAGCTGGCGCCGTGAGCGTGCTAAACGGGATACTGGCCGTCACCAGGGACGAGGTGGCGCGTCGCCGCCACGCGGTGCCGATGTCCGAGCTGGCGAAAGCGCCGCGCCCGACCCGGCCGTTCATCGAAGCCGTGCGCCACCCCGGCCTGTCGCTGATTGCCGAGCACAAACGCCGCTCGCCATCGGCCGGTCCGATCCGAGACGGCGTGTCGGTGCAAGACGTCGTCGCCGCCTACGAGCGCGGGGGCGCCGCGGCGCTGTCGATCCTCACCGACGGGCCGTACTTCGGCGGCTCGCTCGACGATCTACGGCAGGCGCGCTCGGCGACCGAGCTGCCGATCCTGCGAAAGGACTTCATCGTCGATCCCTACCAGGTGTACGAGGCTCTCGCGGCTGGGGCTGATGCGGTCCTGCTGATCGTCGCGGCGCTCGAGGACGAGGAGCTGGAAACGCTTCACGCTCTGGCCTGTGAGCTCGGTCTTGCGGTCCTGGTGGAAGTCCACGACGAGCACGAGCTCACCCGCGCGATCGAACTTGGCGCCCCGCTGATCGGAATCAACAACCGCGACCTGCGCACGATGCAGGTGGACACCGGCCGCACGCTCCGGCTGCTCGAGCGCGTCCCTGCAGGCGTCGCCGTCGTCGCGGAGTCGGGCTTGCGCGACCATGCACAGCTCGCCGAGGTCGCCGCGGCGGGTGTCGATGCGGTTCTGATCGGCGAAGCGCTGATGCGCGCTCCGGACATCGAGGCCGCCTGCCGGTCTCTGACCGGCGCCTCCTAGGATTTGGCATATGGCTTCGGTTCCACCGAGAATCAAGTTCTGCGGGATCACCACGCCGTCCGATGCCGAGCGCGCGGTAGCTGCGGGAGCGTGGGCGATCGGGCTGGTTCTCTGGCCTCACTCGCCGCGGGTATGTGACACCGACACCGCTGCGGAGATCGCGGCCGCGCTCAAGCGCCGGGTCGAGATGGTTGGCGTGTTCGTGAATCCGACCCTCGAGGAGGTGGCTCAGGCTGCCGATGCGATCGAGCTGACGATGGTCCAGCTCCACGGCGACGAGGGTCCCGCGTTCTGCTCCGAGGCGGCCAGGCGCACGGGATGCAAGGTGATCAAGGCTGCACGGGTCCGCGGCCGGGCGGATCTTCAGGCGCTGGCCTCGTTCCACACCGACTATCACCTGCTCGACAGTCGCGTCCCAGGGAGCGGTCAGACGTTCGATTGGGATATCGCGCGCAGCCATCGTGGGTCCACGCCGGTGATCCTCAGCGGCGGGCTGAGCCCCGAGAACGTCGCCGATGCGATCGCGGCGGTCCGCCCGTTCGCAGTCGACGTCGCCAGCGGCGTCGAGCGAAGCCCTGGCCGCAAAGATCCTCGCAAGCTCGAGGCTTTCGCCGCAGCTGTGCACGACAGCGTGCCGGTGGCTTCTGGATGAGCACGGTCGCGCACCGGTTCGGACCCTATGGCGGCCAGTACGTTCCCGAGACGCTGATGCCTGCGCTATCCGAGCTCGAGGCCGCCTGGGTGCAAGCGAAGGAGGATCCAGCGTTCCGAGCCGAGCTCGATGCCCTACTTGCTGACTACGTGGGACGCCCGTCGCCGCTTTACCTTGCGCCGCGACTGAGCGAGGTCGCCGGCCATCCGATCTACTTCAAGCGCGAGGATCTGAATCACACCGGCGCCCACAAGATCAACAACGCGCTCGGCCAGGCGCTGCTGGCCAGGCGCATGGGCAAGCGCCGGATTGTCGCCGAGACGGGCGCAGGCCAGCACGGTGTGGCCGCGGCGACCGCCTGCGCGCTGCTGAATCTCGAGTGCGTCGTGTACATGGGCAGCGAGGACATTCGCCGGCAGAAGCCGAACGTCGAGCGGATGGGGTTGCTCGGCGCCCGCATCGAACCCGTCGAGGCGGGAGCGCGAACGCTCAAGGAGGCGGTCTCCGCTGCGATCCGCGACTGGGTCTCGAACGTCCAGGGCACGCACTACATAATCGGCTCGTGCGTCGGCCCCGCGCCGTACCCCGAGCTCGTGCGTGACCTCCAGCGGGTGATCGGTGACGAGGCTCGAGCGCAGATCCTCGACCGCGTGGGCCGCCTCCCGGAGCGTGTGATCGCCTGTGTGGGTGGAGGTTCCAACGCGATCGGCCTGTTCACCGCGTTCGTCGAGGACAAAGACGTCGCTCTCGTCGGGGTGGAAGCAGCGGGGGAGGGCATCGAGACCGGACGGCACGGAGCGCCGCTGTCCGCCGGGGGGATTCCGGGAGTCCTGCACGGCGCGTTCACCGCGATCATGCAAGACGAGGACGGGCAGATCCTCGAGGCCCACTCGATCTCCGCTGGGCTCGACTATCCGGGCACAGGTCCTGAGCACGCGTGGCTGCGGGACTCGGGGCGGGCGCGCTACGCCGCGGTGACCAACCGGCAGGCACTCGAGGCATTCAGGCAAACCGCCCGCTTGGAGGGGATCATCCCGGCGCTCGAGAGCTCTCATGCGATCGCATGGGCGCTCGAGGCGGGACCTAGTGAGCTCGATCTGATCTGCCTGTCGGGTCGGGGCGACAAGGATCTGGTCGAAGCGCTCGAGTTGCTCGCGCCCGCCCCGGGATGACCTCGGCGACTCAGGCTTCGGGCATCGAGCGCATCGAGGAGGCGTTTGCCCGAGCTCGAGCCGACGGGCGTGCGGCCGCCCTGATGCCCTACCTGATGGGAGGCTTTCCGTCGCTCGAGATCTCTCGAGAGATCGGGATCGCCTATGCCCGCTCGGGAGCCGACATCGTCGAGCTCGGCGTCCCCTTCTCCGACCCCCTGGCCGACGGCCCGGTGATCCACGCGGCGGCCACCGCGGCGTTACAGGCCGGCGCAACGGTCCAGCGGGTTCTCGGCGTAGCAGCGGCGATCGCCGAACACGTTCCGGTGGTGGTGATGTGCTACTGCAATCCGGTGATCGCGCGCGGGTGGGAGCGCTTCGTAGACAGTCTCGTGAGCGCCGGAGCGAGTGGGCTGATCGTCCCCGACCTGCCGGTCGAGGAAGCGCCAGAGCTGCTATCCGCGTGCGATGAGCGCGGGATCGCACTGGTTCCGCTGGTCGCCCCCACCACGCCTCCCGAGCGGCTCGAGAGGATCGGGGCGATGGCGCGAGGTTTCCTGTACACCGTGTCCGTGACCGGGACCACGGGAGAGCGCGCGGCGCTCGATCCGGATGCCGTCGCGCGTGTCGCAGCCCACACGTCAGCTCCGGTCGCGCTCGGCTTCGGGATCGCCACCGCAGACCAGGTAGCGGCCGCGGCGAGTGCGGGTGCCGACGGGGTGATCGTCGGGAGTCGTCTCGTGCGCGCGGCCTCGGAGGAGTCTGACCCGGTGGCCGCTGTCAGCCGGCTTGTAGCGCAGTACGCGGCCGCGCTAGGCACCCCCAGCGGTTAGCATCCCGTCGATGGGACTGATCCTTACGGCCACCGCCGGGCTGTGCTTATGGATAGTGCTCTGGGCGCTCAACACCAGCGGCTTCGATTCGATCTTGATTGCGATCGCGATGGTGCTGATCGCGATCGCCGTGCGGAACGTGCTTCCGTATCTTCCCGGACGGCGCCGATAGTGCCGCCCCACCACCGGCGGGGAGCGCTCCGCCCGATGCTCGCGCGCAGCCGGGCTGTCGCCGTGTGCGCTGCAGTCGCGGTCTGTGTCGCCGGGTGCACTAAGCCGGCCTCCTCGACGGTCACCACGCCCGGCAAATCGCTGACGATCTACACCAGCCTGCCGCCCGGCGGCGCCTCCGACCAGCGCGCCCAAGACGTGCTCGGCGCCGAGCAGCTCGCGCTCAAGCAGCCGGGCGCGCTGCCCGCAAACTTCACGATTACCCTTCGCAGCCTGAAGGGCGCGAAGCTCTCCGATAACGCTCGCACCGCGATCGAGGATTCGCACGCGATCGCGTACCTCGGTGAGATCGTTCCGGGCCAGTCGGCCGGCTCGATCGGGATCACCAACGCGCTGGCGCTGGCGCAGGTGAGCCCGACCGACACCGCCCAGGCGCTCACCCAGGCCAATGCAGCGGTGCCCGGGTCTCCGAAGGTCTACTACGAGAGTTACTCGACGTACGGCCAGACGTTCGCCCGCCTGGTCCCGACGACGTCGAGAGAGGCGTCCGCCATCGTGCAGGAGATGCAGGCGCTGTCAGTCCATTCGCTGTACATCGCCACCGATGGCAGCGACTACGGTGACGCGCTAGCGGCCGCAGTAAGGCGCGCGGCAGGCTCCATCTCGCTGCAGTCATCCAGCACCGGAGCCGACGCGGTGCTCGAGGCGGGCGCCAGCGAGGTAGCTGCCGCGAAGACTTTCAACGCAGCTGTTGCGAGCTCACCACGCGTGAAGCTGTTCGGTCCGTCCGCCGTGGATGACCAGGCGCTCGTGGCGCTCCTCTCCCCGGCGGCGCAACCCAACCTGTATGTATCTGCACCCGGGTTCCTGCCGAGCGACCTGACGCCGGAGGGAAAGACGTTCGTCTCGATGTTCCAGGCCACCTACCAGCATGCGCCCGCACCAGAGGCAATCTTCGGATACGAAGCGATGTCGGTGGTGCTAGCCGCGTTGCGCCAGGCAGGTGCCGCTGCGAACAACCGCGCGACCGTCCTCCACGACCTGCTCGGCCTGAACGAGAGCACCTCGGCGCTGGGTCCGTTCCGGTTCCTGTCCTCGGGCGACACGACCGTGGCCTGCCCGATCGTGTTCAGCCAAGTCAGGTCGGGTCGGCTCACTCCGTTCAAGTCGATCCGACCGGTGGGGTGACCCGCCGAACAGCGGGAAGGCAGTGGGAGCGGTTCGGAGCTGCCGCTACGCTGATCGCCCTCGTGGGCGTGTTGCACGGGTGCGGCGGGAGCGGTGAGGCCGCCGGCAACAAGATTCCTGGACGCACTCTGACGATCTACTCGAGCGGACCGCTCGAGGGGCTCTCAAGCTTCGCGGCCCAAGCGGTCCTACGGGGCGAGCAGCTGGCGCTCGCGATCGAGGGCGGCCGGATCGGCAAATACCGGATCGTGCTGCGATCACTCGATGACGCGACTTTTCAGCGAGGGGGCTGGGATCCCGGGCAGACGACCCTCAACGCGCGGCTTGCCGCCGCCGACCGCACGACGATCGGATACCTCGGCGATTTCGGCTCGGGCGCGAGCGCGATCTCGATCCCCCTGCTGAACAAGAACGGAATTGCCCAGATCAGCCCGACGAGCACGGCGGTCGGGCTCACCAGCTCGGCCGCGGGATCGTCCCCCGGGGAGCCGGCGAAGTACTACCCGACCGGACGCCGGACGTTCGCCCGAGTCATGCCGAGCGACACGGTGCAGGCGGTCGCACAGGTCGCGCTCCAGCAGAGCACGGGGTGCAAGAGGACGTTCGTGCTTGACGACGGCGAAGTCGATGGGGCCGATGCGGCTGCCAGCTTCGTGTTCGCGGCCCAGGGCGCGCACCTGCCGATCGCGGGGACTCAGTCATTTGATCCGCGCGCGACTACATACTTGCCGCTGGCGACAGCCGTCGGTCAGAGCGGGGCGGACTGCGTTCTGGTCAGCGCGTCGCCCGAGGACCACGCCGCGTTAGTGACCGAGCAGGTGGCCTCCGCGCTTCCACACGCGCTGATCTTCGGGTGGTCCGGCCTTGCGCAGAGCAGCTACACAGATCCGACGCAAGGCGGCATCCCAGTGTCGCTCGATCCTCGGATGCTCGTAACGGGCGCGGTTCTGAGCGGGGGCGGCTACCCAGCTGCGGGACGGAGGTTCCTTGCGGCCTACCGCCGCGAGTTCGGCGACCCCCAGCCGTACGCCATGTGTGGCGCGGACGCGATGAACCTGATGCTGTCGGCGATCGTGCGCGCTACTCGGCGTGGCAGGAGCGACGCGCTTCGCTCGAAGGTGGGGCAAGAGATCTTTGCCACCCGGAAACTCCGCGGCGTGCTCGGGACCTACAGCATCGACAGAAACGGCGACACCACGCTGCGGCGCTACGGGGTCTACAGGCTCGTTGGCGGGCATCTCGCGCTCTGGACGACCGTCGTTGCATCGCCTGGGAGCGCGTGAGCGGTCAGGCGGCCCTGCGGGTTCGACCTGGCGAGTGCCTGCGCCGCTTAGCCTCGAGTAGGCGCTCGTCGGCCGCCTGGAGCAGGGCGACAGCTGACCTCCCGTCGGCTGGGAACAGAGCAGCGCCCGCGCTGGCCCCCAGCGCGTCGATGCCGGCCGCCACGCGCCCTACCGCTTCGGTGGCCCGGGTTGTCAAGGTGCGCGCGCCGGAGGCGCTTGTCTCGGGTGCGAGGACGCAGAATTCATCGCCGCCCATGCGCGCGAGCGTGTCCTGATCGCGGATCGCCCCCTGTAGCGCTGCCGCCACGTCACGCAGCAGGTCGTCACCGGCGAGGTGGCCGAAGCGGTCGTTGAGGAGCTTGAAGCCGTCGAGATCGAGCACCAGCACGCCGAAGCTGCGGCGCGTCCTCGCGTGACGCGCGATCTCGTACTCGATCCGCTCGAGGATCGCTCTCCGGTTTGCGACCCCGGTCAGCGGGTCTGCCCGAGCACTGGCCCGCGCGACATCACGTTCGTGCTTCAGGCGCTCGCGTACCCTGACCAGGATCGCGACGCTTACCGCCGTAACCACCAGGGCGAACAGCGGGTTGGTGGCCGGCTGGTGGTTGTTGTGCAGCAGCGAGGCGGCGGACGCCGCCGCGAGCACAGCCGCAGAGCCGAGCCCGGTGCCCAGGCGGCTCGAGCACCGTGCGCTCACGAACAGCGCCCCGGGAACGCAGATCCAGAACGCCTGGGCTGGCCTGAACAGCGCCACGGCAGCCGCAGCTAGCGCCGCCACCGCGAGCGTCGCGAGAAGGATCTGGCCTGGCCTCCGCTGGTCCCTATCCGTGGGCGGTCGCCTGGCGTGGCGTCGGTGCCCGCCGGTGCTGCGCATGACCGTCAGTGTGCCGAGTGCCCCGGACCGATCCGCTCAGCTGAGGAAGTCGACCTCGTACCCAACCGTGCTGGCGAGACGCGATCGCCGCGATCCGCACATCGCGTCTGCCGCAAACGGTCGCAGCATGCCGGCCGCCAAACACCTTGACGAGGCTGGGGCTGTGATGGTCGCTATTCGTCTGCGACACACCAAGGACTCAGCGCGTGGTCGAGGTTTGGTCCGTGATGTTCGGTTGAGCGGTCTGGGGCCATCGGCGCACAGTGACGCACCGAAGGACCGCTGCTCGCAGTTGTTGCAGAAGAGTTGCGGATACGCTGGGAGTAGTGGCCGAAGAGCTCTTCCTGATCGACGGAAACAGCCTTGCGTACAGGGCGTTCTTCGCCCTGCCCGAGTCGATTGCGACCTCCACGGGAGTGCCCACAAATGCGATCTTCGGGTTCGCTTCGATGCTCGTGAAAATCCTCACCGACTACGGACCGAAGGCGACTGTCGTGGTGTGGGACGCCGGCTACACGGGCCGCAAGGAGCTCTACGCGGACTACAAGGCCCAGCGCTCCACACGGCCGGACCTGCTGAAGGAGCAGTGGCCGCATCTCGCTCCCCTGGTGGAGGCGTTCGGCTACCAGAACCTGAAAGTCGAGGGCTACGAGGCGGACGACGTGATCGCCTCGATCGTCGAACGCGCCCGCACTGCTGATCCAGCAGTCCCGGTTATGGTGGTAACGGGCGACCGCGACGCATACCAGCTGGTCGATGAGGGCGTCAAGATCATGACCACCTCGCGCGGCATCACAGATACGCGCGTCTACGACCGGGAGGGGGTGATCGACCGCTACGGGATACCTCCGGAGCTGGTCCCCGATTTCATCGGCCTGAAGGGCGACACCAGCGACAACATCCCGGGCGTTCCCGGCATCGGCGACAAGACCGCCGCCGAGCTGCTGCAGCGATTCGGCTCGCTTGAGAACGTCCTCTCGAGCGTCGATCAGATCAGCGGCGCCAAGCGCAAGCAGAACCTGATCGAGCACGCCGACGATGCGAGGATCTCGAAACAGCTCGCCACCGCCGAGCGCGGCATCCCGGTGGAGCTCGACCTGCGCGAGCTGGTCTCGGCGGAGCCCGACCGCTCGCGTCTGCGTGAGGTGTTTCGTGAGTTCGAGCTGCGCGAGCCGTTGCGGCGGCTCGAGGAGGCTCTCGGCTCGGCGGACGCAGCGGCGCCGCCACCCGCCTCCGAGCGATCGCTGACCGCCCGCCTGCGGGAAGCCACGCTCAATGATGTGAGGACCCTGCCCGAGACCGAGCTCGCCGTAGCGGCGAGGCCTCCTCACGCCCCCGAGGACGCGCTTTTCTCGACTGAGATGTGGCGTTTCGGGGTGTACGCGGACAAGGGCTCCCGACTCCTGGCGGGCGAATGTGAACGCCCAGAGGACCTCGTGACCGCGATCGGACGACGGCCCGCGATCGCCCACGACGCTAAGTCGCTCGGGGAAGTCCCAGCGGTGCTCGCGCACGACACCGAGGTCGCCGCGTACCTGCTCGAGCCCGCTCGGCGCGCGTACCCGTTCAGGGAGCTCTGCGAGGAGCGCGGTCTGGGCACCGACACCACGGACGAGGCGGCCGCCGACGCCCTACTTGCCAACGCTCTCGCGACGTGGCAGCGAGAGCAGCTCGAGGATCGAGGCCTGATAGGCCTCATGCAAGAGGTCGAGCTGCCGCTGGTGCGGATCCTCCGGGAGATGGAGAAAGCAGGCCTGAAGCTCGAAACTGCGCGAGCGGCGGAGATCTCCGCGCGGGTCCAGGCTGAGGCCGACGCACTCGAGCTCGAGATCTTTGAGGTCTGCGGGGAGGAGTTCACGCTCGGCTCTCCCAAGCAACTCGAGGAGATGTTGTTCGGACGGCTCGGTCTCTCCCGCAAGCGTCGCGGCAAGACAGGCTATTCGACCGACGCCAGGGTTCTTCAGGCGATCCGCCACGAGCATCCGGTGATCCCGAAGATCGAGCGCTGGCGGGAGCTGACGAAGCTCGCCCAGACCTACCTTGACGCCTTCCCGTTGCTGATCGCCGCTGACGGCCGGATCCACACCACCTTCAACCAGACCGCCGCGACGACGGGCCGCCTGTCCTCAAACAACCCGAACCTCCAGAACATCCCGATCCGCACCGAGCTTGGGCGGGAGATCAGGGCGTGTTTCGTGGCAGAACCCGGAGATCTGCTGGTGTCAGCCGACTACTCGCAGGTGGAGCTCAGGTTGCTCGCCCACATCGCCGGCGAGGACGCGCTGAAGGAGATCTTCAGGCGCGGTGAGGACGTACATACCGCGACCGCCTGCCGGGTGTTCGGCGTTTCCCCGGATCAGATCGACCCGGGCATGCGCTCGAAGGCCAAGATGATCAACTACGGGATCGTCTACGGGCTCTCCGCATGGGGCATGGCCGACAGACTCGACATTCCCCAGGAGGAGGCGGACGAGTTCATCCAGCGTTACCTGGCTGGGTTTCCCGCCGTAGCCCGTTTCATCGAGCAGACGATCGAGCAGGGAACCGAGCGCGGCTATGTCTCGACCCTGCTGGGGCGCCGCCGCCAGGTCCCCGAGCTTCGCGCCAGGCGCTGGGAGCTACGCAAGCAGGGCGAGCGCTTCGCGGTCAACATGGTCATCCAGGGGACGGCCGCCGACGTGATCAAGATTGCGATGGTCCGCTGCGACGCAGCGCTCAAACGCGCGGGCCTGCGCTCGCGGATGATCCTTCAAATCCACGACGAGCTCCTATTCGAAGGCCCCGCTGAGGAGGCCGAGCAGGTCAAGGCGCTGGCCTGCGAGCAGATGGCGAGCGCGATCGCGATCGACCCGCCACTCGCGGTCGATGTCGGCATCGGGCCGGACTGGCTCTCGGCGAAGTAGCCGGCGCTTTAGAGAGCGCCGGCGAGTTCGAGGGCCGGGGCGTGGCGATGCTGCTTGACGAAGTCCGGATGCGCGACGTTCAGGTAGTGACCGAACGACCAATCGATGAAGCGCTTGCTTCGCTCGATTGCCCGAATCGAACCTGAAAGCAGGGCGGGTGCGACGCTCGGAACGAGCCGCTGGGCGCGGAGCATCCAGCGAAACGGCATCGCGTGGCTCTCCGAGAATGCGTGGTAGCGGCTGAGCGCCTGCTCGCGGGATTGCGAGCCGTGTAGCACGCCACGAAGCTCCCGGCCACAGGCGATCCCGAAGTAGAGCGCGGTGCGGATCCCTTCCGCGGTCAAAGGCAGGCAATGCCCAGCCGAGTCACCGGCGAAGAACACGCCGTCCTCGGTGCCGTCGCGCAGAGCATGCGGGATCCAGTTGCCCTGGTACCTGACACGTTCGGAGCCCAGGTCAAGGGCAAGCCGTTCGGTCGGCTCGCGAACGTGGAAGCGGGGGTCGAACGAGCCGACCCCGATACGCAGCTCGTCTCCCGCGGGGAAGCTCCATCCGTATCCGGCGGGGACGTAGGAGCGGTCGATCCATATCTCCATGTCCGATCCCCTGCCGTTCGGGTGCACCTCGAGCCCGCGGGACAGGAGTGCATCGGGCGGCTGGATGTTCTCGCCGCGGCCCAGGATCCGGCGCCACCCGAGGGCGTCGACGATCAGCGGCGACCGGACCTCGCCGCGGTCGGTAAGTACGGTTTGGGCGGCCCGGCCCCCGACCTTGGCGGTCTCGAACTCGAACGAGCCCTGGCCTGCGAGCTGCTCACACAGTGTCCTGTAGTCGAATGTTGAGAAGGTCCAGGGGAGGTCGTATCGGACGCTGATATGCGGGGTGTGGATCACGAGCTCTCCAAAGGTCTGCTTGATCGACTCCTGAAGACCCATCGCCTCCAGCCAAGCGGTCGGTATCCCGCAGGCCGAGGTCTGCCGCTCGCCGATCTCGTACCGGTCGACGATCAGCACGCCCGCGCCGGACCCGGCAAGCTCACGCGCGACGGCAAGACCGGCGAAGCTTGCGCCGCAGATCAGCACGTCGCAGTCACGATCCAGCGGGGTGCGCGCCGCGCCGCGCTTCGTGGCTCGCCGTGGCATCGGGATGATGATAGGGAGGCGCCCTTGCGCTGCTCTACGGCTATCCTCCGACGAACCCATGTCTTCGACCAGCACGTTGTTCCCGCCTGCCGAGCAGGCCAACGCCAAAGTTGTGGAGGGCTCCGACGGCCTCCTACTCGAGATCGATGGCCAGATCGTTCCGAACTATGACGCGACGCTGCACCCCTTCCAGGAGGGCGATGTAGTCAGCGGCCGCGTGGTACGAATCGACAACGACGAGGTCCTGGTCGACATCGGCTACAAGTCGGAGGGCGTCATTCCCTCGGCCGAGCTGTCGATCCGCAAGTCCGTCGATCCCAGCGACGAGGTCTCCCTAGGCGAGGAGGTCGACGCTCTCGTCCTCACCAAGGAGGACCAGGACGGCCGGCTGATCCTGTCCAAGAAGCGCGCCCGCTTCGAGAAGGCCTGGCGCCGGATCGAAGCTGCCGCGGAGTCGGGCGAGCCTGTGCAGGGATCGGTTATCGAGGTCGTCAAGGGCGGCCTGATCATCGACCTCGGCGTCCGCGGCTTCCTCCCGGCGTCGCTCGTTGACATTCGCCGCGTCCCCAATCTGGACGAGTACATGGGCCAGACGATCGAATGCAAGGTAATCGAGCTCAACCGTTCGCGTAACAACGTGGTCCTATCGCGCCGCGCGGTGCTCGAGGAGCAGCGCAAGGAGGACCGCGAACGGATCCTCGATCGTCTTCAGCCCGGCCAGGTCGTCGAGGGGACGATCTCCAACATCGTCGACTTCGGCGCGTTCGTGGACCTGGACGGGATCGACGGCCTGATCCACATCTCTGAGCTTTCCTGGTCGCACGTCAATCATCCCTCCGAGATCCTGTCGATCGGCGACACTGTGAGCGTCAAGGTGCTCGACATCGATCGAGACCGCCAGCGGATCTCACTCGGGCTTAAGCAGACCCAAGAAGATCCATGGCAGCGCGTGGTCGACACGTACAACATCGGCGACGAACTAGAGGGCACCGTGACCAAGGTCGTCACGTTCGGCGCGTTCGTGGAGATCCTCGACGGCGTCGAGGGCCTCGTGCACATCTCCGAGCTGGCCCAGCATCATGTCGAGAATCCCCGGGAGATCATTCAGCCGGGGGATCCGGTGCGAGTCAAGATCCTCGAGATCGACTCTGAGCGGCGTCGTCTGTCGCTGTCGACCAAGCGCGTCGAGGGGCAGGTGCTCCCGGTCAGGCCGATCACCCCGCCCGCGGAAGGCGATGCCGGCGATCTCGATGACATGCCGGAGCTCGGCCTCTCGGAGGACGTGTTTGCGAGTCCCTCACAGACTGCCGAGCCTGAGGCCGCCGCCGGCGACACGCAGCCCGCGCCGCCCGCGGAGGCGCAGGCACAACCGGATGACGATTCATCGCAGGCGTCCGCCCAGGAGTCTCCGGGCGCACCGGCCGCGGAGGCCGTCGAGGAGTCTCCGGGCGCACCGGCCGCGGAGGCCGTCGAGGAGCCTCCGAGCGCACCGGCCGTCGAGGAGTCGCCGAGCGCACCCGCCGGCGAGGCTGCGGACGCTGACGGCGCAGGGGCAGCGCAGCCAGCCTCGGCCTCGCCGAGCATCGACTCCTGAGCCAGTTTCCGTTCATTGGACTGACCGGCGGGATCGGAGCCGGGAAGTCGACCGCGCTCGATGCGTTCGCGCGGCTCGGAGCGGCGGTGCTGAGCACCGATCAGGTTGTGCATGGCCTCTACGAGGGTGGGGACGTGCGCGACGCCGTCGTTGAGCGGTTCGGCGGTTCCGTCGCGCCGAACGGGGTGGTTGATCGTGGCGCTCTCGCTCGGGTCGCGTTTGGAGATTCGGAGGACCGGGCGTGGCTGGAAGCTCTCTTGTGGCCCAGGGTAGGGGAGGAGATGGCAGGTTGGAAGGAACGGGTGCAGGCGGCCTCACCGCCCCCACGGGCGGGCGTGGTCGAGGTGCCGCTGCTATTCGAGGCAGGGCTCGAGGATGCGTTCGATGCAACGGTCGCGGTGATCGCCGGCGCGGACGTGAGCCGCGAGCGAGCCGCCTCGAGGGGCCACGAGTCGCTCGAGGCGCGCACCGCCCGGCAGCTTTCGCAAACGGACAAAGCGCGTCGTGCCACCTACGCGGTGACGAACGACGGGACGGTCGCTCAGCTGGAGGAGAAGTTGTCGGCAATCCTTGACATGCTGCACGGATGAGCCCCGCGACCGCCACCCGGAGCATTCGCCGCGAACACGCGGCGCGCGGAGCCCGCCGGAGGGCGGTCGGGCGTCGCCGGCGCCGTGCGTTGATCGTGCTCAGCGCGCTTGCGCTCGGGGTGGTCGCGCTCGTCGCGACAACGCCGCTGTTCCAGGAGGCCGTCACCGAGCTGACGCTTCCGCTCACCGACCAGGGCATCATCCGCGCCCAGGCCGCGGAGAAGAGACTGGATCCGGCGCTGATCGCGGCGGTGATCTACGCCGAGACGAAGTTCAACGCGCGTCCATCCACGGCCGGAGCTCAGGGACTCATGCAGATAATGCCCCAGACTGCCGAGTTCCTCGCCAGGCGCTCTGGCGCGACCACGTTCACGACCAGCGACCTGTCAACCCCCGCGGTGAATATCGCTTACGGCAGCTACTACCTGCGCTACCTGCTCGACCGATACCACGGCGACGAGGTCCTCGCACTGGCCGCTTATAACGGAGGCGAGACGAACGTCGACCGCTGGGTCTCGCAATCTGGAGGGACGCCACTCCAGATCAGTCAGATCCCGTTCCCCGAGACGCGGGCATACGTGCTCAAGGTGCTGCAGGCCCAGCGGGACTACCGGCAGACCTACGCGAGCCAGCTCGGGTATCGGTAGCGCCTGTCGGTGGGGCCGATGCAGGACGCTTGGCGTGGCCTGGCTGCGCCGTTCCCACCGGTTTCCGTATGATCGGCTTCGATCTCGTGAGGGCAGGGGCATCCGAACCGTCGAAACCATGAGACGCCCCTGGCGCGCCGTCGCCGTCGTGGGCACGCTCACCTTGCTGTTCGCAGCGATTGCCGTAGCTCAGGCAGCCGCGTCAGGCGCCAGCAACTACTCCGTGTCCGGGCTCGGCCGAGTGGTCCGGGGTTACCGCTACGAGGGTTTGATCACGGGTCAACTGCCGGCTGGCGCGCAGACGGACTCGCTGATAGTGATCCTGACGCCGCCGGGCGCTGCGTGTCCGCTGAACTCCGACCGTGCCGCCGGCACGCACGGTGCCGTCTCGGTTGCGCTGCTCCTCCCGGGCGCGGCTCGGATCCACGCGCTTCTGCGCTCGACCCCACTCGGCCGTAAGGGGGTCTGGCACGTCTGCACCTACCTCGAGGGCGTTGTCGACCCGAACACGATTCCTAACCAGCAATACTTCACCACGTTCAAGGTCGTGCGCGGCCAGGCCCCGAGAGTCCGTGTCGTTCGGTTCGCTGCCAGCTACACGGTCCACGGACCAACTCATGTGCGACGCGGCCACGCGTACCGGGGGCAGGTGACCGGCACGCCATCGCAAGCCCTCCAAACCGACACATTCGCGGCGGTGCTGATACCGCCTGGGATCGACTGCCCGCAGAACTCTGCGCAGGCCGCCGGAATCAACGGATCCCGGTCGCTCGCCCTGGACTTCTTCAATCAGTCGCCGTTCCACGTCAGCCTGTTCGCGCCCGGGCTGCAGCGAACCGGTACTTGGAGTCTGTGTACGTACCTGGAGGGCGTCAGCAACCCGAACACCGTGCCCGATGAATACGAATTCACGACGGTCAAGGTTGTGCGGTCGAAGCGGCACTAGGCGTAGGTCAATACGCGCCGCGCCGGCTGGCGGCATGCTCGGCTGACGCAACCACGCCCGCCACTTCCTGTTGCTTCGGCGGGTGTGAGCGTGGCAATCGTGGTCCAGATTCCGGGTGAGCTCGCGAGCCGAAAATGCTCCCCGGGCCAGGACAGCGCATCCCGCATCGGATAGCGCCTGCATGACCGGAGCCTCTTCCCGCACCGGAACCCGGACGTTGAGACCCGAGCGGCCATGCGCCGCGACCCCGCGCTCGGCGAGCGCTTCGAGCACGAGACGGCGGCGAGACGCATAGCCCCGCGCGCCGCCGAGACGGCTGTCTCGAAGCCGGGATCGCTCAGCAGCTCGGCGGTGAGCACCTGTCAGGATCGGGCTCATCCACCGCGGCCCGAGGGTCTGTCTGCCCTCCACAAGGGCGATCGTGCGGGGATCGCCGGCCAGAAATGCGACTCGCAAGTCTAGGCGCCGGAAGGTAAGCCCCGGAACGTAGACGCCGGCACGTGGTCCCGGCTGACTGGGCCGGTCAGCCGCCTAGATCCGTCCGGGACCGCCGCTACGCTAGAAGGTCCTGTCCAATGCCAAGACTTGAGCTAGACGCCGCCTATCGCCCGACTGCAGATCAGCCGGCCGCGATCACCTCGCTGGCCGATGGCATCACGGCGGGCGAGCGAAATCAGACGCTGCTCGGCGCCACCGGGACTGGCAAGACGATGACGATGGCCGGCGTCATCGAAGCGGTCCAGAAGCCTGCGCTCGTGATCGCGCATAACAAGACGCTTGCGGCGCAGCTCTGCAACGAGTTTCGGACCTACTTCCCACGGAACGCGGTCGAGTATTTCGTCTCCTACTACGACTACTACCAGCCTGAGGCGTACGTCCCGAGCAAGGACCTGTACATCGAGAAGGACTCGGCTATCAACCAGGAGATCGATCGTCTCAGGCATTCGGCGACCGCGGCCCTGTTCGCGCGGCGCGACGTCGTGATCGTCGCAAGCGTGTCGTGCATCTACGGGTTGGGGTCACCCGAGGTATACGACGAGAACCTGCAGACGCTGCACCTGGGGGAGTTCGTTGATCGCGAAGCGCTGCTTCGCAAGCTGGTGTCGATCCAGTACACGCGCAACGACACGGCACTCGGCCGCGGCACGTTCCGCGTCAGGGGAGAGACGCTCGAGATCTTTCCTGCCTACGCAGAGACCGCTTACCGCATAGTTCTATTCGGCGACGAGGTCGAGCACCTCCAGCATTTCGATCCGCTAACCGGCGAGGTGCTCGAGGACGATCTCGAGCACATCGGGATCTGGCCCGCCTCCCACTACAACGTCCGCGAGGGGATGATCGAGGATGCCGTCGCCGAGATCGGGCGGGAGCTGAACGAGCGCTGCGCCGAGCTCGAGGCCGAGGGGAAGCTGCTGGAGTCCCATCGCCTGCGCCAGCGCACTCAGTACGACATGGAAATGCTCCGCGAGCTCGGGTTCTGCTCGGGGATCGAGAACTACTCCCGGATCCTGGACGGACGCAACCCAGGCGACCGGCCGTATTGCCTGCTCGACTATTTTCCCGACGACTTCGTCTGCTTCATCGACGAGTCGCACCAGACAGTCCCGCAGATCGGCGGCATGTACGAAGGCGACAGGTCTCGTAAGACGACGCTGGTCGAATATGGCTTCCGGCTCCCGAGCGCGCTCGACAACCGCCCCCAGACCTTCCAGGAGTTCCTCTCGATCACGCCGCAGATGGTGTTCGTCTCCGCCACGCCCGGGGACTACGAGCGACGCCACTCGAGCCGGATCGTCGAGCAGATCGTGCGCCCGACGGGCATCGTCGATCCCGAGATCGAGGTGCGCGAGACCCGCAACCAGATCGACGACCTGATGAACGAGATCCGCGGCCGAACGGAGCGCGACGAGCGGACCCTCGTTACGACCCTCACCAAAAAGATGGCCGAGGACCTCACGGACTACCTCCTCGAGATGGGGTTCAAGGTTCGCTACCTGCACTCGGAGGTCGACACGCTCGAGCGGATCCACATCATCCGGGAGCTTCGCCTCGGCGAGTTCGACATCCTGGTCGGGGTCAACCTTCTCCGGGAGGGCCTCGACCTGCCGGAGGTCTCGCTGGTCGCGATCCTCGACGCCGACAAGGAGGGCTTCCTCCGGGGCGAGACCTCGCTGATCCAGACGATCGGCCGCGCCGCGCGCAACATCGAGGGCAAAGTGCTGATGTACGCCGACAAGGAGACGGCGGCGATGCACGCCGCAATCGAGGAGACCGACCGCCGCCGCGAGATCCAGCGCGAGTACAACGAGGAGCACGGGATCACTCCCGAGACGATCGTCAAGGGAATCTCGGACATCGCCGAATTCCTCCAGTCCGACTCCAAGGTGCCGCGCTCACGCCGCCGCCGGCGCCCAGTCGAGTCGCTGCCGCCGGCCGAGATCGAGAAGACGATCGTGGCGCTCGAGGAGGAGATGCTTGCGGCTGCGGAGGAATTGCGGTTCGAATACGCCGCGAAGCTCCGCGACGAAATCCGCGACCTCAAGCGCCAGCTCGACCAGGCGATCGCAACCGGCTAACCCGCGTGCTGCAGAGCCGGCGCGGCCTGTCCGATACGCTGGCGCATCTTCGATACCGCGACAGGGAGGCAGCCGGTGGCGCTTGATCGGGAGCAAATCGAGAGGAAGGACTTTCCGATCGGGCGACGGGGATATGACCCAACCGAGGTCGACGCCCACCTCACGGGGCTCGCCGCCCAGGTCGACGAGCTCAAGCGCGCAACGCGGCGGCGCACGGAGACGCTTGCGGCGACTGCAAGCGAGCAGGTGCGCACGATCGTCGAGGCCGCCGAGAGCAACGCGGCGCAGATCCAGCGTCAGGCCGAGGCCGACGCTCAGGAGATCCGGGGCGAGGCGAGCGCCGACGCCAACGCGACCCGGGCCCAGGCTACGAGCCGGGCACGCGAATACGTCGGCAAGGTGTCGGAGTCGACAGTCATGATGCTCGAACGACTCGAAGCGCTGCAGAGCGAGCTGGATGATCTGATCGAGTCGCTGAGAGCTGGGGGGACGCAGCTGAACGAGGGTCTTCGGGCATTGGAGACGCAGCTCGAAGAGGTCCGCAGCTCGGCCGCTCCGCGAGCGCAATTCGCTGCTGAGCCGCCAACCCTGATTGCCGCTAGCGCACCGGAGCCCGAGCCGGTCGCCGCGAGCACGCTGGAGTCCGAGCCGGTCGCGACGAGCACTCTGGAGCCCGGGGTCGAGACGACAGTCGGTGCGCCTCAGAGTGGTCCGCTCGACGACTCCGAAGACGCTCGCCTGATCGCACTCAACATGGCGCTGAACGGGAGCTCGCGCGAGGACACAGAGCGCTACCTTGCGGCGAACTTCGCTCTCCACGACAGACACGAGCTGATCGAGCAGGTGTACGCGAGCGTCGAGAGCTAGGCCCTCCACCGGCCGTGATATCCACGGGCGACAGCAGGCAAATTCCGGAAAGAGCGGCGCATGACCCAGGGGAACGTCTGTTCGCTCCACTAGACTCGCAGTAGTGAATCAACTCCTCGTCTGCGGCGCCCGCGAGCACAATCTGAAGGACGTCACAGTCGCGATCCCAAGAGGATCGCTGACAGTGATTACAGGCCTCTCGGGATCCGGAAAGTCCTCGCTGGCGTTCGACACGATCTATGCGGAGGGCCAGCGCCGCTACGTCGAGTCGCTGTCCGCATACGCGCGTCAGTTCCTCGGGCAGATGGACAAGCCCGATGTCGACTCGATCGAGGGTTTGTCGCCGGCTATCTCGATCGACCAGAAGACGACCTCACGGAACCCGCGGTCGACGGTCGGGACAGTCACCGAGATCTATGACTATCTGCGGCTGCTGTGGGCGCGCGTCGGCCACCCCCACTGCCACGTTTGCGGACGGCCGATCAGCGGCCAGTCGGCCGAGCAGATCATCGATCAGGTGATGGAGCTTCCTGAGGGCACCCGGTTCATGGTGTTGGCGCCGATCGTGCGCGGCCGCAAGGGCGAGTACGGCAAGCAGCTCGAAGAGCTGAGGGGGGAGGGGTTCGCCCGCGCCAAGGTCGATGGCGAGCTCCGGCGCCTGGACGAGGACATCGCGCTGGACAAGAAGTTCAAGCACGACATTGCGATCGTCGTGGACCGGCTTGTGATGAAGGGCGAGTTGAGAAAGCGCCTTGCCGACTCGATCGAGACGGCGGTCGCGCTCGCGGATGGTCTGGTGGAAGTCGAGTTGGTCGATTCGGGCGATATCCAGACCTACTCGGAGAAGTTCGCTTGCCCGGTTCACGGGCCCAGCCTGATCGAGCTCGAGCCACGGGTATTCAGCTTCAACTCACCGCACGGAGCCTGCCCCCGCTGCACCGGGCTGGGGTCACAGATGGAGATCGATCCAGAGCTGGTGGTCCCCGATCCGACGCTGTCGATCGGCGAGGGCGCGATTGCGCCATGGTCGGCCAGCGCATCGGAGTACTACGACCAGCTCACTCAGGGGATCGCCGAGCGCTACAACGTCGATCTCGAGACGCCGTGGCAGGATCTGCCCGAGCAGGAGCGCGACTTCTTCCTGTTCGGCACAGACGGCGATCGTGTCCAGGTGAGCTACCGGAATCGCTTCGGCCGCCGCCGCTCGTACACGACGAGGTTCGAGGGGATCATCCCGAACCTCGAACGCCGCTACCGGGAGACCGAGTCGGAGTTCTCCCGAGAGAAGATCGAGGAGTACATGACGCTGCGCCCCTGCCCGGACTGTAAGGGCGCCCGGCTACGACCGGAATCGCGGGCGGTGCTGATCTCCGGGACGTCGATGCCCGAGTTCACATCGTTGTCGGCGAGGCGTGCGCTGGCATGGGTCCGCGATCTGCAGCTGAGCGAGCATGAGCGTCGGATCTCCCGCCTGGTACTGCGCGAGATCGAGGAGCGGCTGCAGTTCCTTGAGAACGTTGGCGTGGGTTACCTGTCGATGGAGCGGGCGTCCGCGACGCTGTCGGGCGGCGAGGCGCAACGCATCCGCCTCGCGACCCAGATCGGGTCCTCGCTGGTCGGGGTGTTGTACATCCTCGACGAGCCGTCGATCGGCCTGCACCAGCGCGATAACGAGAAGCTGATCGGGACGCTCGAGCGTCTTCGAGACCTCGGCAACACGGTGATCGTCGTCGAGCACGACGAGGGCACGATGCGAGCCGCTGACCATCTGGTCGATATGGGTCCCGGCGCCGGGGAGCATGGTGGGCACGTAGTCGCGGAAGGCACGGCCGAGGAGATCGAGCAGGTGCCCGAGTCGCTGACCGGCCAGTTCCTCGCGCGTACCCGCGTGATCGAGACGCCACGGCGGCGGCGCCGCGCCAAGGGGTACGTCAGCATCGAGGGAGCTTCCCAGCACAACCTTCGCGGGATCAATGTGAAATTTCCTCTTGGGGTCCTGTGTTGCGTCACCGGCGTGTCGGGCTCGGGAAAGTCGACACTCGTCAACGAAGTGCTGCACAAGGCGGTGTCCAACCGGCTTCACCGCACCCGCCAGCGCCCTGGCTCGCACAAGCGGATCAGCGGTCTGGATCAGCTCGACAAGATCATCTCCGTCGACCAGTCGCCGATCGGGCGAACGCCACGCTCGAATCCGGCGACCTACATCGGGTTGTTCGATCAGATTCGCGAGCTCTTCTCTAAGACCCAGGAGGCTCGGGCTCGCGGCTATAAGCCGGGCCGCTTCTCGTTCAACGTCAAGGGCGGCCGGTGCGAGGTATGCCGCGGCGATGGCCAGATCAAGATCGAGATGCACTTCCTGCCAGATGTGTACGTCCCATGCGAGCAGTGCCACGGCAAGCGCTATAACCGCGAGACGCTCGAGGTCCGCTTTAAGGGCAAGACGATCTCCGACGTGCTCGAGATGCCGATCGAGGAGGCACTGGGGTTCTTCGAGCACATCCCGAAGATCCGGCGCAGGCTCCAGACGCTGAATGACGTCGGGCTCGGATACATGCGGCTTGGTCAGCCGGCCACTACGCTGTCGGGTGGCGAAGCTCAGCGGGTCAAGCTCGCGGCCGAGCTCTGCAAGGTCGCGACCGGACGGACTCTGTACATACTCGACGAGCCCACGACAGGGCTTCACTTTGCGGACATCCAGCGCCTGCTGGAGGTGCTCGATCGGCTGGTGGTCGCCGGCAACACGGTCGTCGTAATCGAGCACAACCTTGATGTGATCAAGGTCTCCGACCACCTGATCGACCTTGGCCCGGAGGGCGGCGAGGAGGGCGGGGCGGTGATGGGCACCGGGACGCCCGAGAAGGTCGCCGCGAACCCGAACTCCTACACCGGGCAGTTCCTCACCGAGGTGCTGGCGCCCGCCCCCAAGCCGGTCAGGCTGGCCGACCGGCGGCGGCGGTCCCGCCCGCGCGCGAGCGCCGCGACGGGGTAGCTCGCGCTAGCGGCAGCGGGGCAGGTACGCAGCAGCGGTCGTGCCGTGGCTCGCGCGTAGCGAGCCCCCGATGTCGGAGTAGACATCGACGTAGACCCGCAGCGGGGAGCCCGCGCACCCGAGCATGACGCCCGCGGTGCCGTCGGTGACCATCGGCTGCGCCAGCCCGTCGTAATCCATCGGCGACACCGCCTTCCCCGACGCCTTGACCCCGAGCGGCAGGCGTCTTCCCGGGAACGCGTAGATCGCGCCGTGCCCGACGACGAATGAGCGCTCACCCGGCGCCAGCACCCACACCCCGACCGCTCCGTGCAATGGGCTTCGATCGAGCGTCCCGTTCGGATCGATGTAGCGACCCAGCCGGGTTATCGCGTGCCGGTCGGGCGTTGCCTCGAGCAGCCTCTTAGTGGCAGCCGCGATCTGAGACTCGACGGGGCCGAGCGACTCGCTGTCGTCGCTGTGGTGCTGACCGAAGCGATCGTTAGCGCCATTGGAAGGGTTCAGTTCCCAGCCATGCCACGGTTCGTCCATCGCCTGGGGGAGGGTGCAGTGGCCCATCCCGTCATCCTGCAGGCAGTCGCCAACGAAGTTCCCGGGAGGCATCAGGTACCCGACCATGTCTTGTGAGAGGCCCAGGAAGAACCGGTGCGGAGCGTTCATCTCGGTAGCGAGCCACGGCGTCATCGGCTCCTGCGGGAAGGCCATATCGGCGGGGCCGAAGTATCCGCGGATCGTCGACTGCGGGAATGCCTCGCCGGGCAGGGTGATCATCTCGGCGTCCGCGAGTCTGATGACCGAAACCTGGGTTCGCAGCTCGGAAATGCCCCCGGCGCCTTTCAGCACGGGCCGGTCGGGGAACAGTCCGAACGCGGCGCCGAGGTTGAACTGGGCATTGTCGCGCAGTGACAGCGTGAGCATCGGCGAGGTCTTGACCGACAGCGCCGAGCCGGCGGAGTAGGGCGTGCGGGCGAGCGTCCGCAGGGCGTCCTGAGCGAGGAACCGAGCGATGTCCCTGGCCCGTGCCAGCTGGTCGATCGTCAGCGGCGCTCGGTGGGGTGGGGACTCAGCCGTGCGCCCGCAGTCGCCGAGGGCGTTATCGCCGTCGGTCGCTGGAGCGTGCTGGCCAGGGCCGACGGCCGGGATCCGGCTCACATGGGTGCCGGCGGGGAACACCACGGGCATCTCGACGCTGCCGACCGGCCCGGCGATATCCATTGCCACGCCTCCCACCCGCCGCTGGACGTCGCCTCGGAAGAATCCGATCCAGTCGGCGGCGAGCGCGAGCGCGTAGTAACCACGAGGATTGGCGGCGTCGGGGCCCTTCAGTTTCAGACCTGCTGGCGGGGTGCCACTGAAGCCGAGGGTCTCGTCGTGGATCCCATACTCCATCAGCGTTGCGATGGCCCGGTGCGGCGCTCCGGCCTCCACCGCCTGAAGGACGTGGATGTGGCGGTCCGCGAGGTACGGATAGCTCGAGAAGCAGGGCAGGAAGTTGGCGGGGTCGAGAGCTTCGCCAATCTTCAGGCGAGCGGGGCGCATATGGTCAGCGGCGTGCTCGATCGCGCCGGCCACCCGGGCCACCTCCCAGCTGATGAACAGATGATTGACGCCGGTCGTGAACTGAGTGGGACCCCAGATTCCGATCGGGTCGGGAGCCGACTCGTTATGCGTCGATGAGATCACAATCTTCATCCCGCGCAGGCCCGGCCGCTGGCGGGCCACCAGATTACGGATCCGCTGGTAGTCGGCGTTGAAAGTGCCGATGCTGTCGATCTCGACGAGCGCGACGCGGGTCGATCCGTGTCCGAACACGATCGCCTGAGCGCCGAGCGTATCCCCGGCGATGATCGCCTTGGCGGTGCGGTCGAGGCCGTTGCCGCCGGCGAGAAAGATCCCCTCGTAATGCTTCGAAGGATCAATCACGTGGCCGTACTCGGGCACCCGGAACGGCTTGGCGTCGAGCTTGCAGAAGGGCTCACCCGCGCCGCCCGACGCGCTCGGGTCAAATTCGTCAGCCGGGGAGCCCGGGGCGACGTGATACGGGTCCTCGAACGCGAAGTAACGGATCCCGTTGAAGTACTTCTGTGGCGTTGTGCCGGCAGGGGTGGCTACCACGCACGATCGCGGAACCGGAGAGGGAAACGGGGCGCCGTGGGGGTAGTAGCGCGGCGCGATGCTGACCGATGCTGCGCCCACCGTGTAGGAGCTTTGCGCCGCCGGTGCCGGGGCGGCGACAGCGCCCGCGGCCACCGCCACGGCGATCGTCGTAAGGCCCTTCGCGATCCTCCCTCTACGCACGCCGCAAACCTACTCGAATCCGCCGGCCGGGCGCCACTGTTCGGCCTGGCCACGATCGGAACGCGGACGCGCGCTGCGCCGCGCTATGCCGGGGATTGCGACGCAGGCCGCGGCGTGCGTTACGTTCCTGGCGTGTGTTCGAGGGCGAAGCTGTGGGTGCAGAAATGGCTTTGGTACGAGCGCAACTCCTTGCCATGGAATCGCCTACGGATCCACATCGAGTTCATGCGTCGCGAGGCGTTCGCTCGCTGGCCTGTCCACGGCAACGTGCTCGAGGCGTTTCGCGAGGGACGCCTCGAGATCGGCGCGCACACGCTGCTCGAGCCGGGGGTGTGGCTGACCGCGCCGGGACGCGCACGGATCCGGATCGGAGCAGGCACCTTCCTGAACCTGGGGGTGATGGTGGCGGCGCTGGAGCTCGTCGAGATCGGCGACCACTGCATGTTCGCCAACGGCTGCTTCGTGAGTGACGCCAGTCACCGCTTCGACGACCAGCACCGGCCGGTGCCGTGGCAGGGCTTCACCAGCAGGGGCCCGACGATCGTCGGCGACAACGTGTGGTGCGGGGCCAACGCCGTGATCGCAAGCGGCGTGAGGATCGGCGAGCGCTGCGTGATCGGCGCGAACTCGGTGGTGACCTCCGACATCCCCGCCTTCTCGATCGCCGCCGGCGTCCCCGCCCGCGTGCTGCGAAAGATCGACTATCCCGCCGCCCAGCGAGCCGGCGGCGATCTCGACCCAACGGTCGCTTAGCTCGACTCCCTCACGAGTCGCCATCGCTTCACGACGGCACGAGGCGCCCTACGAGTTCTTGATCACAATGCTCTCGAGCACGTTCGCCACCCGCTCGGTGGCGTCGATCGCGGCCTCGAGGCGCTCGTACAGGTCCTTCCAGCGGATCACGACCATCGGGTCGACCCCGCCGTCAAACAGCGATGCCACCGCTTCGCGGACGATCCGGTCTCCTTCGTTCTCGAGACGATGGACCTCGATTGTCTGCTCCGAGATGTCGCGAAAGCCACGGAGCCTGGGAATCGCGTCGGACAGCTGGCTCGTGGCCGCCTTGAGGACGTGCGCGAGCTCGAGGGCCTGATCGGTAGGCGCCTCGATCCTGTACAGCCCGAGGTAGTCGGCGACCTCCTCGGTGTAGTCGACGACGTCGTCAAGCGCCGATGCGAGCGCGAGTATGTCTTCGCGATCGATCGGGGTGACGAATGTCTGATTCAGGCGATGCACGATGTCGTGGACGATCCTGTCGCCTTCGTGCTCACAGTCCAGGATGTCCGCGGCAAGCTCCTTGTGGTCCGGGTACTCGGACAGGAGCTGGTTGAGCAGGACCGCGGCCTGGTGCATATTCCTCCCGGCCTGCTCGAACAGCTCAAAATAGAGGCGATCGCGGGGTGCGAGCACATTCCCGAGTCGCGGCATTTCCCGATGGTAATCGCCTAACGGCCCGGCAGGTGACAACAATTGAGTTATCTGTTCTCGCTCAGACCCTCCAGGAACTGCCGGAGCTCATCTTCATCGATCGAATACGTGTGTTCAGGCGCGGGGAACGCGCCGCTGCGCACCTCCGCCGCATATTCCTCCACACCGGCGACCATTTCCGCCCTGAGGTCCGCATACCGCTTGGCGAACCTCGGCGCGTGGCCGTCGTAGATACCGAGCAGGTCGTGGAACACGAGTACCTGCCCGTCGGTCGCAGGGCCCGCTCCGATTCCGATCACAGGCACCTCGAGCTTCTGCATGATCACCTCCGCGACAGCGGCTGGGATCGCCTCGAACACGATCGAGAAGCAGCCCGCTTCCTGGAGCGCAATCGCGTCGCGAGCGACAGTCAGCGCCCGCTCCGCCGTGCGCCCTTGGGCCCGGTAACCACCGAGCGCAGTCGCCGTCTGGGGGGTCAAGCCGACGTGTCCCATCACCGGGATGCCGGACTCCACGATCGCGCGGGCACGCTGGACGCTCGTTCCGCCGCGTTCGAGCTTGACCGCATCGCATCCCGCCTCCTTGACGAAGCGCTGCGCGGTTGCGATCGCCTGTTCGTTGGACACCTCGTAGGAGCCGAACGGCAGGTCGCCGACCAGCATCGGCGTCCGGAGGCCCCGCCGGGCCGCCGCGGCAAGCATCAGCATCTCCTCGACGCGAACCGGAACTGTCGTCGGGTAGCCGAGGACCGTCATCGCCCCAGAGTCGCCTACAAGCACGATGTCGACGCCGGCTTCCTGCGCGACGGCGGCCGACGGGTAGTCGTAGGCGGTCACCATCACGATGCGCTCACCGAGGCGCTTCTTCTCGGCCAAGCGGGGCAGGCTCATCGGCAGCGGGGCGTCAAGGTGAGGAGGGACAGGCGTGCGGGGAGTTGTCGACATGGCTATGGCGCTCCTAGGGGATGGTGGTGGTTTAGGGGGATTGGCTCGTTGTCGATCAGCCGAGTGGCCCCGATCTGCGCTGCTACCAGCGCGACCACGTCCCCATCGATCTGCTCCACGGGCTCGAACGTCGTTGCATTGACCAGCTCGAAGTAGTCAGGTGCTATCCCGGCGGCCGCGAGCTCAGCGCGGCCTGAGTGTTGTGCGGCGGCGGCGTCACGCTCTCCGCGGGCGACCGCCGACGCGGTGGCTATCAGCGCACGGTGAAGCGCTGCCGCTCTGGCGCGTCCCTGCCGGCTGAGCATGACGTTGCGGCTCGACAGCGCGAGGCCGTCGGAGTCGCGCACTGTCGGGCACACCTCGATGCGCACCGGGAGATCCAGATCTCGCACGAGCCGCGTGATCACGAGCGCCTGCTGGGCGTCCTTTGCGCCGAAATACGCGACGTCAGGGGAGACGATGTTGAGGAGCTTGACGACGACCGTGGCGACCCCGTCGAAGTGACCACGCCCGCGGTGCGTCCCCTCGAGCGTCTCGGTCACACCGGAAACCCTGACTGTCGTTGCGAAGCCGGGCGGATACATCTCTGCCTCGGGCGGGATGAATAGGAAGTCGACACGCTCCCGCTCTGCGAGTTCGCCGTCGCGCCGCTCGTCGCGCGGGTAGTGGGCGAAGTCGGACCCCTGATTGAACTGCGCCGGATTGACGAACAGTGAGACGACAACCTCGTCGCATTGCCCCCGGGCGCGGCGGATCAAGGAGAGGTGGCCCTCGTGGAACGAGCCCATCGTCGGGACCAAGCCAATCGAGCGCCCCGTTCTGCGGGAGCCCTCGAGACCCGCTCGGAGCTCGGCGATGGTCCGGAACCTCTTCACGCCGGCTGGGCTTCCCGCTCGAGCGCCAACGCTCGAGTCGCGTCGGCCAGCGCATCGAATAAGGCGACGAGCTCAGGCGTGCGCTCGAGAACGGCTGCGCGCTGGAGGGCGACAGTCGCGTCGTCCCCTCGAGCGACCGGACCGGTCAGAGCGCCTCGAGCGCCGAGCGACGCCCAGTTCTCGACTGTCGCGCGGACCAGGGGCGCCAGCAGCTCGCGATCGACCCCGGCGGTAAGGGCGAGTCGCTCCGCGGCCGCCTCGAGCGTGATCAAGAAGTTCGACGCGATCGAAGCCGCGGCGTGGTACGCCGCACGATCGTAGTCTGGGATCTCGACCGGATTCATCCGCAAAGCGAGCGCCAGCTCCAGAGCGATCTCGAGCCCCCGATCTGAGCCACCGGCAATCGCCGCGCCAGCGCCAAAGAAAGTCGCCCCCTGCGAGGTGACCGTCATCAGCGGGTGGATCGAGAACGCCTCGTGCCGGGCGAGCACATCGAGACCGGTTGCCCCTGAGCAGTGACCGACTGGCGGCCCGGGCGCGATCAGCGCAGCGGCGCGCGCGATCTCGGCATCCGGCACGCACAGCAGCACCGCATCGGCTCCGGCGCCGTCGGCGCCACGCCCAACGGGCCCGGTGATCTCGTAGCCGGCTCGCGCAAGCTCCCGGGCGAGCGCGTGGCCGAGGCGACCTAAGCCCACAATCGTGAGCCGGCGCACAGCGCGGCAGGTGGAGGAATCCCGTTCCAGTTCCCGCATTTGAGATACCGGTCGGCTAGGTAAGTGAGTGCTCTGGGGTTGAGGTCCGTCCGCATGGTGCGTGACGGCCTCGCCACGGAGCATATCGCCTCGCGAGCGGTCTACTCCAGATCGATCCCGGCAGCCTCTTGTCGCTCGTTGCGAGGACTCTCCCGCCAGCGTGTCAGGGACCCTCATTACCATCGTGGCGTGGCCACAGCCGCGGAGCGACGCGAGCAGCTCAAGTCGGTTTTCGAGGAGGCGAGGGTCTGCGTTCGCTGCCCGCTTCACCAGACGAGGACGACCGTGGTGTTCGGCGCCGGCAACGCGGACGCGGCGCTGATGTTCATCGGCGAGGCGCCTGGCGCGAACGAAGATCGCCTGGGACTGCCGTTCGTAGGGCAGGCCGGCAAGCTGCTCGACACGCTGCTCGGGGAGATCGAACTGAGCCGAGCGGACGTGTTCATCGCGAATACTCTGAAATGCCGCCCGCCGGGCAACCGCGATCCTCATCCGAACGAGATCGCGACCTGCCAGGACTATCTGCGCCGACAGGTCGACCTGATCGAGCCCACGGTCATCTGCACGCTCGGGAACTTCTCGACGAAGCTGCTGAGGGAAGATCCAGCCGGAATATCCCGCCTTCATGGGCGCGAGGAAGTCCGGATCATCGGATCACGCGCGGTGCGTCTGTACCCGCTCTACCACCCCGCCGCGGCTCTGTACACGCCGTCGATGCTCGAGACGCTGCGGGCCGACTTCAAGCGGATCCCGGAGCTGCTTGCGCTGGGCCCGCCCGAGCAGCCACCCGCGCCCGAGCCGGTGCCCGAGGCGGAGGAGCTCCGGTTCGAAGCGCCCGACCCGGGCGCCGAGGAACAGCTCGAGGCGGCCGCGCAGCTCGGGCTGTTCTAGGTACCTAGCCTCAAGCTTCGATCGGGAGCGGAAGCACTTCTGGCTCCGGGCTTTCTGGCGGGGCGCTCGCTTGCCGCTGAGGTGGGGCGCTGTCGCGGCGCAGCGCAAGCCCGAACGCCACGATCGCGCCCACCACCTGGATCCCGAGCACCACGGCGGCGAATCCTTCGGGCTTCCGGGGAGCCCGCAGGAGAAGCACCGGTTCGGCGAGCGCGACAAGTCCCAGGAACACCAGAAAGCCGGTTCGTCTCAGCGCCAGCATGTATTGGATCGCGAGGTAGGTGCAGGCGAGCACGGTGAAGGCGACCCCCAGGATCAGCAGCGAGTCGGCGGCAAGCAGCCTGTCGGCACCGAATGCGGCCCTCAGCAGTGGCTTTGCGCCAAACGCGAAGATCAGCAGCACCGGCACGGCGCACACAAGGATGATTCCGAGGGCCATGGCCAGGACCGGGCGGGTGTCCTCGCCGGCGGCACGGCGGCGGGAAACCTCCGGCACCAGATAAAAACCGGCGCCGATCGCGATCCATACCAGAACCTTGGCCGCGACGGCAGTGGCCGCGTAAGAGCTCGAGAGGTTCTTGACGCCGCTGAAGCGATGATTCGCGGCGATGATGTCGATGTTCTGCAGCACCGCGACGATGATCAGACCCGCGATCGGGGCCCAGGCCCGCCGCACGTGCGTCCGCAGTTCGAATGCCGGACCACTCGAGAGCCCGGGGACCGCTCCCGTCTCGGTTCTCTTCACGTACCGCCGCAGCTGCGCCATGCAATAGAGCCCCGTCGCGACGAACGAAAGCGGCGTGCCGAGGTACGCGCCGGTGACCCCGAGGCCGGCGGCCGCTAGCACCGTGCCGACGATCAGCCGGGTGCCCTGCTCGCCGATCAGGCTGAGACCGACGCCGCGATAGTCGCCGACGCCCTGAAGGGCGCCCCGGAGGATCGACAGCTCAACCCACAGACACCCCGCCGGGAGCCCGATTGCCGCAGCCCACGGATGGCTCTTGACGCCCACTGCGGATGCAATCGGAGCCCGCAGCAGCACCGAGACGACTGTCATCACGATCGTGAACAGGACCATCGTTCTGGTCCAGCGCTTGAGCGTCGCGATCAGCCCCGCGCCCACCCCAAGGTGACCGAGTACGCCTTCCCGGGCGGTCGCCACCTGGACTGCCTGTCCTGCGACTGACAGGATCAGGAAGTAGCTGACCAGAGCCGCGAGGTTTCCATAGCCGTCGCCCGAGAGCAGGCGCGCGAACACGACCGTCGACCCCAAGGCGATGACGTTATTGACGATCATCGCGGCTGCCAGTCCGCCGGCCTTCGCGGTGTCTGAACCTCGGAGGCCCGCGAGACGCGGCTCGAACCTTCGCTTGAGCCCAGCGAAGCGCCCCACGGCCGGTTGCGTGCCGGAATCGGTCATGGTCCCGTTCAAGGTAGCGGACCCAGCCCCGCAAACGCTGCAGATCCCGCACTACAGTGGCTAGCGGGATGGCCGCGAAGTATCGAACCGACGAGCCCGCGCAGACCGAGGCACTCGGCGCCGAGCTGGCAGCCTTCTTGCGACCGGGGGACGCGGTCCTGCTCCAAGGGGAGCTTGGATCAGGCAAGACCACTTTTGTGCGGGGAGCCTGCCGGGCGCTCGGGGTGACCGCGCCGGTGACTAGCCCGACGTTCACGATCGGCCAGCGATATCCTGGTCCTGCGCCGGTCGCGCACATCGATTTGTTCAGGGTGCCCGAGCTCGACGGGGAGGAGCCCGAGCTGCTCGACGACTATCTGCGGCCGGACACGATCAGCTTCGTCGAGTGGCCCGGCGAGGCCGCCGCAATGCTCTCTGGCCTGGCGCGGATCGTGGCGCGCGTGAAGATCTCACATGGGGGCGGCGACAGCCGGATCGTGTCGATCGATCGGCAATGAGGATTCTTGCGATCGACACCGCCACGCGCGCAACGACTGCCGCGCTCTGGGTCCCGCCTGGCGATCCGCTCGAGCTTCGCGATGACCCCGTCCGTGGCGAGCGTCCTCGTCACACCACCCAGGTGTTGGCGCTGGTGGCGGCGCTGCTGGAAAGCTGCCAGGTGGGATGGGGCGATATCGATCGCATCGCAGTGGGGGTGGGGCCAGGGACGTTCACCGGGCTGAGGGTTGGAATCGCGACAGCTCGTGCCTTGGCGCTGGCACGGGCGATCCCCCTCGTCGGCGTCAGCACGCTGCGATCGCTCGCGATGAACATCCTCTCGCGGGAGGGCGGACTTACTGAAAGCGGGCTCGCGCTGCTGGACGCGCGGCGAGGAGAGGTGTTCGCGGCGGAATGGCGCCAGGGCGAGCCGAGCGAAGCGGTGCTCGAGCCCGCCCCGCTTTCCCCCGAGGGGCTTGCTGATCTGGCCTCTCAGCTCCCTGTAGTAGCGGTTGCGATTGGTGAAGGAGCAGTAGAATTTCGTCCAGTTCTCGAGGACGCGGGGGTGTTCGTCCCGGAGGACGACTCACAGCTCCACAAGGTCACCGCCATCAATCACTGTCGACTGGCTCGTGACGCACCGGCCGGCGGTGGACCGGAGGACGTCCGGCCAGTGTATTTGCGGGCTCCCGACGCCGAAATTGCCCTCGGCCGCAGATGACCTCAGAGATCACAGTTCGCCCACTCTCCTACTCCGACCTGCCACAGGTCAGCGCGATCGAGCGCCGCGCGTTTCCGACGCCCTGGTCGCTGGCGATGTTCGTGCTTGAGCTCTCGAAGCCCTCGGGGGTCTGCCTCGCGGCGATGGAAGGGAAGCGCACCGTTGGCTACCTGGTGTGCTCGCGCTATGCAGATGTCTGGCACCTGATGAACATCGCCGTCGATCCCGCGGCCCGGCGGCGCGGTATCGGGAGTGCGCTCCTGAGTGAGATGCTCGAGCGGGCGGGTGAGCACGAGCACTACACGCTCGAGGTCCGCCCGTCGAACTCCGAAGCCATAGCACTGTATGAGCGCTTTGGGTTTCGTACGGCGGGCACCCGGCGGCGCTATTACCGCGACACCGGCGAAGACGCCGTGATCATGTGGCGCACACGCCAGCCAGTGTCCAGCCACAGCCAAGCCAGTTGATCCTCGCGCTCGAGACCAGCTGTGATGACACCTGCGCGGCGGTCATCACGCGCCGTGGCCAGATCCTCTCGAATGTGATCTCCTCGCAAGGCGTCCACGACCGCTTCGGCGGCGTGGTCCCTGAAATCGCCTCCAGGCAGCACCTCGACGGGATCGGCAGCGTGCTCGATGCCGCACTTGTCCGCGCTGGTGCAGCGCTCCCCGATGTCGAGCTCGTCGCGGTCACTTGCGGTCCGGGACTGGTGGCGGCACTACTCGTAGGCGTCGCGACCGCCAAGGCGCTGGCCGCCTCGTATGAGCTTCCCCTTGCCCCCGTCGATCATCTGCACGGTCACGTGGCGGCGAGCTTCCTCGAGCCCTCGCCCGTAGCCCCTCCGTTCCTCAGCCTGATCGCCAGCGGCGGCCACACCCTGCTGGCACGGGTCACCGACCGCGGCGCGGCCTTCGAGGTCCTCGGTCAGACCCTCGATGACGCCGCAGGTGAGGCGTTCGACAAGGGCGCACGCCTGCTCGGACTGGGATATCCCGGCGGCGCTGCGCTCGAGCGGCTCGCGCGCGAAGGGGATCCGGCGGCATTCCGATTCCCGACTGCGGCCAAGGTCGCAGGACTCGACTTCTCCTTCGCGGGCCTGAAGACGGCGCTGCTGTACCGCCTGCGCGAGCTGAGTGTCGGCGAGGCCGAGCGCCGGCGGGCGGACCTGGCGGCCTCCTACCAGTACGCGATCGTGGAGTCGTTGGCGATCCGCGTCGAGCGCGCCCTGGCGCAGACGGAGATGGCACGGCTGGCGGTGGGTGGAGGGGTCGCCGCCAACGGGCAGCTGCGCCGGCGACTCGCCGGGCTGGGCGTCGAGCTCGACGTGCCGCCCCCGGAGCTGTGCACAGATAACGCCGCGATGATCGCGAGCGCGGCGCGCTACGTGGAGGCGATGCGCTTTCCCGACTACCTTGGCCTTGACGTCTACGCGTCGGGCGAGCGCGCGCCGGTGGCTCCGTGACGACCGTGGTCCTCTACGGA
>JALYZY010000179.1 GCA_030948665.1 Actinomycetota bacterium | reverse complement strand
CACGCTCGGCTCGGCGGTGAAGGCAGCCACCGGCGGATCAAGCGGCGGGAGCGCGTCGGGATCCAGCGGGTGCAGTGGCACTCAGCCGGCCTTCGATGTGCTTGTGTTCTTCTCGCCCCTTCCCGGGGCTGGACCAACCGGTGCGGGTTCGACAGGTACGCAGGCGAGCCCCACCACGAGCCTGGCCAAGAAGGCCACGCGATGACCTCGCGCGATCGTATGGTTCTGATCGCGGCGCTCGCCGTGGCGGCGCTGGTCGGTGCATGGCTGCTTGTCGTCCAGCCGAGGCGCGGAGCTGCCGCCAAGCTCAGCACCTCGATCAGTGCGGTGCAGGCACAGCTTGCAACGCTCGAGACCCAGGTGGCAGCAGATCGACGGGCTCGTGCCTCCTTCCCCGTCGAGTACGCCGAGCTTGCTCGCCTGGGGGAGGCGGTGCCACAGGACGACAACATCCCGTCGCTGATCTATGAGCTCCAGACCGCGGCAAAGGCCTCCGGGGTCGATTTTCGCGGGCTCCAGCTGACTCCGTCCTCTTCGGGGTCGGGCTCCGGTCCAGGTGCGAGCGCCGGCGTTTCGGCGGCGGGGGCGCTTCCCCCCGGAGTGAGCGCGGGGTCTGCCGGGTTCGGCACCGAGCAGTTCACGTTCAGCTTCAGTGGGAAGTTCTTCAACCTGTCGGACTTCCTCGGGCGCCTCGACCGCTTCGTGGTAGCAACCGGTCCGGCGGTGCGAGTGAGCGGAAGGCTGATGACGCTGAACGCGCTCACGCTCGGGCCCGGCTCTCAAGGCTTTCCGGACATGGTCGCGAACGTGTCCGCGACGACCTATCTGCTCTCGGCCTCGCAGGGGCACCTCGGTGGCGCGCCGTCCCCGACCCCTGGCACCGCTCCAGCCGGACCGACCTCGGGCTTACCAGCCGGCTCGCCATCGTCCTCAGGGACGGGCGCTTCAGACCCGAGCGCGCAGTCGCCAGCGCCGGCGGCCGCGATCTTCGACCCCGCGATATCTGGAGGCGTGCAGTGAGCACGTTGAGCGCGTTCATTACGGAGCTGCGGGAGCGGCGATTGTGGCCCGTCGCGGTCGTGTTGCTCATCGGGATCGTGGCCGTGCCACTGGTGCTGGCGAAGACGCCGCCGCCAACCCCCGCGCCTGTGCGGTCAGCGTCCGGGCTCCCAGTCGCTGGCAACCCAGCTGTGCCCTCCGTGTCGCTTGGGGCAACGCCAGCGGCGACGCCACCGCGCGGCGGCGCTCGCAACCCGTTCACTCCTGCGCCCGGGACTGGAGCGCAGGCCCCTGCAAGCCCTGCAAGCTCCGCCGGCAGCTCGCCAGCGACGAGCGCGAGCTCGGGTCAGGGCACCGGAACAGGCGCGGCGAGCGCCGGCACGGGCACAAGCGCGGCGAGCGCCGGCACGGGCACAGGCGCGGCGAGCGCCGGCACGGGCACAAGCACGCCGAGCTCCGGCACCACGAGCGCAGGCACCGGCTCGACCGGTTCGAGCGGCGGCACGGGGACCGGATCGGGTACGCAGCCGTCGGACACTCCCGCCGCGCCGGACGGTAAGCCATCCAAGCCCGGTCCCGCCCAACTTTCTGCGACGCAGGCTTATCGCGTCGCGCTCGCGATCTCGAAGGCTGGCAGCGGCCTGGCCACGGTCGACTCACTCGAGCGGCTCAGCATCCTCCCGAGCCCCCAGCAGCCGCTGCTCGTCGAGCTCGGGGTGTCGCAGGGTGGCCGCAGGGTGCTGTTCGCGGTCCAGTCCGGAGCCGTCATCACCGGCCCTGGAGGCTGCACGCCCGGGCCGATCGACTGCCAGATCCTGTCGCTGGCGCCCGGCCAGACCGAGACGCTCTCCTCGTCGAACGGCACTGTCTCGAATCTGCTGTTCGCAGTAACTGCGATCAAGGCCACCGGGTATCGGTCGCGCTCTGCCGCGGAGCAGGCACGCCGGATGGCCTCGGCTGCCGGCCACGAGCTCCTGACCAGTTCGACCCTGAGCGCGCTCACGCTGTTCGAGTACGACCCCACCGTGGGCGCAATAGTCGACCTGCGCAACCTGAAGGTTGGAAGGCGCTGATGGGCGGCTACGCCTGCCCGACCGGCGCCGCCTGTCGTAACGGCCTGCGTGGCCGCCTAGCCGCAGTAGCGATCATGGTGTCGCTTCTCGTCTCGCTGGTCATGACTACGAGCGCGGCGCAGGCAGTCGTGCTCGACGTCAACGGCAACCGTTACGGCCTCGCCTTGGTTCCCGGCACGTCCACGGCCGGGCTTCCAACCGTCACCTCGACCGCTCCGTGTTCCGATCCGTGGCTCTCCCCGGACTTGGCCGGCCCGAGCCTGCCTCCCACAGCCCTCTGCTGGCAGGGTGGCGGAACCACCCCGAGCGACGCGGTGATGCACGCCAACGAGACATTCGCGATCACTTGGGACCCGATCCGCGCCGATTGGGCGACGACCCGAAACTACCTCGAGCAGTTCATGCGGGATGTCGCAGACGCGAGCAACACATTCACCTCGCCGTACGCGCTGACGACCCAGTACAACGACTCCGGCGGGCGGGCAGGAAACGTCTCGAAGTACGCCGGGGGATGCATCGACTACGGAAGCCCGGGCGGCTCTGCCTGCCAGTTCGGCAACACGATCGGGACCGGCCCGGGCAACAACTACGGCGCCAGCGGCTGCACGGCCAATGGTTCGAACCCCTGCCTGACCGATCAGCAGGTACAGAGCGAGCTCGCGACGATGATCACCAACATGGGATTGGCGGGACGCGTGCAGTCCGGCTACACCCCGCTGCTTGTCCTGTTGACGCCACCCGGAGTACAGGTTTGTCTCGACTCGAATCCGAGTAGCCCGATCTGCTCGGCCCACAGTGGCTCGAGCGGCGGCTCCGGGCCCGCGTTCTGCTCATACCACTCCTATGTAACCGTCAACAACCGTCGCTTCGCTTACGTCGTGCAGCCATGGACCACCTACACGAGCTGTGACGAGCCCAACCTGCCGGCGCTCCCAATTCCCGCCAGCGCCCAGCAGGTAGCGTGGGATGCGGGCGCCCGGCTCGTCAATCCGCTCAGTCAAGCGGAGCTCGCTGCGGTCGTGAACCCCTGGTTGAACGCGTGGTTTGCGAACAACGGCGCCGAGATAAACGACAACGGTTGCGAGCCCGGCGGCGACCCTAACGACGCCGTCGTGATCGGGGCAAGCAATCAGAACTCCTACTTCCTGCAGCCTGAGTTCAACAACGCCGGCGCCATCGAGATCGATCCGAACGCGCTGATGTGCGAGCTGGGCGTCGCGCTGTCGCCGACGTTCGTGGTGCCGAGTCCGATTGACCGAGGCGATGTGGTCGCGTTCGACGGCTCGGTGACGGTGTCGACGCTGATCGTCCCCGGCGCGGGCTATCACTGGAACTTCGGCGACGGCACCACCTCGATCGGGCCGAGCGTCGTCCACAGCTACGCCTATGGCGGCACCTACACGGTGACGCTGAGTGTCTCCGACCGCGGAGGGAATTCGAGCACGATCAGTCAATCGGTCGACGTGCTGGGCCCCGGGCCGCCTGGTCCGCCTCCCGGCCCGCCTCCCGGACCCAGCCCGGGTTTGTCCCTCCGGGCCCAGCTGATCCCTCAGGGCCTGCGGTCGGTGCTCCGCTCGGGCATCGTCATGCGGGTCACTTCTAACGTGCAGGCCGACGGGATCGTGACGTTGACGATCTCGCGGGCCGCCGCCAGGCGGGCGCACATCAAGGCCGGCCGTGGACCGACGGTGACGGTCGGGAGAGGCACCGTCTCCGGCATCAGAGCGGGCACGGCGACCCTGCACCTGCGTCTTTCGCAGGGCACCGCCCTCAAGCTGCGGCGCCTCGGGCACGTGACTGTGACGGTGCGCCTGTCGCTGTTCGCCTCGGGTGGTCGTCACATCGCTCTCGACATCGCTGGGCGCTACTGACCCGGCGCACGCAGCCTCGCGCGAGCGGTAGGGTCGTACCGCGAGCCGCAGCGTGCACACCGGGAGGGTCCAGCCGCGACGCCGTGCACGTAACCTTGCCCCGGTGGCCGTCCTACGTCTGATAACCGCCGGCGAATCGCATGGTCCTGCGCTCACCTGCATCGTCGAGGGCATTCCGGCCGGGCTGGCGCTCGAACCCGACGCGCTGAACGGGGATCTCGCTCGGCGCCAGCTGGGACACGGACGCGGCGGCCGGATGAAGATCGAGCGCGATAAAGCGGAGGTGCTCGGCGGCGTCCGGCACGGGCGCACGCTCGGGGGTCCGATCGCGCTACAGGTGGTCAATCGGGACTACTCCAACTGGGTCGCGCGAATGAACCCGTGGCCGGTAAGCGAGGACGTAGCCGAAGTTCACCTCCCGCGACCCGGCCACGCGGACCTCGTCGGCGTCCAGAAATACGGACTCACCGACGTCCGCGACATCCTCGAGCGGGCGAGTGCCAGGGAGACAGCCGCGCGCGTCGCCGGGGGGGCGGTGGCGAAAGCGTTCCTGCGGGCGCTCGGCGTCGAGGTCCGCTCGCACGTCACCCAGATAACCGGGGTTTCCGCGCCCTCCCGCGAGGCCCTCTCGCTCGAAGACTTCACGAATGTCGACGAGTCGCCCGTCCGCTGCCTCGACGCTGACGCGAGCAGGGCGATGGTCGCCGAGATCGACCGTCTGCGTAAGGCCAACGAGTCGCTTGGCGGCGTGTTTGAGGTGATCGCCTTCGGGGTGCTGCCGGGCCTTGGGTCGCACGTCAGCTGGGAGGAGCGTCTGGATGGCCGCCTCGGTCAGGCGATCATGTCGATTCAGGCGATCAAGGGGGTCTCGATCGGTGACGGCTTCCGGGTGGCTGGCGTTCCGGGGTCCGAAGCCCACGACGAGATCTTCTACGAGGAGCAGCGCGGCTACTTCCGGGCCACCAACCGCGCGGGTGGGCTGGAGGGCGGGATGACAACCGGCGCGCCGCTTGTCGTGCGCGCCGCAATGAAGCCGCTGCCGACTCTCACCAAGCCGCTGCGCTCGGTCGACATCTCCACCGGAGCCCCCGCAGAGGCACTGCGCGAACGTACTGACTCGTGCACCGTGCCGGCGGCGGCGGTGGTCGGAGAGGCGATGGTCGCATTCGTTCTCGCGGACTCCTACCGGCGCAAGTTCGGCGGCGACCATCTCGACGACGCGCGGACGGCGGTCGCTGCGTACCGCGAGAGGATCGGGTGGCCACCGGCGTAATTTCGCCCGGCGCCAGCCCGGAGTCCGGGGGTGCCGTGGTCTGCATCGGGTTCATGGGCGCTGGGAAGTCGACGGCGGCCCGCAGCGCGGCGCGAGCGCTGGGGGTCGAGGCGATAGACGTGGACCGTGTGCTCGAGCAGCGGCTCGGCAAGCCAATTGAGGCTGTGTTCGAGCAGGACGGCGAGGCTGCTTTCCGGTCGGCCGAGGAGCGGGTGACGCTCGAGCTGCTGAGCGAGCCCGGCCGGCGGGTTATCGCGCTCGGCGGTGGAGCGCTCGGCTCACAGCGGGTGCGGGCGGCAGTTGGCGAGCATCTAGTTATCTGGATCGACGTCGACCTCGGCACGGCATGGGAGCGTTGCCACTCGAGCAACCGGCCGCTCGCCTCCGACCGCTCGCTCTTCGAGCTCCTATATACCGAGCGCGAGCCGGTGTACGCCGCGGTGGCGGACGTGACCGTCCCGAGCGAGCGCTCGCGCTCGATGGGCGTCGTCCTCGGATCCCTTGACGGGCTTCCATCCGGAGCGAGGGTCCTCTGGGCCGCAAGCGCCTCCAAGGACTATCCGGTTTACCTGGGTGGGGGACTCATCGATCGGCATCGCTTCTGGCCTGCCGCTGTCGGTGGCCGCCGGTTTGTCGTCACCGACGCCCACGTCGCCCGGTGCCTTGGCGACGCGTTCGAGCCGGCGGCCGCGCGGATCGAGCTCACCCCGGGCGAGTCGGCAAAGACGGTCTCAACGGCCGCGTCGCTGTGGAGCCAGCTGGCAGGCGACGGTATGACCCGCGCAGATGTGCTTGTCGCCCTTGGGGGCGGTGTGGTCGGGGACCTGGCGGGATTCTGCGCGGCCACTTATCAGCGCGGAGTCCGCTATGTACAGGCGCCGACCACGCTGCTCGCGCAGGTTGACTCCGCCTACGGAGGCAAGACCGGCATCGACATCCCCGAGGCCAAGAACTACGTTGGCGCCTACCACCATCCCGAGGCGGTGATCGCGGACACCGGCGCGCTGCGGACGCTTCCCCAAGTTGAGCTCGCGGCAGGCTACGCGGAGGTTGTAAAGACCGCGCTAATCGCCGGTGGGTACCTGTGGGATCGGGTTCGCGGCGGCGCTGAGCCGAGCGATCCCGAGGTGATCGCGGGCTGCGCTCAGACCAAGCTCAGGATCGTGGCCCGCGATGAGCGAGATGACGGCCTGCGCCAGGTGCTGAACCTCGGGCATACGGTCGCGCATGCGATCGAGGCGGTCACCGGGTATGCCCGGTATCGGCACGGCGAGGCTGTCGCGCTCGGGCTACTGGCGGCGCTGCGCCTGTCCGAGCAGCATGAGCTCCGCGAGGAGGTCGGCGAGCTGCTGGCCAGGCACGGGCTGCCGCGCTCGCTCGCGCACGCTGATCCCGACGATGTCGTGGCTGCCACCGCGCGGGACAAGAAACGTCTCGGCGACGGCCCGGTACCGCTCGTGCTGCTCGAGGAGCCCGGGCGTGCGCACGCCGGCTGTACGGTTCCCGCCGGCGCGCTTACGGCTGCGGTGCGCGAGCTGGCGGCGAGATGACGGTTCGAAACCGCATCGAGGTGATGCACGGGGTCAACCTCGACCAGTTGGCGCGGCGTGATCCGGCCCACTACGGCGGTCTCTCGCTCGAGCGGCTCGAGCTGTCGATCGCCGAGCTAGCTGGTGAGCTCGGACTCCTCACGCGCTTCTTCCAGACCAACCATGAGGGCGAGTTCGTCGAGCATCTTCACAAGCTGGAGGGCCTGGCCGACGGGATCGTCCTCAACCCCGGCGCCTGGACGCACTACTCCTACGCGATTCGGGATGCGCTCGAGCTCACCGGCCTGCCTACGGTGGAGGTCCATCTCTCCGACCTGGAGTCGCGGGAACCGTGGCGGCGGCACTCGGTGATCTCAGAGCTGTGCTTCGAACGCGTCATGGGCAAGGGGCCCGATGGCTATCGTGACGCTCTGGTGCGCCTACGCGAGGAGCTCCAAGTCAAGTGAGCGCTCGAGCTCAGGCACTCGTGCAGCAGCTGCCCGGGGCGGGCGTCGACGCGATCCTCATCACCAGCCGCGTCAACGTTCGCTACCTCACCGGCTACACCGGCTCTAACGGCATCGCGGTCCTGACCGGCGACGCTGCGAAATTCATGACCGACTTCCGCTACGTCGAGCAAGCGGCGGAGGAGGTCGACCGCGGGTTCCAGCGGCGCACGGGGTCCGTGGACCTGCTCGAGACGGTGCCGGACGCCTTGCCGCAGGGGGAGCTGCGGCTCGGGTTCGAGGACGCTCATCTGTCGGTATGGCAGCACGGGCGGCTCCGCGAGCTTCTGCCTGACCGCGTCGAGCTGGTCGCGGTCCACGGATTGATCGAAGGACTTCGCAGCGTCAAGGATCCCAGTGAGCGTTCGCTCCTCCAGGACGCCACCGAGCTGGCCGACGCCGCCTTGCAGTCGCTGCTCGGCGCGGGACTGGTGGGCCGAACCGAGCGCCAGGTGGCGATCGCGCTCGAGCGGGAGATGCTCGATCGCGGCGCCGAGCGGCCCAGCTTCGACTCGATCGTCGCGGCTGGCCCGCACGGAGCGCTGCCCCACGCCAAGCCGCGGGAGCACGAAATTCGCAGCGGCGAGCTGGTGGTCATCGATTGGGGAGCGGCGCTCGGGGGATACTGCTCCGATTGCACCCGGACGATCGCCGCCGGAGAGCCGGGGGAGAGGGGTCGCGAGGTCTACGAGCTCGTGCTTGAGGCACAGCTTGCCGGCGTCGAAGCGGTCAAGGCCGGCGCCCACGGGCGCGATGTCGATTCCCGCGCAAGGTCGCTGATCAAGGCCCGGGGCTACGGCGAGCACTTTGGCCACGGACTCGGGCACGGGGTGGGACTCGATGTTCACGAAGCCCCCCGCTTGTCGCAGAGCTCGGCCGACGAGCTGGCTCGTGGGAACGCGGTGACCGTCGAGCCGGGCATATACCTGCCCGGCGAGTTCGGAGTGAGAATCGAGGACCTCGTGATCGTGACCGACGACGGCTGCGAGATCCTCACGTCACTTGGCAAGCAGCTGATCGTCGTCGACTAGCGTCGCGGGCTGACGCCATGGAAACGTGTGGAGCGGTATCCCGTTTCACGGGCAGGGGCGCGTCCTCTTGCCCGCCTTGGTGCCCCGTTACCGGGGCGTACGCTGCCCGATGATTTCTCAATCCATCGGAGGCACGCGGAGCGCCGCGGATCCCGACCCGGCCAGGGGTCAGTGGGATCAGGCGGAAGCGGCGCGGTGGCCACGGCGCAGACTGTCAGCACCGCCTCCGGCAGCATCACGATGCCTTCCACGGCTAGCCCGAGGAAGCAGACAAGGCAGCTCAGCACCGCGAAGCACAACGCGGCTCGAGCCGCTTGATGGCTGCGCCGGGTGACCTTCACGTGTAATAGCGCCGCCAGCACCAGGCTGATAACGACGGGAGCGCCGACGAAGCCGAGGACCCCGGGGCCCGCTGGGGACATCTTCACCGAGGCCTATGCGCCTTCGCACCAGCATCTTCAGCACCAGCTCGCTGGCGCAAACGCCAGTGTTGCCGAGCGGAGTATGACGGCGCGCCCGGTGAAACCCTCGCGGCAGCTTGGCCGATATGCGCGCCGCCGCGCTATGCAGCAGAGCGCTCCAGACTGGCGCGAAAGCGCCTGACTACACTCGGCCTAGGATGATTTCGACCAACCAATTTCGCAACGGATCGCACATCGACGTCGATGGCACGGTCTTCAAGATCATCGAGTTCCAGCACGTGAAGCCCGGCAAGGGGGGAGCTTTCGTCAGGACGAGGCTTCGCCGCGCGAGCGACGGCGCTGTGATCGACCGCACCTTCCGCGCTGGCGAGAAGTTCCGCCCCGTGCGCACCGAGGTGCGAAGGATGCAGTTCCTCTACCGGGACGAGACCGACGCCCACTTCATGGATTCCGAGACCTACGAGCAGCTGTCGATCCCCGAGGCCACGCTGAGCGATGCTCTGCGCTGGATGAAGGAGTCCGACGGGGTCGAGGTGCTGTACATCGACGATGCGCCCGCAGACGTCCAGCTGCCCAGTGCCATCGATCTATCAGTCGCCGAGACGGACCCAGGCCTCCGTGGTGACACCGCGTCCGGGGGCGGGACGAAGCCGGCCGTGCTCGAGACCGGTGCGCGGATCAGCGTTCCGCTGTTCATCGACGTCGGCGATGTGGTGCGCGTCGACACGCGCTCCGGCGAGTACGTCTCGCGTGCGTAGGACCGATCAGCGGCGGGCGGCGATCTGGGCGCTCTACCAGAGCGATCTGCTCGGCCGGCCACTCGAGGAGCTGTGGACTCGCGACGCGCCGACATTCACGCGGGCGCTCGGCGCCGTGGTCAGGGAGCATCAGGTCAAGCTCGACGAGCTGATCCGTGAGCACGCGACGGGGTGGTCGCTCGAGCGGATTGCGCCGCTGGAGCGTTCGATCCTCCGCGTCGGGCTGGCCGAGCTGCTGTATCCGGGGGAGCTTCCAGGGGATCACCTGATCCCGCCCGAGGGCGCGATCGATGAAGCAGTCCAGACCGCCAAGCGCTTCTGCGGTGCCGGCGCGCCAGCGTTCGTCAACGGCGTGCTCGGGGCTGTCCTCAGAGAGCCCGACGTAAGTCCTGCGTAGGAAGGCCTGGTCTTCCAGCCGCGAAGGGCTGAGAATCCACTCATGAGGTTGCTTGTCGTAGACGACGATCGCGCCCTGCGGGACACCCTGAGCCGTGCGCTCAGGCTGTCGGGCTACGACGTTCGGCTGGCCGAGAACGGTTCGGATGCGCTTGCGGAGGTGGCCTCGGGGGTCCCCGACGCGGTGATCCTCGACATCGGCTTGCCTGACATCGATGGACTCGATGTGTGCCGGATGCTGCGCCGCGACGGCAATCGCGTGCCGATACTGATGCTCACAGCACGCGATGCCGTCTCTGACCGGATCGACGGGCTCGACGCAGGCGCCGACGACTACCTCGTCAAGCCCTTCGACATCGACGAGCTCAAGGCGCGCCTGCGGGCCCTACTGCGGCGCTCCGGGGCTGAGGGAGACCTCGATGGCGGGCTGACATTCGGCGACCTGCGACTTGATCCGGCTCGCCACGGGGTGTCGGTCGGAGCGACTTTCGTCGAGCTGACCCGTACCGAGTACCAGCTGCTCGAGCTGCTGATGCTGAACCCGCGCCGGGTGCTGCCGCACAGCGTGATCTATGACCGCGTATGGGGCTACGACTTCGGACCGACGTCGAACGCGCTGCGGGTATACGTGGGGTATCTGCGGCGAAAGCTCGAGGAGGCCGGAACAACGGTGGTGATCCACACCGTCAGGGGAGTCGGGTACGCACTCCGGGAGGCCGACGGATGAGCCTCAAGGCGCGGATGGGGCTGGCGGCTGGGGTCGCCGTGGCGATCGCTGTGATTGCAGTCGCAGTGTCGGCGTATGCGGGGACGAGCTCTCAGCTGATCGCGCAGACTGACGCGTCGCTCCGCCACCTCGCCCAGCCGGTACTCTTGCGCGCCAACGGCCGGGGAGGGGGCGGCCCAGGCCCGGATGGCAGTTCGGGGCTGTTCGGTTCAGCTGACCAACAGCGCCCTGTATCCCTCGGGCACTGTGGCAGCGCCTCGCCGGACGAGGACGAGGGACTTCTCCTTGACCAGGTTCCCGGACAGGCGTTCGGCGCGGCGCCGGGGGCATTCACGCTCGTATGTCGCGACGGCACGCATTTCTCACATCCCGCACCCGGCATTCCGATCGACCCGCGTGCGAAGGATCTTGCCGCCAGCGGGAAGGGCCAGTACTTCACCAGCGAGTCCGTCCGCGGGCAGCACATCCGCGTGATGGCCACCGGGATCGGCGCCCGGGGCGCCCTGCTGGTGGGGCTGCCGCTCGCCGATGTCGACAGCGCGCTGTCGAACGAACGCCTTCTGCTGGCACTGATCGCTGCCGGCGGGATCGCCCTGGCTGCGCTGCTCGGAGTGCTGGTAGCGCGGGCTGCGACCGCCCCGATCGTCCGCTTCACCCGCCAGACCGAGCGGATCGCGGCGCGTCCAGACCGGCTCGAGCACGAACGGGTCGAGGTCAAGGGCAACGATGAGCTGGCCCGCCTAGCGCGGACGTTCAACGCCACACTCGATGCGCTTGACCAATCAGTCCAGGCCCAGCGCAACCTCGTCGCGGATGCCTCGCACGAGCTTCGCACGCCGATCGCCACGATCCGCGCGAACATCCAGATGCTCAAGGACGAACACCTGCTCTCGAGCGCCGATAGGGATGCGCTGCGCGCAGACGTGATCGATGAGCTTGACGAGCTGACCGCGCTTGTGGCCGATGTCGTCGAGCTCGCCCGCGGTAGCAAGCAGTCCGCGGAGTCCGGGGATGTCCGCCTCGACGAGATTGTCTCGGCGGCGCTCGATCGTGCTCGCCGCCGCGCGCCGGGGCTTTCGTTCGAAGCGTCCCTCGAGCCGACGCTTGTCCGCGGCGAGGGCGAGCGGATCGCCCGCGCCGTCTCGAACCTGCTCGGTAATGCCGCCAAGTGGAGCCCCGAGGGGGGCGTCGTCGAGGTCGATCTGCGCGACGGGGCGCTGACGGTTCGCGACCACGGACCGGGCTTCAACGAGTCTGACCTGCCGTTCGTGTTCGATCGGTTTCATCGCGCGCGCGAGGCCCGATCCAAGCCAGGCTCGGGACTCGGCCTGGCGATCGTCAAGCAGGCCGCAGAGGCGCACGGAGGATTTGTCGAGGGCCGGAACGCTCCGGACGGCGGCGCGATCTTGCGAATCAGCTTCGGCCAGCCTCTGCAGTCCCCCGCGGACCTCGAGACCACCGTCGGTGCGGGTTAGCGAGTCGCGCTCAGCCGGCGAGCAGCGGCTCGAGCGTCGGTGTGCATGGACACGCCGCGCCCCGAAGTCTGGGTAGACCGAGCAGATCCTCGATCGTCTGCAGAACTGAATAATGGTCGGCGGGGCTGGTCATGCGAGCCCCTCGGCGAGCTCCAGGTCCGGCGACGATCGTGACGACATGTCCACCGGAGGCGCGTCGGCAACATCCGCTGTCGCTTGCTCCTTCGTCCCACGTGAGGAACAGGAGGCCGTTGCGCCCCAGCGAGCGTAAAAGCGGCGGCACAAGCCGTGAAAGGAAGCGGTCGCCGGTGGCGACGCTGCAGTCGTGCATGTCGTGGCAGAGATTGGGCGTAATCCAGATGAAGCGGGGAATGGCGTGGTCACGCTCATCGACGGCAAGTCGTGCGAGTCCCACTACATTCGCGCAGCTGGCGGGGTTGCGGACCACGCGCGTGTAGTAGACGAACGGGTCGTGTTTCTTTGCGTAATCGCCCGATCCGGAGCCGGTGAAGCAAGCCCGTGGCAGCCCCTCCATGTACGCCCGCCAGGTGAGCTGCGCGTGCGTGAGCTGATCGACGATGCTCGAGGCTCCAACCGAGCAGGTGGTGCAGTCGCTGCTGATCCCGAAGGCGGATCCGCCGGTTAGCGCTAGGTAGTTGGGAAGCGAGGGATGGCCGATCGCGTACATCCCGCGGGCCAGGCCGTAGCGTCGTGCCAGGTGGTTGATGTAGGGGGCCGACGGGGAGCCGATGATGTCGCCGTACTCCTCGTTCTCCATCACGACCACGGCGATGTGCGCCGGCTCGCCGGCGGCCAGCGATGCCTTCGGCGAGGGCCGGACCTGCACCGGCAGCGCTCGCGCACCGACACCCGCACCGCATCCCGCGCCCAGCAGGATCGCCAGAGCCACGCCCACCACCCGCGACATCGGGGCAGGCCTCAGGGCTTGCCCCTGACACCTCGAGCGTCGTTTCACCGTGCCGCACCATACCCCGGTCACCGCTCCTTGATCGGCCGCCACGCGATACGGTCGTCCGATCCAGTGGGGCGTCCATCGCGGGGGCTAGGTGCCGTACGGGCGCGAATCTCTAGCGGGAGGTACACGTGAGGTATCGCAGGGCATTTTCGGTGGCCGTCGCTGTAGCCACGGCGTTCGCAATGAGCGCTCCGGCAGCGCTGGCAGCCAAGCCGTCCGCATCCGTCCGGATCGCCGGGACCGTCTCCCCGGCGGCCACGCTCAGTCCGCGGGTGTCGTCAGTGGCGAGCTCGAGCACGATCGACTTCGAAATCAACCTGAGGTTGGCCCGCGGCGCTCAAGCGTTCGCGACGGCCGTATCCACGCCGGGGAATGGGCTGTATCGCAAGTACCTCACCCCCGCGCAATGGGAGCATCGATTCTCGCCCTCTTATCGGGACGTAGCCCGAGTAGTGGCGTTCCTGCGTCAGGCTGGCTTCAAGATCAACGGCGTGTCAGCCGACCGCACCGCAGTCGAAGCATCCGGCAGCGCCGCTCGCGTGGAGCGGTCGTTCTCGACCTCGCTTTCGTACCACAAGGTCGATGGACGTCAGGTCCGCCTCGCCGACCGTGCGCTGGCAGTACCGGCGAGCATCTCCGGGGCCGTTCTCGGCGTCACCGGCGTCAGCCAATCGCTGGCGCACCCCGACAACACTGCCGACAATCCCGGGAGCGCCCGATCGGTCCCTGGCACCTATCCACAGCCTCCGGGCTTCCGGGTGGCGCAGCCCTGCGCCAGTTATTACGGCCAGAAGGTCGACACGACATTCCCGCGGTTCGATGGCTACCCCTCTCCTGCGCCGTGGGCGGTGTGCGGCTACACGCCACCACAGTTCCGCAGCGCCTACAGCATCCCGAGCGGGCTCGACGGCACCGGTGTGACCGTCGCGGTTGTCGACGCGTACGCGTCGCCGACGCTGCTCTCGGACGCGCAGAAGTTCGCCTCGATCAACGATCCGGGTCATCCGCTCGCAGACTCGCAATTCAGTGAGCTCCTGCCGAGCTCCTTCAACCAGGGTGATCTGTGCGGAGCGAGCGGCTGGTTCGGCGAGCAATCGCTCGACGTCGAGGCCGTTCACGGGATGGCGCCGGGCGCTCACATCCTCTACGCGGGCGGCCGCAACTGCGGCCAGGGCGACCTGAACTCGGTCGTGCGCGCGATTGTCGATGGCCATCTGGCGAACGTCGTCAACAACTCCTACGGCGACAACGGCGGTGACATTCTTGACCCGCCCAGCGTCAAGGCAGCGGTCGATGAGGTTGCGATGATGGCCGCCGGAACAGGAGTCAGCCTGCTTTTCTCGAGCGGCGACAACGGCGACGAGTACACCACGCTCGGGTATGTAGCCGCCGACTACCCGCCGTCGAGCCCGTGGGTGACCGCGGTCGGCGGGACCACGCTGCAGGTCGGTGCGAGCGGGCAGCGGACCGGCGAGTTCGGCTGGTCGACCGCGCGCAGTTTCCTGTGCAACGCGGCGTTCGTTGCCGCCGGCGGCTGCACGGATGCCCAGCTCGGAACCTGGACACCGATCAACCTCGCCCTCGACGGCGGGTCCGGGGGCGGGACCAGCGTCGTATACCCACAGCCCGCGTACCAGGCTGGTGTGGTTCCGGAGTCGTTGTCGAAGGTAAACGGATCGACTCCCATGCGGGTCGAGCCTGACATCTCGCTTGAAGGGGACCCGGCGACGGGCATGCTGGTCGGCGAGACGCAGACGTTCCCGAACGGCGTCTACTACGACCAGTACAGGATCGGCGGCACGAGCGTGGCCTCGCCGCTGTTCGCCGGGCTGGTCGCCGACGCGAACCAGGCCGCCGGGCATCCGCTCGGGTTCCTGAATCCCACGCTGTATGGCCTCAACGGCAACACCCAGGCGATCTATGACGTCCTGAACGCAGGCAAGCAGGACATGTCACGCGCGGACTTCGCGAATTCGATCTCCGATGCACAGGGATTCCTGTACAGCACGCGGATCATCGACTACGAGAAGACCGAGCAGTACTGCGAGCAGTCTGGCAAGTGCCGCAACCGCGACGTGGCCCTGCGTACCAAGCCTGGCTACGACAACATGACTGGGCTTGGAGCGCCGGGGTCGGGGTTCCTAGCGGCAGTCAGCAAGCACTGATCCGCACCGACCGACAGCGCAGCATCTCACCGAAGGCCCCGCCAACCCAGCGGGGCCTTCGTTCTGCTAGGCGGCGAGGGCATCCCACGGTACGGTTCGCCCGGTGCTTACAGGGTAAGCACCGACCCACATCCCCGCCAGCTTCGCCGACCCGCCGTGCAGGATTCGTTGCAGGACAAGGAGAAGGGCGGAGGCGTGCGACACCCCCTGTTAGGGTGGCGCTCGCCCTGTCGGGGGGGATCCACGAACGGGCCGGCGCTCCACCGGCTTGCTCGTTGTCCTGCGCCCCCGGTCCCGCCGGCGCGCTTTCGTCCATGCCTCAGAAGCGCACAAGATCCCACGTCCTGGCCCGCGTCGCGGCAACCGTTCTGGTCGCCACGGCACTGCTCTGCACCGGCCTTACTACGGCGAGCACGGCCGATCTCAAGACCAAGATCGCTGCCGGCCAAGGTGCAGCCGCGGCGCTCCGCTCCGCTGTGGCCAGGGACTCGGCTCGCATCCAGAGCACCGCCGCCGGGCTACAGGATGCGCAGGCCCGCCTGAGCTCACTCCAGTCGAATCTGGGCGCTCGCGAGGCCCAGCTGAAAGGAGTGCAGCTTCGGCTTCTCGGCGCCCGGGACCACCTGGTCGAACTGGAGAACGAGCTCCATCACGCTTCGGACGTCCTATCGGCGAATCTCGTGGCCCGCTACGAGCACGGCCAGCCTGACCTGATGACGGTCGTGCTCGAAGCTCGCGGGTTCCGGGACCTGCTCGAGCAGGTGGGCTTCTTGCGGCGGATCGGCGATCAGGACACCCGGGTGATAGCCGCGGCCCGGGCTGCGCGCGCCGCGGTGTCTCGCGAGGCGATCCTGCTCGGATCGCTCGAGCGGCACGATCGC
>JALYZY010000079.1 GCA_030948665.1 Actinomycetota bacterium | reverse complement strand
CGCTCGCCGTCCCAGTAGTCGAGGTCCGGGCTGCGCCGGATCACGTGGTCGAGCGACTCGTTATGGCGGCCCCAGACGCCAATCTTGTCGCTGTCGGGATATTCGATGATGCCGAACTCGTGCTTGTTGGAGAAAAGGACGACGCGGGCGGCGTTGTCGCTCGCGTTGTGGACCCGGTGCGCTCCCTCCGGGCCCACCAGGAAGCAGACGACGTCGCCCGGCTCCAGCGTCTGTTCGCCGTTGGGTGTCCGAACCGTAGGGGTTCCGGAAACCACGACCAGCCACTCCTCATCGCCCCAGTGGAAGTGATAGGGGCAAATCGCCTGCCCGGGTGGCAGGTCATACACGGTCATCGCGAGGCGAGACGCTCCGAACCTTGGCGCGAGTTGCGCGGATTGCGCACGGTATCCGGGCGGATCACCCTCGTCGCCGATTGTCTCGTCGAGAAAGAGGTTGAACGTATCCATGGAGGAAGTATTGTCGAACTCCTGCCGAGGCGGCCGCCGAACGTCCGGCCAAGCCCCTGTTGCGAGTAGAGCCGCTGCGGCAGCGAGCGCGCTTGCCTCTGTGGGCGCGAGTTCGGCAATCGCCTTTCGCAGCGACGCCCACATTGGCTCGGGCCACGCCTGAGAGCGCTCCACAAGGCACGAATCGTGCCATGGCGCGTCGCTTCCGCCTAGGGCTAGAGGGGGCAGCCGGCCATGAGGTCCGATCACCGCGGCGCCGGCCCGCGACCAAACGAGGTCGCCGAACGACCGGTTCATCTCGCGGTTATGCCGACAAGGCCGCCGCGATCACGCGGCCAGCGCGAGACCTTGCGACCGATATCGGCATAGCGGCCGTTAGGAGGACACGCGGGACTGAGCGTGCTCCGGCACCTCTCGTTGCAGGACGGTGAACCACAGCGCGACGTGGATCGCGAGGCCGAATCCGCCGCAGAACGCGGCGGGGGCGACCAGCCACACCGGTGCGCCGGCGGCCAGGGCAGCGAATTCAGGCAGGATCGCCAGCGCCAGACCACGCAAGCGACCAGCGGCCTGCTGGGGCGATGATGCAGAACCGCCACACCGCCTGCGATTGCCCCGAGCCCACCCGCGGTCAGGATCGCGGCCCACGCGCCGGCCCCTCCAAGACGGTCCTTGGCCACCGCTGGGCCGAGCACCTGTAAGAACATGAAGAGCACGTTTCCGAGACCGAAAATCAGGACGGTTGACCACAGCCAGGCCCGGCAGGCGGAACTCTCGCCAACAGCGCGCAGCTCGGCGAGAAACTGCTCCACCCCCGGCCTGTCGTGCCGAGCGATCGGAATGCGCGCCAGGAATACGGCGCACAGCAGGAACGACGCGCTGTCGCCCGCAAGTGCCCAGCCGGGGTTGGTCGCCACCACCAAGACCCCGCCCAGGGCCGGACCAACGACCCGTACCCCTCCGCGCGACGCGCGATCCCACAGGACCCCACCGGCTATCAGGACCCCGGCGCTTGCGATCTGGCGCGCGGCAATAACGATTCCGAGCGAGATGGCCCCCGCTACATCGAGCACCGCAAAGGCCACGGCGATCGTCCCGATCGCATCGCCGAGCGAGGTGGTCAGCGTCGCAGCGAACAGCAGCCGGTACGGTCGCTCGGCAGCGCCCCGAGACCGTCTACGAACCTGTCGAACCTGCCGGCTGGGGGACTCGCCTCAGGCACGCGAGCACCCTAGCGGCGGCATACGGCGACCGAGCTCGCACGTTCCTCGGCAGCAGGTATCAGACGACCCGCTCGCGCCGCCGCTGTGCGTGCCATGCGGCCAGAACCTCCCGTTCCCGAGCCAGATTCAGTCCAGGCCGTGGGCGGTCCTCCCGTAGCGGCGGCGGGCCATCCATCGCCGACATCCAAGCCCACGTATCGGCGACCGTCTCACTCGCCGGCCGGCAGCGGAGTCCGGCCGCGTGCGCGCGCTCCACGTTCGCGGTATGCATCCCCCTGTACTCGTGGTCGGGAGGCAGCCAGATCGGCAGCTCGGTCCACGGCTCGATGCCCGCACCGACCACGAACTCAGGATCGACCCAGGTCAGCCGGACGTCGCCGGCGGTTACCGCACGACACGCCTCGAGCAGGGATTCAGTCGAGGCATGGCCGCGGCGGCTGACGACATTGAACGCTCCGCTGTGTCCCGCGAGGGGGGCATCGAGCACGAACCGGGCGAGATCGCGAACATCGACGTGCTGGAGCCCGAGATCCGGCGGACCTGGCGCCAGCACCTCGCCGCCCGCGGCGATCC
>JALYZY010000127.1 GCA_030948665.1 Actinomycetota bacterium | reverse complement strand
GTCGGTCAGCGTCCGAACCACGGTCGTCTTGCCGGTGCCGCCCTTCTGCGAGAGAACCGCGATCGTGCTCGCCGCCATCGCGGCTGATCATAGTCCCGGCCCGGCGGTGGCCCCCCGCGAAACGCGGGGGCGCCCCTATGAGGAGGCGTCGGCCGTCGCGCCGGGTTCGGAGTTGCGAGTGAAGCGCATCCCCGAGATCGCAGGAGCGTCGAGGAAATGGAGGTGATGGCGACCGATGACGATCTCGTCGCCGTCGGCAAGCGTGCTCCATTCGACTCGCTCGCCGTTGACGAACACGCCGTTCAGGCTGCGGTCGTCGAGAACTCGGAGACCGTCCGGCTGGCGAACGATCAGAGCATGGCGGCGGGAGACCGTCGGATCGTCGAAGCGGATGTCAGCCGCGAGGCTTCGTCCGATTCTCGTCCACTCACGCTGCAACGTGAACGTCACCACATCATCGGTGTCGGTGCGGTATGCGAGGTACTGACCTGGCTCATTCAGCTCGTCGCGGAGCTCTTCGAGCCATGCTTGGTCTTCTATGTCCGGAACCACTTCGACCACGCTCGTCTGAGCGGTGGTGAAGAGCGATGCTCTGACGAATTCTGTACCGCCGCAGTTAGGGCAGGTGGGGAGCTCATCGACCGCGTCGAGAGATACCGGGTAGTCGCAATCCGTGCAACGAAACGTTCCGGTCCCCGCAACATTGCCCGAGGTCCAGGCTTTCATTGGGGCAGATTCTCCTTGTTACGGGCGGGGCAAAGTGCCAAGCGGTCCAGCTCGGCATCGAAATCATAGCCCGTCCGTCAAAGCAGAAAATTGGAGTTGTTCGATCGCAGGCACGGCTCTGTAAAACGGTTCGGTTTGCTGAGTTTTAAGGGGCAGGAAGGGGCGAGAAGGCGGCGAATAGCTGCCAAATGAAGGCTCCGGTGTATGACGACAGACCCGAGCTCGAGCTCGCGCTGCTCCGGCGGGGTATGGTCGAGCGGGAGGACGGATTTGAACGCTGCCACAGCTGCCGTAGGACCCCTCTGATCGGCGAGCGCGTCTACCTCTATGAGGGGGACATGATGATCTGCGAGCTCTGCCGCGCCTCTCAGCGAAAAGCTCCCTCGCACTCGCTGCTGATGCACGGCCCCGCTTTCGGGCACAGCATCCGGATCACGGATCGACGAGCAGCCTGATCGGCATCGCCGCGGATCCGCCGCGCCCCCACCCATACAATCCGCGCCGTGGATTTCACGGTCTCAACTCCCGTGGCCAAATCGCGAGAAGAGGTGTTCGAGTATCTCGCTGATATCTCCCACCACGCCGAGTTCTCAGATCACTATCTGGTCGACTGGCACCTGACTCGCGAGGACCCCTACGGGACTGGGGCCGGCGCGCGGTTCCGGATGAAGGCGCCGCTTCAGCGCTTCGCCTGGGCCGACGTGACCCTGGCAGAGCTCCAGCCGCCATTCCGGATCGTCGAGCGGGGACGTGGAGGCAAGTTCAACCGCATCCGGATGCTCGGCACCTACACCCTGTCATCCGCTCCAGGCGGCACTACCAAGGTCCAGTACGCCTACGAGACAGATCCAGTGATGATCTCGGACAAGCTGATGGAGGCGCTGGGGGGCCGCGCCTGGAGCCGTCGGCAGGCTGCCAGGGCGATGCGGCGCCTGCGGTCGATCCTCGAGGAAGACCGCGACCGCGGCGCAAGGGTCTCATTGGCGGGACGCTGAATTAGAATCCCGCGTCCGTGAAGCTGAACTGCTATCGGATCCTCGCCTGTCTGGGCGCGGTGCTCCTACTCGCCGCCTGCGGCAGCGCCAAGCATCCGTACGACGCCACCGCCGATAACAACGGCTTTTACGTCCAGTCGGGCGGGGTGGTCTATCAGCTGCAGATCTCACGAGAGCTCAACCCCTACGCGGTCGAGGATCACCAGTACCTGATGGGCCTGCCTGCGGGGACCCCGTCGCCAGGATCAAAGCGGCTGTGGTACGGCGTGTTCCTGTGGGCAAAGAATCACGGCAAGCACTCGGCGATGACCGCCAGCAGCTTCGACATCGTCGACACGCGGGGCAAGATGTACCACCCGGTCGCGCTGGACCCCTCGCTCAACCAGTACGCCTGGAGCGCTAAGACGCTTTCACCGCTCGGAACCGAGCCCGCTCCGAACACCACCGCGAGCTTCGGGCCGACCCAGGGCTCGCTGCTTCTGTTCGAGCTCGATACCACCGCCTACGCCGACCGCCCCCTGACGCTGGAAATACATCCACCGGGGACAACCCAGACCTCGACCATTTCGCTCGATCTTTGAGGTTGTGCGTTCGCTCGTGGCGCGACGAGCGATAGCGCTGCGAGCGGCGCTGACGCTGATCGTGGCGCTCAGTGCTCCGGCCGGCGCTCAAGCAGCCGGCTGGTCGCACCCGTTCAGATTCGCTGGCCCATTCTCCGGCGACGTGGCTGCGCCGGCAGTCGCTTTCTCGAGTAGCGGACAAACCGCTGTCGCATTCGCGCTCGGCGACGAGGACCATCCGTGGGTCTCGCAGGCCATCACGGCTGTGCGCTCCGCGAACGGAAGGATGTCGCGCATGGTTCTCCCGAGCGCCAAGGAGGTCTTGGCGCTCGCGTTCGAACGCTCCACGCTCGAGCTCCTCACAGGGACGAGCTCCCCAGGTCAGGGTTGCTGCACAGGCGCACAAGCGGTCTCGCTCTCAGGCGGAGCTCTCAGCAACCGGCGGACCATCGTGTCGGGCCTGTTCGGAGTGGCCTTGGGGCGCCTGCTGACTTTGCCCGGATCGCTGATCACGTCGGCAGTGGCCACGGACCGCGCCGTATGGGCCGCGCAGTCGAGTGCCCATAGCGGGTTGGGCCCCGTGCGGCGGCTGAGTGGGCAGTCGTCGTGGCCGCAAGGGCTCGCGGTCGCAGGCCTCTCCGGGGGACGTGAGGAGATCGCGTGGAGCTCCTCAGCTGGGCTCACCCAAAGCGCGACAAGCATCGATGTTGTGAGCGCATCGGCGAAGCATCCGCCGCGTGGCCCGGGGATCGTCGTGCGGATGCCCCTCGGCTACACGGTCGACGAGGTGGCGCTCGCGCCAGGTCCCCACGACGGCACGCTGGCGTGGATCGAGAGCTGGTTCGACGCCACAGGCGCGTATCACTCGGCGGTGACGGTCGTCGACCTGACCGCCACCCTGCGCCCGAGGACATTCGAGATCCCTTCGGAAATCGCAGGCGGCCTGTCGTTCGTCGGCGACCGAGCCGGCGACCAGGTGGTCGCATTCAGAGCCTGCGACGCGCTCGGGTCGTGCAGCGTGATGGCCCTGTCAAGGAGCGCGAGGGGTCACTACGGCCAGCCGCAGCAGCTCGGCACGATCGATGCTCCGCAGCCGCCGATTGTCGCGGTGTCGCCCGGAGGAGGGGCGCTCGTGGGCTGGATCGACGACGGTCACGTTCTGTTCAGTGGCCGTCGCGGGGCAACCGGAGCATTCTCCGCGCCGCGAGTCGTGTCTACCACGAGCTATGCGGCGGATCTGACCATCGCATCCGGGCCGCGCGGGCGGGCGGTCGCGGCGTGGGCGCAGGGGACGCTCTCGCCGAGCGTGATGGGGGCTCTCTATTCGCCCTAGTGTCGCAAGCCCTTAGACCGCGCAAACGATGTAGATAATCTCCCGTAGGTGTCGGGCATCGACTGGCTGATCGTTGGCTTCACGGTGCTCCTGGCTTTCTACGGGTACGTCCAAGGGTTCATCGTGGGCGTCCTGTCGCTGGTCGGGTTTGGCCTCGGCGCGGTGATCGGGACCCGCATCGCGCCGCTGCTGCTGCCCGGCGGATCCGCCTCGCATTACGCCCCGCTGTTCGGGCTGTTGGGCGCGGTGCTGGCCGGCGCGGTCCTCGCGCGGGGCTTCGAGGGAGTCGGGCTTCATGTTCGCGCCGCTCTGCGAATGTCCGGCGTGAGAGCCCTCGACGGCCTCCTCGGTGCCGCGCTCACCGGGTGCGTCGCGCTTGGGATCGCCTGGGTGCTGGGAGCTGTTGCGCTCCAGAGCAGCGGCTCTACTGTGCTGCAAGGAGACATCCGCGCCTCATCGATCCTGACCGAGCTCGACCGGCTCTTGCCCCCGTCGGGCCCGATCCTCAATGCGCTGGCGCATTTCGATCCGGTTCCAGCCGTGCGCGGTCCCGCCGCCGACGTTGGACCCCCCGCCCCGGCAATCGTCAATTCACCCGGAGCGCGGGTCGCCCGACATAGCGTGGTCCGCGTGCTGGGGACCGCTTGCGGGCTTGGGATCGAGGGGAGCGGTTGGATCGCGGGCCCGGGTCTGGTGGTCACCAACGCTCACGTGGTCGCCGGCGAGCCCGACACCATCGTTGAGCCAGGTGGGAACGCGCCCGGCTTGAACGCCGAGGTCGTTGACTTCGATCCCCGCGACGATATTGCCGTCCTGCGGGTCGCCGGGCTGGACGGGAGGCCGCTGCCCCTAGCGGCTGATACTCGCCCCGGGATCACTGCGGCGATCCTGGGCTACCCGCTGGATGGGGGCTTTCGCCCCCGGGCCGCACGGTTGGGTCAGACGCGGCTGCTCTCGAGCGAGGACGCCTATGGCAACGGCCCGGTGTTGCGCAGCATCGTCTCGCTCCGCGGCCTCGTCCAGCCGGGGAATTCAGGAGGTCCGATCGTCGACGCCACGGGCCGCGTGCTCGGCACGGTATTCGCCGCGATCGTCGGCGTGCCAGGTGCACATGGCGGCTTCGCTGTCCCGAACTCGGTGGTACGGGCGCGACTGGCGCGAGCAGCCTCAGCACAAACCAGCGTCTCAACAGGGGCGTGCGCGGGCTGAGCGGTGTGACGAGCCGCGCCCGGCGTGTCACTCGACCGCGAGCGCGGCCGGCCGCCCGGTTGCAGCCGAGACATAGGCGAGGATTCGCCGCTCCACTTCTGAGGGCGTGTCGCGGCCCATCAGGACGTACAGGCCCTGCCCGTCCTCGAGAGCGATGATGTTCCGGGCGAGGGTCCGGGCATCGTGGGTGAGCTCGAACATGCCGGTTGCCGCTCCGACCTCGAGGATCGCGGCGTACGTCGCCACCTGCCGCTCGATGTATGCGGACATCAGTGCTGCGCAGGCGGGGTCGCGGAAAGCCACAGGCTCGAGCTCGTAGAGCAGGCGGATCTCCGCGTCGTCGGGGCCACTGGGGATCGCCAGGCGGATTGCCGCCGAGAGTCGCTCGGCAGGATCGGCGATGCCCGACACGGCCCGCTCCCGCTGCTTGCAGAAGCGGTCGATCGCCCGGTCGTACGCTGCCGTGAACAGCTCGTCGAGGTTCTCGTAGTAGTAGAGCACCGCGCCCGATGTGAGCCCAGCGGCCTCGGCGACGTCGCGCAGACGGACGCTCGACAACCCTTTCCTGGCCACCAGGGTGCTGGCCGCGGTCACGAGCTCCTGGCGACGGCGCGCCTGATCGCGTGGTCGGGCCACGCCGCCAGCGTAGCGCGCCGGTACTGCGGGTTCCGCTTGACAGCGATGCCCGCGGCTCAGTAGATTCTTTCAACCAACTTCAAAGAATGGACCTAGATCAGATGCGCCTGCTAAGTATCGCCGCACTCCAGATCGCCCCAGTCAAAGGCGATCCGGAGGCGACATTGGTCGATTTCGAGCGACGGGTGACAACTCTCAGGGAAAGCTTGAATGGGCTTCAGCTTGTGATGGCCCCGGAGTTGCACCTGGCGGCGATTGGCGGCTTCTTCGATGAACAGCCCGGCGACGCGCAGCGCCTCGCGGGGACGATCCCCGGTGCCTTGACTGACCGGCTCGGCGCGATCGCCCGCGCCGCGGGCCTATGGCTCGTTCCCGGTTCCCTGTACGAACTCGGCGAGGATGGAGGCGTCTACAACACCGCGGTCGCCATCTCCCCAGAAGGCGAGCTCGTCGTCGCCTACAGGAAATGCTTTCCCTGGCAGCCGTACGAGGCAACCGTTCCGGGCACCCGGCTGGCGACGTTCGAGATTCCGGGTGTCGGGACGATCGGGCTCGCGATCTGCCACGACGGTGCGTTCCCTGAGGTGTTTCGGGCGCTCGCCTGGATGGGCGCCGAGGTCGTTCTCCAGCCGACGCTTACGACCACCAGCGACCGGGACACGGAGCTGGTCCTCGCCCGCGCCAACGCCATCACCAATCAGCTCTATGTAGTAAATATCAATGCTCCCTCGCCGACCGGCCTAGGTCGCAGCGTGATCGTCGACCCGGAGGGGCTCGTGCGCGTTCAGGCGGGTTCCGGCGCGGAGCTTCTGACGGATGTACTCGATCTCGACGCGGTGGCCCGCGTGCGGCAATTCGGAAGCTTTGGGATCAACAGGCTGCTGGATCAGTTCGATCGCTTGGGGCCAGGCCTCGAGCTGCCGATGTACGGCGGCTATACGCCGCGAGCAATCTCGGTTGGGGAGGAGACCGCATGACCACAGCAACAACACCTGAAGAGGTCCGCGTCCGCGACGCGGGCGAGGCAGATCTGATCGCGGACAAGGGGCTGCGACGTAACATCATCGGCCTCCTGGGCGGGACCGTCCTGGGAATCGTCGAGACAGCCGAGACGTACAGCATCGCAGTGACCCTCGGCTTCCTGGTCATCGCCGTGGGCGCCCAGGCGCCGGCCGTGTTGATCCTCGGCTTCATCCCGATCTTGTGCATGACGATCGCCGAACGTGAGTTCGTCTCACGTGAGCCCGACGCTGGGACAGTGTTCGTGTGGGTCGGCAAGGCCCTCGGCCCGCGGCTCGGGTGGATCGCGTCGTGGGCGCTGCTGATTGCGACATTCATCTCGCTGGCGAACCTTGCAAACGTCGCGGGCAGCTACTTCTTCCTGATGATCGGCGCCACCGGGGCGGCGAACACGCAGTGGGCGACGGTCCTGCTCGGCTGCTCGTGGC
>JALYZY010000162.1 GCA_030948665.1 Actinomycetota bacterium | reverse complement strand
GCGAGCGCCCGGTGCACCTCGACATCCTGCTGGCCGGCTCGGTTCCGCCGAATCCGGCCGAGCTGCTCGAGAGCAGGAGAATGATCGAGCTGCTCGATGCCGCGGCATCGATGTACGACATCGTGGTGATCGACACGCCGCCGATCGGCGTCGTCAGCGACGCCATTCCGCTCGCCCATCAGGTCGACGGAGTGCTGCTGATCAGTCGCATCGGGGTCAGCCACCGGGATCAGGCCTCGAGGCTGATGAAGCGCCTGCGCGGGCTGAACGCGCACATTCTCGGCGTAGTGGTCAACTCCTATAAGCCCGCTTCCGGCTCGCGGTACGGGTACTACGGCTACTACCAGCCGGAGGACGGCAACGGCTCGGTCCGGCGCGGCCTGCTCAGCCGCCAGAAGTCTGCCCGCCCTCGCTGAGCTAGGCGCGCGCCCAGGCGGAGAGCACCGACCGCGGGTCACCAGGTTCCCGAGAACAGCAGGTGGGTACGCTTGGGCCTCAGGTGGGGGATCCAGGGAGCGGTCCCTCGCTGCCATGACCGTGAGCAATCGGAGCGACAACGCTGCGTCCCTGGTGCGCAACTCGGTGGCCCTCGCGGTCCCGAAGTTCTCCGGTTACCTATTCAGCTTCCTCTCGGCCCCCGTGGTGCTGGCCGGTCTCGGGCTCAGGCAATTCGGGATATGGGCGCTCACCGGCGCGCTCGCGCAGTACGGATCGCTCCTCGACCTCGGCGTCGGCTCCTCGCTCGCCCGATACATCGCCGCCCACCATGACGACCGCCGGCTGTGCGGCGAGTACCTCGCGATCGGCTGGATCTCGCTCGCGGTGATCGCTGCCGTTTTCGGGCCGGCAGCGGTATTCGGCGCTCCGCTCCTCAGCCATGCGCTCGGCGGTATCTCGACTCCGAACATGCGAATCGTTCTATGCGCAAGCGCGTCGCTGATGTGCCTGTCGATGGCCACGTCAATCATCGCCGCGTGGCCGATTGGGCTCAGACGCATGGTCGCGCCAAACGTCGCCATGACCGTCGGCGGATGTATCAACTTCGTCGCCAGCGTAGGCTCGATCGCGCTCGGCGCTGGTCTTCCGGGGTACGCGCTCGCCAACGCCGGCGCCGGGGTCGTTTCCCTCTGCCTGGTTGCGGCAGTCGTGATTCGGGCTGAGGGCTTGATTCCGATCGCCTCCCCAGGACGGCGGCGCGTCCGCGAATTCCTGTCCTTCTCGACGAAGAACCAGCTCGTGCGCATGATGAGCCTGGTCAACTACCAGACCGACAAGATCGTGATCGCCTTCGCCATCTCGCCGGCCGCAGCTGGTGCCTACGAGCTGGCCAACCGCGTCGCAATCGCTGTGCGCGAGGTCGGGGTATACGCGACGGCGGCAGTCAACATCGAACTGACCGCGGTCATGGCGCGCTTCGGCATGCAGCAGGTCCGCTCACGCTACCGGCGGTTGAGCGAGGTGGGCGCCGCGATCACCTTCCCCGCCGTGATACTTGTGATGGCTTCGGGGCCGCTCCTGCTCCGGGTCTGGCTGTCCCACGCGCCGCCGAACTCGACGGCGGTGCTCGTGGCGCTCAGCGCGGCGTACTTGGCGAGCGTGTCGACTGGCGTCGGGTACGCGGTCGCCCAAGCCGCTGGAGAGCCCGGGATCGTCGCCAGAACCGCGGTGGGTACCGCGCTCGCCAACATCGTCCTGACCGCCACTCTGGCCCCAGTATTCGGACTGTGGGGGGTTCTCGGCGGAACCGTCGTCGCGCTCACTGGCGGCGCCGTCGCCCAGGTGGCTTTGGTCCAGCGCCGGTTCGGGCTGCCGGCGAGCGACTACCTCGACGCGACGTTACCCGCTCTGCGGGTCTATGGCCTGCTGGCGGTCCCCGTTGCGGCGATTTGCTACGCAGCCCCAATCCCAGGCCGCGCAGCGGAGGCCTTCGTACTGCTGTTCTGCTGCGTGGCCTACTCACTTGCGTGCACGGGGTGGGCACTGCGGGCCGGCCGCCTTCCTGCGGCAATCGCCAGCCGACTGGGCGTGACGGGGTGGCTTCGCGCATCGGCCTGACAGCGAGGACCCGAAAGCGAACCATGGACGGATCGTTTCGACCCGCGAGTGCGGCCGGCACGGCTCAGGGTGAGCGAGAAGGCTCTCCTGTGGTCACCAAGCGCTGGTCGCAGGACCGACGCAACATGCTCGTGCTCGCGGGCATCGCGGCGCTCGTGCGCCTCATCCTGATCCTCGCCTATAGCCCGGTCCAGACAAACGACACAGCCAGCTACCTCGACCTCGCACATCGTCTGGCTTCGTGGCACCTCCAGGGCTCTCCCGGCGCGCGTACGCCCGGATATCCGGCGCTGCTGATCCTCGTCGGCTACTCCCCAACCGCTATTTGGTGCGTGCAGGCAGCACTCGGGGTCGCTGCCACGCTCCTGCTCTACCACCTCCTGCGCATCCTCGGCGGGACTCCCGGTCTGGCACTCGTAGTGGGTTTGCTGTATGTCCTGGATCTGGAGGTGCTCGCCGTGGAGCACTTCGTCCTCACTGAGACAGTCGCCGGATTCCTGATCGTCGCGGCGTCGACAATCGCTGTGCGCATGACCCAGGATCCCGCGAGGCGCTCCCGTTCGCCGTGGCTGCTCGGCCTGATCCTCGCCTGTCTGTGCATCGTGCGCCCTGACACGCTCGCGCTGGCCATTTACCTCGCCACAGGCGTCGGGCTCATCGCCGGGGGGCGCAGCACTTTCACGCTTGCGCGTGTCGCGCGTCTGACCGGCGCGGCACTTATACCAGCCGTCCTGATCCTAGCCGGCTGGGCCGAGGTCAACCGGGCAACGATCGGAGTGACAACGGTCAGCACCGTCCTCGGTCACGACCTGATCGATCACGTCGCGCCTTATGTTCGCGTCCAGCCGGGGGCCAACTACGCCATCACAGCTCCGTACGTCGCAGCGAGACGCGAGCGGGAGGCACATCGGCTCGACCTGACGAATCTCAGCATCTCGGCGCAGCCCGCAATCGAGCGCGCGACCCACCTGGATGCGGTCCACTTGAGTGGGCGGCTGCTGAGCATCGCGGTTGGCGTGATAGTGCAGCACCCGATCCAGTACGTGGCCTCGTCTCTCAAACAATGGCCGCGGTTCTTCATCGCACCGAACTATCCGTACTCGTTCAACGGGGGCACCGGTGCATCGTTCATTCATGCGCTGTGGAAGCTACAACGGGCAATCAGGCTGTTGATCTCGATCTGCTTCGTGGTCTTGTGCGCGACGGCACTCGTCGGCGTCATCCGGCGTCGATACGGGGTCCTCAGCGCTCCGGCTGCGCTGCTGGCCGGCGCGGTGGGGGTCGGCCTGCTGGTGGCGACATTTCTGGCCTACGGCGAGACAGGCCGGTACGGCTACGTGTACTACCCGTTGGTGCTTGTGGTGAGCGCCGTGAGCCTCCAGCGACTTGTTCCGATCGCCCAGTCGCGATGGCGCCGTGCGCGCCAACGAACCCATGCATCGAGGGCGTGAGATGCTGCACCGGCCGACCCCGGCCGCGATCAAGCGTGCGGCGGTGGCGCTCGGCATCGACGATCGGCTCAAGCAATACAAACGCGCCGCGCGCGCCGCCGACACGGGCGCGCGACTTCAGACGGCTTTCTGGACCGGGCGTCTACCGATCCGCAAGCTCAGGCACGCCTGCTACCGCCGGATGGGTCTTACGCTGGGCACCGGTGCGATCGTTCACCGCGGGCTTGAGCTCCGCGCGGCATCCGGCGTGCGGATCGGCATCGGGACGGTGGTCGGGTTTGACGTGATCCTCGATGGGAGACGCGGGATCGTGATCGGCGCGAACGTCAATGTATCGAGCGAGGTTGCAATCTGGACACTTCAGCATGACCACCGCGACCCGCGATTCGGCGATACCGGGGGGCGCGTGACGATCGGGGATCGCGCCTGGCTGAGCTTCCGCGCCACGATCCTGCCGGGCGTCAGCGTCGGGGAGGGAGCCGTCGTCGCCGCTGGTGCTGTTGTCACGAGCGACGTGCCGCCCTACGCAATCGTGGCCGGAGTTCCCGCCCGGGTCGTGGGCGAGCGTTCCCCCCGGGAGCTCAGCTACGAGCTAGGCGCGTCGGCGGCTCCGTGGTTCGTGTGAGCACCGCCGAGCAGGACTCAGGCCGCTGTATCATCCAGTGGGCCGGTACGGCGCGAGGTTGCGCCACTCACAGGGGGCCGGGTCGATGACATCCACTTCGCTTTCCAGAAGGATTCCGGGCGCGAGCGATCGAGCGCGCGCCGTGCTCCTCGTCGGCGCTGCATGCGTCGTCGGGCTGGCGGCTGGGCGTCTCTCGATCTCCCACTACGGGACCACCGCGGTGCAAGCGCTGATCGCGATTCCGATCCTGATCTACATGGTTCCGCGGCCGATGGTCTCGCTGCTCGTGCTCCTGGTCCTGACCTCATCGGTGTTCGCCTACGACGTGCTGCCGCGCCTGGCGCTCCCGGGCCACCTGCCGCTGAACATCGGGGACTTCGTGCTGCTCGCGACGGTCGGAGGCACGCTGTGGCGCAGGCCCTGGCGGACCTGGCCACCCCCGGTGCAGCGCTTCTCCTTGGTGCTCGGCCTGATGCTGTTGCTGGCATTGATCCCGACGATCAAGCTGGCGATGAGCGGTCACAACGCAGCGCGCGATGCGATCGGCGGCTATAAGACGCTGCTCTACCTCACCGGCGCGCTGACGATCTCGCTCGAGCTCTCCGGCCGGCAATGGCGAACGCTTCTCACCGTCCTCATCGTGGCTTCTGGGGTGGTGGCCGTCCTCTCGCTCGGGGCAGCCGCCTCGGGTGGATTCGCGACTTTGCTCGCGCGGTTGGATCCGAATGGGGCGCTATTGGGCGCCGTGGCCCCGGGCGCACCTGCTGCGCGTGTCCGGCTGCCGGGTCTGTTCCTGGTGTATGCGATGACGATCCCGACGCTGGTGTTGGCGTTGACGGTCAAGGACCGATGGCGGAGCGCCCGGATCGTCGCGCTCTGCCTGATGATTGGCGCGATTGCTATCAGCCTGAACCGGAACATGTACTTCGGTGGGCTGATCGCCCTGATGATCACGATCCTGGTCGGCGGTGCCCGACTACGGCATCGTTTCCTCGCGACTGCGCTCGCAATCGTGGCCGTGGCCGCGATCGTGGTCCAGTCGGCGGTGCTGCCTGCTGTCACTGCCAAGGTCGGCGCTCGCGCGGCGAGCGCCCTCTCAACGCAGGTGCTGGCATCGGGCTCAGCTCAGGCGCGCGCCGACGAGTTCTCGCATGCTTTCACGGCAGTCGTGCAGCACCCGTGGTATGGAGTGGGGTGGTTTCAGAACTACGGCTCGTATGCCGGCCACGCCTACCGCCTGGGCGTCGAGGACTGGTATCTCCATGTGACGACCGACCTCGGGATCCCTGTCGCCGTCGCGTTCATGTTGATCCCCTGGATGGTGCTCGCCTACGGCTTCAGACGTGCCCGCTCTGCGGCACGACCGCGTGATCGGGCTCTGGCTGCCGCCGGGGTCGGGAGCGTGATCGCGCTGCTGCTGAGCTGTCTCGTCGGCTCCTACCTCCAGGACCCCGGCACGATGCT
>JALYZY010000160.1 GCA_030948665.1 Actinomycetota bacterium | reverse complement strand
TTCCCGCGCGCGGTCCTCGTCCGCCGGGGGAAGGGCGGCAAGAGGCGCGAGGTCGGCATGGATCGCTGGGCGTGGGACCAGCTAGATCCATGGCTTGAGATCCGCCGTGAGCTCCCGATCGGAGCGCTGCTGTGCGTGATCCGCGGCCCGACCGCCGGCCGGCGCTGGGAAGCGTCAGCCGCGCGCAAGCAGCTGCATCACGCGGCAGCCGGAGCTGGCGTCCGGCGCCGCTTTGCGCCGCACCAGCTCCGGCACGCGCACGCCGTCGAGATGGCGCACGAGGGCGTTCCGCTGGTCGTCATCCAGCGCCAGCTCGGGCACGCCAACCTTGGCATCACCAGCATCTACCTCCAGGGGATCGACAGCAGCGAAATCATCAACACCGTGTACGGACGGCCCTCGCCGACGATCTCTGCCAGCGCTGGCCTCCAGTTGAGGCGATAGATCAACCCGCGACCGGGTCGGCCCGGCAACAGGAGCCGGCCGACCCAATCGCACACCCCGGGCTGGCGAGATTCGGGGGGCGCGATCGATTCCGTCGCAGACCTGCTCTGCTAGTCGCGCGGTACTCTTGTCGCGTCGCGTAGGAGCAGTCCGCGATCGACGAGTGCTAATGCTGAATCTCGCCCGCACTCTCGCCACTGATTTTTCCCTCAGCCGGTCGGGATAGTGTTGCCAGGTGGCCGAGATCGCGCTGCTTCCCGCGGCTTCCTCGGAGGATGGTGTCCTCGTGGCGAGGGTCTGCGACTTGGTGAACAGCGCCTATGTGCTGGCAGAGCAGGGGATGTGGCACGCTGGCGTAGCTCGGACTACGGTGGCCGAAACGGTCGAGGCGATCTCTCGAGGGGAAGTCGTGGCGGCCCGGAGGCACGGGCAGCTTGTCGGTGCCATTCGCAGTCGGCAGCTGAACCCGGGCACGGGCTGGTTTGGCGCGCTTGCCGTCGACGGCGCCCACGGTGGAAAGGGCGTCGGCGCGCAACTCGTAGCGTTCGCCGAGGCACAAGCACGGTCATCCGGGGCGACCACGATGCAACTGGAGCTGCTCGTACCGGTGCACGCTCATCCGCACACCGAGAGGCTTGCGGCCTGGTATGCCCGCCTGGGATACCGAGAAGCGCGGCGCTGCGGTCTTGCCGAGGTCGAGCCCGATGCGGTCCCGTTCGCCGCCGTGGCACTTGAGGTAGCAGTGATGCACAAGCAGCTTGCCTCAGGCTTGGGATCACGGGCGGTCGATGCAGAAGCCTCAGCCGGTGCCTGCCGCCTTCCGGATCCACGAAAACGGGGAAGGCTCACGCCACACGCTGAGGGGTGATCAGGCTGCTGCGTCCCGCCGGATCCAGCGGCGCCGAGAACCCCGCTTTCGTGCGGTGACGAGCATTTCCGGCGAGGCGAGCAACGCTCTGCTTGGCGCGGAAACCGCGCATCTCGCGGCGACTGCTTTCACGCTCCGAGCGCTGCGGGACCGGACGACTCATTTGCGACATTGCAGCCGTCCCGATCCAGGCGTTGCTCGGTGAAAATGAGGTCGCCTTTGATCCGCTAGTTGTTGTCCTCGGCGACAACGTCGTCGGCCTGTCCTTCCTGGCGCGAATCGCTCGAAACTGAGCGCGCTGCGTTGCATAGGCTTGAGCAGTCGCGCTTGAGTTCGTGGCGACCGGTCACGCGGCTTAGAACGGCTCACTGAAGGGGGGTGACTTAGGTTCTGATCATCTTGGTCGCGCGCGGAGTGTGTGCCGAACGTCCGTGCTCGGCTGGCATCGCGCGCGTCCGTCGCTGCGAGGCTGGCCGGCACTGGGTCGGCGCAAAGGCCGAGTTACACGCGCGGATGCTGTCTCGGTGACCTCACGTCCGTGTTCGGTGAACGTTCCGCGCGCGCGGAGATTGTCCGCGAGCCGGGCGTGCCGGCTGATGCCAGGCACGACCTTGTTTAGGGTTCCCATCCGATGGTTCGCTCTGGTTCTGACTCGTGTAAGAGTCCGGTGACGGCGAGGATGCGCTTGTCGATCGGCCCGGCCAGCGGTGTGGAGAGTCCCAGCGTCTCGCGCGCGTCGAGTACCTCGAGGGCGGTGCTGCGGCGGTCGTGGCGTTGCTGAAATTGTCCGGCGAGGGGCTCCGGTCCGAGCGCAGTCGCCTCGGCGGGGTTGATGCCGTAGCGGGCGCGGTAGCGCTCGATCTCGGTGGCAGCCCGCGCCCACGTTTCACGAGTACGCCCGTCAACGTCGGGCTCGGGGCCAAGGACCTTGACGATGTACTCCCGATCACGCTGCCGCAGGTCCGCGCTGTGCCTCTCGGCGCGGTTGCTGGCTGTGTTCTCGCGCATGCCGGCGCTCCATGTTTGGTCTAGCTCGTTGCCGACATACTGCTCGTGGGCGAGCGGCGTGTGGATCGAAGGGAGGTTGGGTTCTATGCGACTGATCCGCTCAGCGAGCGACCGGAGCTGGTCTGGCTGATCCTCTCCGTCGAGCTGGTCGCGGCTTGCGTAGATGTGCGTTCGCTCTCGGGCACGCGTGATCGCGACGTAGGAGCCATCCTGGGCGGCGTGCTGTGCGACGATCAGGTGCGCGGTGCCGGTGGTTTGTCCTTGCGCTGGGAAGGGGTGCTGCACGTATGAGAGCCGGAGATCCGCTGCCTGGATCTGAGCTTCGTCGAGCACTACCTCGCGGCCGTCCGGCAGAGAAAGCCGGAGTGCTTCGACGCCAGGGATGGTGCCGGTCACGCGCGCCGCTGCGCCGTTGCGAATGGCACCGGCGTGCGGGTGGATGAGCGTCCGGCGGACCTGGACCTCGTCACCGGCGTGAAAACCGTAAGGCTTGCCGAGGATCGGAGCGCCTTGGTCGTCAAGCTCGCCAGCTTCGATGCGGATCGCTTGGGCGCGGGCGTTTAGCTCGTCCAGGTGCTCGTTTGACGTCTGGGCGATCACCAGCGTGCGCTTACCCGCCTGGCGGTCACGATGTGCGGCCGCGAGCGCGGCTTCCTCAGCCCGCCAGCTATCGCCGCGAATCACGATCCGGCCGCGCGCGTGGTAGCCGTCGATCGCTTGCTCGTGGCGACCGTCACGGAACAGCCGTTGGTCACGACGGTCCGAAAGATCCTGGGCGCGGACGTTGCGGGTCAGCTCCACATGGGCCTGGTTTGCGCTGGCTGCCTGTTCGATCTGCGCCCACAGTCCGCCGGCGCCCACCGGCTGGGACTGGCGCGGGTCACCGACCATGATCACCCGTGCGCCCGACTCCTCGATCGCGCAAAGCAGTTGGTGCTGCTCGCGAGTTGATGCGATCGCCGCTTCGTCGTGAATGACCGTCGCGTGTTCCGCGAGTTCGAGTTGCCCGGTCATGAGCGCGGCGTGCAGCGCCGCCGTCGAGTACGCCCTGCTGTCAACGCCCGCGAGCGCGAGCTCGCCCGCGAGGCGCTGCGCCGCCAGCGCAGCGGTGCTGGTCACGACGATCTGCCGCTCGTCCGCCTGGTGGGCTTGGGCAACCGCCGCCAGGATCGCGCTCTCCCCGTACCTGCCTGCCCTTCGATGAGCACCAGCGGCCCGTCAGTGCACGCCAGCGCGAGCGCCTCACGCTGCTCTAGCGAAAGACTCCCGCTCCTCGCCTTGAGCTCAGCGTCGAGCGTGGCCGCATGATCAGCGACCAACCGCTCCGGGATCGGCGACACCCTCATCGTCGCCAGTCGCTGAGCGGCTTGTACCGTCTCGCGCTCTGTACCGCGATGCTCACTGGGCGTCAGCGTGCCGTCCGCCAGGCTGACGACTCGCCGTTGCTGACGCAGCTGCGCCAGCGGGGTGGGCGAGCGTTCGATGCCGACGCCCGTAGACGCCTCGAGCGCGACGGCGCGCGCTTTGCGCTCGCTGAACGTCGCATCGAACTCCGTGAGCCGCCGCAGCAGCTCACGGTCATCGGCCGGAGTGATCGATCGACCCGGCTCGCGCAACCGCTCGACGCTGCTGCTGTCGAATCGCAGCGCCTGCGCGGTGGTCCGCCAGTGACGGTCAAGATCACTGCGGGTGGCGAGATGCTGCTTTCGGGCGCGGGTGGCGGTGGTGAGGTACCTGTCCTCCCGCGGTGACAGCTGCCCGGACCGAAGCCGTGCGGTTGCTGCCCGCGCGGTTGCGTCGCCCGCCTCGACCGCCCGGGCAAGCTCCGCATGGTGTTCTCGCAGGCGCGCTGTGATCGCCGCGCGCACTTGGTGGTGGCGGCTTGACCACCGGTCAAGCAGCGCACGGGGCACGCCGGCGATCTCGAAGTAGCGACCACCCCGCCCCGTTCCTCGCTCGATCCCGAACCCCATCGCCGCGAGCTCGCGCGCCAACTCGGTGCGGTAGGCAGCCCCGAGCTCCCGCCCGTGAACCAGCCACGCCCGGGAGTCGATCGCCACCACCCGCCCATCACCGCTGACCGCGCCATGGAGCAGAACATGGGAATGCAGCTGCGGGTCCGGCGACAGGCCATCCACCGCCCGCGCCGTGGTGTGCCGCCAGCTCGTCGCAATCAGCCCCGACGGCCTCAGGCGGATTACCGTCTGCGAGTCGACGCGCTCGCGGATCATCGACACATGCTCGGTGGCATAGATGAGCGCGCGGTCGATCGCGTGCTCGTGCGCTCGCTCAATCCGCTCCCGCAGCTCGGGAGAGGAGAGCGCCCACACGGCGCTGACCGACTTAGGCGCGGAGAACGTCGCGTCGATCGCCGCGACTGCCTCACCATTGGCGCCGATGCGACGCAGCGGCTGCCCAGTGTCGGGCCGGATGACTGCCATCAACGCCCGCAGCTGCTCGCCGCTGACCGCCATAGCCTGGTCGACGCCTATTGCATCAGCGCCGTTGACCCAGCGTCCTGGTGCCTCGACCCGCTCTCCGTCCCTGAGGTAGTAGTCGCCGAGCTCGGTCGGCGTTGCTCGTCCCTCAAGGTAGTTGGCGTACCCAGCCGCTGCCTTAGAGGTGACCTTCGCGACCGTCAGCATCAGACCTGGCCCCAGGACATCTCTGGCTGTCCCCCGCCCAACAGCATCACACTCCACGCACTCTCTAGGAGTGCTAACTCGTCCCAAGACGTCCTTCGGGTTCGAGCGGCACCGTGATAAGCCTCGTCGCGGTGGGCTGACCCAACTCCACGCTGCCTGCTCGTTGAGCTGGCTTGACGCCCGTCGTGTCGCTCACCGTGTCGAGGAGATTGCCGGCGTGACCTGATATGAGCGTGGCCAACGGTCTCGAGAGAGTGCTGTCCGCCGGCGGTCTTGACCACCCCAAATCCAAGGGAGAACCGATGATCACCATCGGCGTCGACGCGCACACGCGCACGCACACCGCCGCGGCCATCGATCGCCAGACCGCGATCGAGCGTCACGACATAACCGTCCCCGCCATCGCCGCCGGCCACCGCCAGCTGCTGGCCTGGGGCAAGTCCCAGGACCCAGACCGGGTCTGGGCGATCGAGGACTGCAGACGGCTCTCCGGAGCCCTCGAACGGGTTCTGCTCGAGGCCGGTGAGATCGTCGTCCGGGTGCCACCAAAGATGATGGCCACCACCCGCAAACAGCAACGGACCTTCAGCAAGAGCGACGCGATCGACTCGCTCGCGGTCGCCAGAGCAGCCATCCGCGAACCGAACCTGCCGCGCGCGACCCTGCCAGGCCCCGAGCACGAGATCCGCCTGGCGATCGACCATCGCGACGATCTGATCGGCGAATGCACCCGCCATCAACGGCGGTTGCGCTGGTACCTGCACGAGATCGATCCCGAGCTTCGGCCCGCGCCAGCGACCCTGAAGATCACCGCCAACCTCAATCAGCTCGAGCGCAAGCTCGCCAAGCTGGAACCCAGCCGGGTCATCCAAATCAGCCGCGAGCTGATCCACCGGATCAAGGAGCTGGTCCGCCGCGGCAAAGAACTCCGCCTGGAGCTCAGCCGTCTCGTGCGGCGCCGCTGCCCCGCGCTGCTCTCGATCCCAGGCTGCGGAGTGCTGATGGCCGCCCGGATCCTGGCGGAGGTCAACGACGTTCACCGCTTCCCCAGCGAACGCCACCTCGCCACCTACTGCGGCGCCGCGCCATTGGACGCCAGCAGCGGCCGCCAACAACGCCACCGGCTCAATCGCACCGGCAACCGCCGACTGAACATGGCGCTGCACATGATCGCGATCACCCAAATCCGGACCCACCAGCCAGCCCGCGACTACATCCAGCGCCGCCGCGCCGAAGGCAAAACCACCCGCGAAGCGCTCCGCACGCTCAAGCGACACCTCGTCCGCAGGATCTACAACACCCTCCTCGCAGGCCTCATCGATCTCAACACCATCCCCGCCGGGCCAGCACCAGCGAGCTGCCTCTGACACCTCCGACCACATAACACGCGAGGCCAGCCGTGATTCTCGGCCCGAGGGTCATACGCGACGCGGCGGAGAGCTGCAGCTCAACGACGACCCGCCCATGGCTGGTGCCCAGTATCAGATCGGGATAGTGAAGGCTCGGTGGGTCGGTGTTGGCGCCTTCGACGCGCACACCGAACAGTTGCTCGGCCCGGGCACCGGCTACGCTGGGGGCGCGTTCGCGTTGCCATTCAGGCGAGTCGCTGCTCGTATCGTCCAGTGCTCGCATCTCGCGCTCGGAGAGGACCTGCTGCACCTGGCCGAAAGTCCCGCTATGAGCCGCGAGCCACAGCCACGCGACACCAGCAGCGTGGCGTCGGTGCCACACGAGCGGAGGCGGCGCGCCATCCCTGCCGAGCTCGCTCAGGCCCTTGCTCGTGATCCGAAAAGTGTCAGGCTCGCTGTACAGGCGATCGCGACGGACCAGGCCAGCAGCCACCAGCGCAGTCAGGCGAGCGTCTGCATCGGCCCCGCCTGCCCGGAGCAGCGCGCGCACGTGAGCGCCCAGCACCAGCTGCTGGCCCGCGATGAACGCAAGCACCTTCCGAGCTTCAGCGCTGGTCAAGAGCACCACCACCGGACACCATCATCAGTCCGCCGTATCGGCAGCGAGGCCCGAGCAAGCGGCCTCGGCTATCTTGTGCCGGACAGCGATATCTATGACTAGGCGGAGGGCCCGCTCGCCTCGACCGGTCCGGGTTCCTGCAACAGCGTCACCCTGCGATCGGGAAACACCGCGCACAGCTCGACATGACCGCCCAGCGCGGCAACGTGCCTCCCTAGATTTGCAACCCACAGGGCCTCGCCGCCATCACCGAAGAACTCATCCTGCTCAGGGCCCTCGCCACCCCCGGCGGCCTCAACGATCAGCTCATACACCTTCTCCTCGGCTTCCATGATCCTCGCGTACGCCGCCGGCTTCCCCTCGTCCACGATCTGCTCAGCCCGTATCTCCCCCCACGTCCGCATAAGCCCCTCCAGGTCGAACTGTCCCGATCAGGCAATCATCGCTGACCACAGTGAACGATGCGCCGGTTCATGACCGCGTGCCGCAGCTCCGAGTCTTCCCGGCCCTGGTAGGCGGCTGAGCACTGCTTCGTTGACACCCTGGTACTCGGGTGGTACCTCATGAGATTCACCAACAGCACTTGCGGAGGTCCAGAAACCTATTAGAAGCAGCGATTCTGTGAGCGCGCCCGGAGAGATTCGAACTCCCGACCTTCGGTTCCGTAGCGACCAAGGTCAGGGCCCGCGGCTGTACCGCTCAGGAGGTCCAGTCGGGTACCGGGATGGCGGTACAGTCAGAGGCCGCCTGGGGGCTCGATCGCGGGGCGGTCTGCTAGCGGCGATGCGCGGCGTAGCCACTCGTCGAACAGCGGATCGACGATGTACCAGTTACCTTCCCGTTCATCGACCAGGCCGCGGCT
>JALYZY010000146.1 GCA_030948665.1 Actinomycetota bacterium | reverse complement strand
GCGCGCCGGCCCGGGCGGCGCATGCGCCGCCCGCGGGAGGGCGCATGCGCCCTCCCGGCCAACAATTACACGCCGGTCTTGTGGAGCTCCCGGTAGACCTCGCGCGCGAGCTTGCCGGGCAGCCCGGGCACCGCCTCGAGCTCCTCGCGGGACGCCGACAGAATCGCGTCCGGAGAGCCGAAGTGCTGGAGCATCGCGCGCTTGCGAGCGGGGCCGACGCCGGGAAGCTCGTCGAGGATCGAGGCCGTCATCGCCCGGTCTCGCCTGATCCGGTGGTGCGTGACGGCGAACCGGTGGGCCTCGTCGCGGACCCGCTGGAGCAGCTGAAGCTCAGGTGTGTCGTGGGCCAGCCGTAGGGGCGCTTGCCGCCCGGGGATGAACACCTCCTCGATCCGCTTGGCCAGCGAGATGACCGTCACCCCGTGCTCGCGGAACCCATGCAGCGCGCGGACCCCGGCCGACAGCTGGCCCTTGCCGCCATCGATCACGATCAGGTTCGGCAGCGCCGCGAAGCTCGGGTCGTACTCCTTGTGGTGCGGGGAGACCTCGCGCTGCTGCTCCCAGCGGGCCATCCGCCGCGAGAGCACCTCCTCCATCGCCGCGAAGTCGTCGGGAACCCCGTTGCCCTCGAGGCCGCGCACCTTGAAGCGGCGGTAGTCGGACTTCTTCGGGGCGGCGCCCTCGAACACCACCATCGAGGCCACGGTGTTGGTCCCCATCAGCGTCGAGATGTCGAAGCACTCGATCCGCAGAGGGATCGAGTCGAGCCCTAGCGCTCGCTGGAGCGCATCGAGCGCCTCCACCCGCTGCTGGCGGCGGCGCTCGGAGCGGAGCTTCTCCTGGTCGAGTGCGAGCTTCCCGTTTCGCTCGGCGAGCTCGAGGATCCGGCGTTTGTCACCGCGCTCGGCCGGGCGGATCTCGACCGCCGACCCGCGGCGCTCGGCGAGGGCCTGCGCGAGCACCGGCGCCTGGCCGAGCTCGCGCTGGACCACCAGCAGCGGCGGAACCATCATCGCGCTCGTGTAGTACTGGAGGATGAACGCCTCAGCGACATCGGCGATCCCGCCACCGGCCTCGTTGTCGAGGTAGAAGCTCTGGCGGTCTGAGAGCACCCCGTCGCGCACCTGGAAGACCTGCGCGTTCGCCTCGCCGTCGGCGACCGCGACGGCGATCGCGTCGAGCGTGCCGACGCCATCGTTAGAGACCCGCTGGCGCTCCAGCAGCGATTTGACCGCGCGCAGGCGGTTTCGCTCCCGGGCGGCGTCCTCGAAGCGCTGCTCGGCGGCGGCCTCGCGCATCGAGCGCTCGAGGCTCCGCTCAATCTCGCGGTAGCGGCCAGACAGAAAGTCGATCACCCCGTCGATCCCGCGCCGGTACTCCTCGCGGCTGACGTACCCGACACAAGGAGCTTCGCACCGCTTGATGTAGTAGTCCAGGCACGGGGAGCCGCTGCGCCGGCCGGGCTCCGGGCCCTCGCACGAGCGGAACATGAACACCTTTCCGAGGACCTCGAGCGTCGAGCGGACCCGCTTGGCGTTGCTGTACGGGCCGAAGTAGACGCGGTCTCGGCGGTGGCGCTCCCGGGTGAAGTACACCCGCGGGAAGTCCTCATCGAGCGAGATCGCGATGTAGGGATAGGACTTGTCGTCGCGCAGGCGGATGTTGAAGCGCGGCTTGTACTGCTTGATGAAGTTCTGCTCGGCGAGCAGCGCCTCCGACTCTGTGTGGACGACCAGCGCCTCGACGTGGTCGATCATCTCGACCAGGTCGGGGCCGCCTCTGGTGCTGGGGTTCGAGAAGTGCGAGGCGACGCGCTTGCGGATCGACTTCGCCTTACCGACGTAGATGACCTTGCCGCGGCTGTCGCGGAACAGGTAGACGCCTGGCTGGTCGGGGAGCTTCTCGGGCTTCGTGGTCATCCAGGAACGAGGATAGGCACGGGCATCCGCCTTACGTTGAGGCCCACCGTGGGGCCGAAAGTGAGCCAGATCAGCGGGCGCCCAGGGTTAGAAGCAACCCGATGATCGCGGTGCCTAGGCCTGCTGCCGCGACCGCCTCGCCCGCACCCGCCATGGGCATCGTGGGAACGTGGACGGCAGCCTCGAAGAACGTCGCACGATTTGTCGGCGGCACATTCAGCGCGTGGATCACGAAGGCGAGCGCAACGCCCGCGGCCGCGAGGATCACCAGCCGCCCCCGGCGACGTCCCGCGAACGCGACGATCGGAAGCGCGACGGCAAGCACCGCCAGCAGCACATCGGTGGCCGAGTAGAGCTGCCATGCAGTCGGGTTTCGCGGTATCCCGGCCAGCACTGGGGACGCCCCCCATTGCGCCAGGACGGCCGTCGAGAACTGGTGGCTCCAGGTCAGGAACAGCGACCCGAACAGCAGCAGCGCTCCGACGATGACCATCGCCACGCCGGCCAGCCTGAGTCGTCTCACCGGAACGCCGGTAGGTGCGCTAGTAGCGACGCGCTGACCAAATCACCGCGAACGCCGCATACGCTGACCCCGCGATCAGCGCCAGCCAGGCAACCGAACCGGCGGAGCTAGCCCACAGCTTGTGAGTCCCGGTCAGAGTGAGCGTCACGACGCCCACCGCCAGATACAAGATCAGACGCCGCCGATCCCCGAGCGAGTACAGCTCAACCCGGTGCTGGCGATACTGAATCGTGGCAATCCACCCCAGCCCCGCGAGGAACGTCAGAGACACCGCCTGGGTCAGGACCGAGGCGGCGGGACCGCCTCCCGGGACCACGACGACCAGCGCCGCGATCACCGCGACGATCGCGACGTTCCGAAGCGTTGTCATGCGTCCCGTCATAGCCTCACCAGATCCCGCTCAGCCTGCCGCGAGGTATTTGCCGGTGCGGGGGCCTGCGTCACCCCGGCCAGCGGCTCGATGGGCTCGGCGGCGAACCGATAACCGACGCCAAAGTGCGTGTGGACGTAGCGCCAGCCACTTGAGACCCGTTCGAGCTTCTGGCGGAGCTTTCGGACGAACACGTCGACCGAGCGATCGCCGCGGACCATCGTGTAGCCCCACACCCGCTGGTAGATCTCCTCGCGCTCGAGCACACGGCCATCGGCCTGGGCGAGGTGACGCAGCAGCTCGAACTCCCTGCGCGATAGACCCGCGGTTCGCTCACCGACGTAGGCATCGAAGCGGTCTGCGCGGATCTCGAGCTCGCCCGCGACGAGCGCCGCGTCATCGGCGGGAAGCTCCCCTGCGCGGCGCCGCCGGAGAACCGCCTCGATCCGCGCCACAAGCTCCTCCGGATGGCACGGCTTGGCGATCCAGTCATCCCCGCCGGAGCGCAGCAGCCTGACCCGCTCGGAGACGGGTGCCGGAGGCCCGCACGCGATCAGCGCCAGGCCTGGTAGGGCCTCCGCCACGCGCTCAATGTATGCCAGGCCGGTGATGGCGGGGTTCACGACCAGCACATGGATCCGCATCGCCGCGAGCTCTTGCGTGCCCGCCGCATAGGCGATCTGCTCCCAGCTCCACCCGAGCGCCTCGAAGCGCCGCTCGAGGACCTTGACCAGACCGCTGTCATCGTCGATCAGAGCGACCCGTACCCGCGCTGGCATGAGGCTCAGTGTAGAGACGGCGCTGGACGCGGCTCGCCGGCGGCGCTCAGCGCCGGCGCTCAGCCGGCGGTCCGCTCCCATCGCGAATACAGCTCGTCGACCGTCGCTTGGGCGGCGCGGTGGCGCGCGGTCGAGCGCGCGCTCTGCTGGGGGGTCCCCCATGCAGCTGGGTCGGCCAGCTCGTCCTCGATTGCCCGCAGCGCCGCCTCGGCCTCCTCGATCTGCCGCTCGATCGCCCCAGGGCCAGCCCCGGATCGGCCCTTGCCCCCACCAGCCGGTCCTACCGTGGCGGGACGCTCGCGGCGTGGCCTGGGCTTGGCGGCAGCTGCTCGGGTTCGCTCGCGCTGGCGCTCCTCACGGATGCGCATGTACTCCGGCCAGCCGCCGAGGTGGCTCTCGAGCGTCCCGTCCTCGAACGCGACCGTGCGCGACCCGACCGCGTCGAGCAGCGCGCGATCGTGTGAGACCAGCAGCAGCGACCCGGGGAACCCCGACAGCGCTTGCTCGAGCGCCTCCCGGCTCTCCAGGTCGAGATGGTTCGTGGGCTCGTCGAGGATCAGCACGTTGGCCCCGGAGTGGACGAGGATCGCCAGCGACAGGCGCCGCCGCTCGCCGCCGGAGAGTCCATCGAGTGGCTTCTCGGCGTCCTCGCCACCGAACAGGAATCGCCCGAGCAGCGCGCGTGCCTTGTTCGGCGGCAGGCCCGTCAGGTGCTGCGTCGCTTCGAGCACGGTCCGGGCAGCCGGATGACTCTGGGGCCGCCCGGCCTTGCGCGAGGCCGGATGCCGAGTGGGCGGCCCCAGAGCGAGCGGGAGCTCTTCGGCGTGCTGGGAGAGGTAGCCGACCTTGACGTTGTGCCCGGTGCTGAGCTTTCCGGCCACGACCGGCCCGCCGTCCGTCGTCCCCCCATCACCGTTGCCGTCCGGGCCGGCGATCGGCCGACGTCCGGCCAGCGCCTCGATCAGCGTCGTCTTGCCGGCTCCGTTGGAGCCGACCAGCGAGACGTGCTCGCCGCGCTCCAGCCACAGCTCGCCGTCGGACAGCAATACGCGGTCCCCCACAGCAATGTTGGCGCCCGAGAGCTCGAATACCACGCGGCCGCTGCGCTCAGGGGGCTTGAACGCGATCCGGGGCCCCGCGCGGTCGCGGGGGTCAGCCGAGATCCGCTCGATCTTCTGAAGCTTCTTGGCCCGCGACTGCGCTTGGCGAGCGCGGGTTCCGGCGCGAAAGCGAGTGACGAACCGCTCGAGGCGCTCGATCTCGGCCTGCTGGCGCTCAATCGCTCGCCCCAGCGCCAGGTCGCGAGCCGCCTTCTCCTTCCGCCACGCGTGCCATGACCCGGGGAAGAACTTCCCGCCTCCGGCCTCGAGCTCGAGCACCGACGTTCCCACCGCCTCGAGGAACCAGCGATCGTGCGCGACCAGCACCACCGCGGCGTCCAGCGAGACCAAGTGCTGCTCGAGCCATTCGAGCGATGCGATGTCCAGATGGTTGGTCGGCTCGTCGAGCAGCAGCAGGTCGGGGCCGCCGGCCAGCGTCCGCCCGAGGCTGGCGCGAGTCAGCTCGCCGCCGGAGAAGGTGCGGAGCGGGCGGTCGAGGTCGACCCTGTCGCGAAAGCCCAGTCCGTGCAGCGTGGCCAGCGCGCGCTCACGCCAACCGTACCCACCCGCGTGCTCGAGCCGCGCTTGGGCATCGGCATAGCGGCTGAGCGTGGCCTCCTCGTGGTCGCCGCTGGCCATCGCCTGCTCGAGCGCTTGCAGTTCCTGCTCGATCGCTACGAGCTCTTGCGCGCCCGACAGCACGTAGTCGCGCAGCGTCAGCTCGCGCTCGCGCGGAGGCCGCTGATCGTGTAGGGCCACCTTGATGCCCTTGGCCAGGACCAGTTCGCCTTGATCGACGCCCGCCTCGCCCGCGAGCATCCGCAGCAGCGTCGTCTTACCGGCGCCATTGCGCCCGGACAGCGTCATCCGATCGCGGCGCTCGAGCTTGAAGGAGATCCCCCGCAGCAGCGGCTCGCCGGCGATGTCCTTTCCCAGGTCGGATGCGATAACGACTGCCATCTGCAAACCAGCGTAACCACCGCCGCCGAGTAGCATGCGCGCTCGTGAGCGTGCCCGCGTCCCCCCCAGTTCCGCCCGCGGAGATGCCGCCGGCTCGCACGGTCTTGATCCCGGATCGCGGTGAGCTGTTCCTGCGCGACACCGGCGGCGATGGGCCAGTGGTGATGCTCCTGCACGGTTGGATGGCAAGCGCCGACCTGAACTGGTGGGCCGTGTACGGAGCGCTTCGCGGCGCCGGCTACCGGGTGCTGGCAATCGACCACCGCGGGCACGGCCGCGGTCTGCGCGCCCTGACCGACTTCCGGCTGATCGACTGCGCAGACGACGCCGCGGCGGCGCTACGAGCGCTCGATCTCGCGCCTGCGCTCGTCGTGGGCTACTCGATGGGCGGGGCAATCGCACAGCTGCTCGCTCGCGATCACGGCGATACAGTCCACGGGCTCGTTCTGAGCGCAACCGCCCAGCACTGGCAGGATCCGCGAACCCGCCGGGCGTTCAAGTCGATGGGCGCCCTCGGTACGACGCTCTCACTCGCTCCGCGCGCGAGCTGGAAGGCTGGTCTTCGCCGCGCGGGCATCCCCCCGGGCGAGCACACCTCATGGGTGCAGTCCGAGCTGATGCGGCACTCCGCCCGCGATCTCGCTGAGGCCGGTCGCGAGCTCGGGCGGTTCGACTCGCGCCCCTGGCTTCACTCGATCAGCGCGCCGGTGGCGGTCGTGCTGACCACCCGCGATGAGCTGGTCCCCCCGCGAAAGCAGCAGGCCCTCGCGGAAGCGGCAAACGCCCAGGTGTTCGAGGCGCCGATCAAGCACCTCGAGATCGGCTGGCTCGCGGGTGAGTACAACCCGGCGCTGCTGAAGGCACTGGAAGCGGTCAGCGGCAGGGTCGCCGCCAAGGCGGCTTAGCCGGCCTCTCCCTTAGACTTCAGGCAATGCGCAGAGCACGCCTCGCGATCGGGTTGACGACACTGGCAGCCCTGCTGGCGCTGGCGCCCGCCGCCTACGCTCACCCCGGTGGCGGCACGGGCTGGTATGGCTCCACGACCGATCAGGTCATCACCAACGCGATGTTCCTGACGATCATCTTCTTCCCCACGGTAATCGTCGTCTTCTCGCTGATCCAGTGGCGACTCGACAAGCGCAAGCACGCGCGGATGGATGCAGCCAAGCGCCGCGCCGCCAGTCCCGACTGGCGCGGCGGCTGGTAGTCACCCGCTAGCGGCCGAGATCGCCTGTTCGAGCGTTGGCGCCATCCGCGCCCAGGTTCCCGGGGCGGCGGCGCCAACCACCACGGCGGTGGTCCGTGGACCGGAGATCAGGCATGCGATCTCGATGTACCGCGTCCCCGCAGAGGTGTTGTACGCGTCCTCCACGCAGCTGCCGTGTCCACCCCGGACCCGGACTGCGGTTCGCGAGGCCAGCGTCTGTAAGTCGCGCTCACCCTCTTCCGCGTTGTGGTGCACGCGGAAGGCCGCCCAGCCGGCCAGCTTCTCGTTCGCCTGCCGCGGGGTCACGTTCAGATAGCCGAGGTACCGCTGGCCAGCATCGAGCAGGGCGGCGGTCGCGGTTCCGCGATCGCCGTGGATCAGGTTCCAGCCAGGCGGATAGGGCATCACTGCGCCGTCGGGAATGCGAGCGACCCGCCAGCCGCTGGGTACCTGCGCCGGTCTCAGCTCGCTCAGCGCCTGCGAGGTCAGGGCGCCCGTGGCCGCGGTGGCGCTCGTATGCGACGCTGAGTCCGAACTTGCTGCCGCGCTGGTATGCGACGCAGAGCCCGAGGTGCTGCCGCATCCCGCTGCGCACAGAGCGAGCAGCAGGGATGCGTAAGCGAGCCTCCTAGAGATTGCCGTCACCATCGCTCGGACCGCCGGTGTTGTCCGCGTCCTTGTCTCCAGCGTTTGCTCCCTGTGGAATACCTCCGGCCGAGCTCGAGCTGCTCGACGTCGTCGTAGCTGGGCTGGTGCTCGATGGTTGGGACGAAGACGAGCTCGACGAACCGCCGCCGCAGCCGGCGAGCGCTAGCGCGAACGCCACGAGCGCGGCCGTCACGAGCGGTCTATAGGTAGAGCTTCCTGCTGTCATGCGATCCTCCTTCTCTGAAGTGTCGTTACGCCCAGCGTAAGCCGTGTGACATCAGTTTTGGCTAGTGGGCTTCCAATAGCCGTGACGCCGGTCGAGCAGAACTCCTTCCCGCAAGCCCCCACGACCGACCTGGAGCGAAACCCCGAACGCCTGCGAGGCCGCCTCGAGAATCAACAGTCCGGCCCCCAGCAGCCGGACCCGTTCGAGCTCCAGGCCGAAGCGGCGCGCGACGTCGCCCGCGCGCTCGGCTGACAGCACGGCGAGGGAGCGAGCGAACGCGTCAGCGTCGAGCCGTGGCCCGGCAAGGCGGTGAAGCGAAGCCGCGCTGCCGCCGACCGCAACCGCCTCGCACGGGCGCGGCACCTCGACCGCTCCGAGCGTCGCGGCGATCCGTTCGCGCGTCCTCGCGAGCTCCGCGGCCGACGGTGGATCCGAGCGCAGGAACTCGTCGGCCAGGTCGCCGGAGCCGAGTTCGAACGATGCTGACCAGCTGATCGCGTCGGGCGCCGTGCCGACCACAAGCTCCGACGAGCCCCCGCCGACATCCACGACGCCCAGTGGACCCGCCGGAGACCGGCCCAGGGTGCGGGCAGCGCCTATGAACGCGAGGCGCGCTTCCTCCTGTTCTGAGAGTACGTCCGTGGCCAGACCGCAGGCGTCGTGGATCGCGGCGACGAGCACCGAGCCGTTTGGGGCACGCCTGATGGCCGCGGTTGCGACGCAGCAGACCTCCTCGCAGTCGAGCGTCCCGGCGTCGCGAAGGTGAGCCTCGACGACCGCAACTACCTCCTCGAGCTTCGCGACAGCGATCGTCCCGTCAGGCTCAATGCCACGCCGGATATGGGTGAACGCGCGGGCCTGGTGGACCTCTTGCAGCTGCTCGCCGTCGCAGTCCGCGACCAGCAGCCGCGTCGTATTCGATCCGATATCGATGCACGCCCGGCGCACGGGGGCCAAACGCTACTCGCGGACGAGGGCCGAACGCCACCGCGCACGGGGCCAAACGCTACTGGCGCACTGGCTCCATCGCGTCCGCCTTGACCGGTTCGAGCCTGCTCGCGCGAGGCGCAGTGCGGGAGCCCAGGACCAGCCACACCACAACGGTCATGGCGAGCGCGCCGCAGCCGGCTGTCGCCAAGGCCGCACGCGGCCCGGCCAGCGCGGCGATCGCCCCGCCGGCGACGATACCCGCGCCGGTCACGATCGGGTCAAGCGAATCGCTGAAGCTCATCACCATCGCCATCCATCGCTCCTCGGTCCGCTCCTGGAGCGTCGTCCGCGCCGCGATCGTCTCGATCCCGTTCCCAACGCCCGCGATCACCGACCCGGCGATCGCCAACCCCAGCGAAGGTGCGGCCGCGGTCACGAGGAAACCAACGCCCAGCGTCAGCGCGCCGAGAGCGATGAGCTCGCGGCCGGGCAGCCCACGCCAGCGTGCGTAGATCGCGCTCCCGACCACCGCCCCCGCACCCCACGAGGAGATCAGGATGCCGTATCCGCTCGCACCGGCGTGCAGCGAGTGCTCGGCGTACACGACCTCGACCGGGATCGTCAGCGTGAAAAACAGAAGTGCCCCTGCCTGCAGGCTCAGCACCTCCCGGATCCCGTGCCGCTGGCGGACGTATGCGAAGGCGGCGCGAAGGCGACCGGCGGTGGGGACGCGCTCCGCTGCCGGAGCAGGAAGTCGCCGAGACATTGCCAGGTTCAGCGCAATCGCCAGGAACAGCCCGGTATTTGCGAACAGCGCAGCGCTCGCGCCGCCTGCGGCGACGACCGCGCCACCCAGCGCCGGACCGGCCATGAAGCAGACCGAGAAGCAGGTGTTGATCAGCGCGTTGCCCTCGCGCAGGAGGCCGGCCTGACTAGTCACGGCGGCCGTGGCAGCCCGCGCCAGCGGCCTCGCGGTCAGCGCGAGCACCCCGTCCAGCAGCGCAAGTCCGAGGACCAGCGGCACCGGTGCGCGCCCAGCGAGCCAGCCCAGCGCCAGGAAGAGCACGCCCTCGAGGGCGTACAGGCCCGGAAGCACTCGCCGGGGGTGCAGCTGGTCAACCCGCACGACGAGCATCGGCGCAACCAGCGCCGGGACGAACTGCGCGGACAGGAAGAAGGCCGCGGCGCCGACGGCGCTGCCGGTTCGACGGTAGATGAGGAAGGAAAGCGCCAGCGATCCGATCGCCCACGCGAGCTCGTTCAGCGTGTATGCGCCGAGCAGCCGCCGGTAGGCGGGGAGGTCGAGGACGCGCTTCACCGCGACTCCGTATATCTCACACTACGTGCCAACGCGGGTCTCCTCGTGATGAATGCCAGCCGCCGACCGGTGCTTGCCTACCTCGCCGATCACGCGGCCCACGCAGCCGCTACCAGCACGCTGGCATCATCCCGAGCGTGCCGGATAAAGCTATCAGCGTCCGGGCGCTGCGAAAGGCGTATGGAGATTTCGCAGCACTCCGGGGGATCGACTTCGAAGTCCGGCGCGGCGAGGTGTTCGGATTGCTCGGCCCCAATGGTGCAGGAAAGACAACGACTGTCGAGATCCTCGAGGGCTACAGGCAGCGCAGCGAAGGCGAGGTGAGCGTCCTGGGCTTCGATCCTGGGGAGCACTCACGGGAGCTTCGTGCGCGGGTGGGGATCGTTCTTCAGAGCACCGGTCTGTACCGCCATATCAAGGTTCGCGAGGCGCTCGAGCACTTCGCCGCGATGTATCCGCATCCACGGTCGGTCTCGGAGGTGATCTCGCTGACTGGGCTAGAGGGCAAGGAAGATGCGCTCGCGCGGACGCTTTCGGGCGGCCAGCTGCGACGGCTTGATCTTGCGCTGGCGCTGGTCGGCGATCCCGAGCTGATCTTCCTGGATGAGCCGACGACCGGGTTCGATCCGGCAGCACGCCGCAACGCCTGGGACACGATCCGGTCGCTGAAGGAACTCGGAAAGACGGTCCTGCTCACGACCCATTACCTCGACGAGGCGCAGGCGCTGGCGGATCGAGTGGCGATCATCAAGGACGGTCGGATCCTGGTCGAAGGCGCTCCACGAGAGCTCGGCGCCGGCCCCGGGGCCCCTCCCTCCCGCGTCGCATACCGGAACGGCGACGGGTCGATTGTGCAGCGCGAGACCGACGACCCCACGAGCCTGCTCCATGAGCTGACCGGCCAGGCTCTCGCCCGGGGCGAGCGTCTCGAGGGGCTGACCGTCACCCGTCCCACACTGGAGGACGTGTATCTCGAGCTGACCGCGGGGGATCGGGATGAGTGACGCGATCGCCGCCGAGCCGATTGCCGCGACTGGGCGCAGCCCATCGATCCTGGCGCTTGCCTGGCGCCAGTACCGCCTGGAGCGGCGGCTGTTCTGGCGCAACCCCAGCGCCGCGTTCTTCAACTTCCTACTGCCCTTGCTGTTCCTGGCCTTGTTCGGGGCGGTTTTTCACGGTAATCGGCACGACCTGAGGGTGATCGTGCCGGGGATTGCCGGCATGAGTGTGATGTCGACCACGTTCACGGCGCTCGCCTACAACATGACGTTCCTGCGCGAGCAGGGGGTGCTGAAGCGGATCCATGGCACGCCGATGCCAGGTATCTCTTACCTGTTCGGGATCGCCGCCAATGCCGTCACTAACACGGCGCTTCAGATCGCGATCATCACCGTCGCGGGACGGGTCTTCTTCGGGACCGGGTGGCCGCGCGACTGGCCCGAGCTGATTCTGTTCGTCACAGCTGGAGTCGTTTGCTTCGCGTCACTCGGGGTCGCCTTCTCTCACGCGATCCCGAACTTCGAATCCACCTCCGCATACGTCAACGCTGTGTTCCTGCCGGTGATCCTCATCTCGGGCGTCTTTTACGACGCCGCCAAGGCGCCCGGGTTCATCAAGGGGATCGCCCAGGCACTGCCGCTGACGCATCTGATCGACGGGGTGTCCGGGGCGATGGTCAAGGGCACCTCGATCGCCACGAACATCAGCGCGCTCGGGGTGATCGCCGCCTGGGCGCTGCTGGGCATGGCACTCGCGGTGCGGGGATTCAGCTGGGACCAGCGCTGAGCCGGGGCCGATGCTGGCGATCATCTATGACATCCACGGAAACCTGACTGCGCTCGAGGCGGTCCTCGACGATGCGCGCACCGCGCGGGCCGAGCGGTGCTTGCTGGGAGGGGACTATGCGCTGTTCGGCCCATTCCCGGCTGAGACTGTCACCCGCTTCGAGGAGTTCTCCGAGGCCACCTGGATCCGGGGGAATGGCGAGCGCTGGAGCGCGCATCCCGAAGATGCCGAGCGCCGCGTTATGTTCGGGCACACCCACCTGCAGTTCCGCCGCTTGCTGCCGAGTGGAATCGAGCTGATCAATCCGGGGAGCGTCGGGAGCCGTTTGACGGGGATCCGCGTGCCGCCGATGTGCTCGTCGATGAAGACGGCTCGCTCGAGCAGCGGCGAGTCGCATACGACCACGCGGCCGGCGCGACGGAGATGATCGAGCGCTTCGGCGACGTGGCTTGGGTCAGGCGGAGCGTCGATCGGCTGCTCTACGCCCGTGCCTGATTGGTGTAGAGCCCTGGTTAGCACAGCCGCTCTGGGGGTTCTCGCAGCGCTGATGTGCCTTGCGGGATGCGGTTCGTCGAGCAGCTCCTCAGGCGGGGGCGCGGGCTCCGCTGGGACGATCCCGCAGGCGCACCCCCAGGCGGTGGAGCCGCTCGCCGGGGCGGCGCCTCAGGCGTTCTCGCCCTCGCCGACCCCGTTGGGAGACCCAAGCGCTCACGCGGTCCCTCTGGCCGAGGTAAAGCGCGAGCTCGCGATCGCCAAGGAGCTCAACGCACTGGGCGCCGGGCAAGGGTTCGTGTTCCCGATCGCCCCGCTGTCGGTTGTTGCACCGCCCAGCACATGGTCGTCCGACCAGGGGGTCGACATCTCGACGGTCGGGGCGGCTTGCGGCTCTCGCGCCGTCGAGCTTGCGGTCACGAACGGGGTGATCGTAAAGGAAGGGATCTCGGGCTTCGGGCCGGCAGCCCCCGTGCTGCGGATCGCGGGCGGGCCGCTGAATGGCCGCTACATCTACTACGGACACGCATACCCGCCGCTCGTGCCCGTCGGCTCGATCGTCACGGCGGGCCAGCCGATCGCCGAGGTCGGCTGCGGGATCGT
>JALYZY010000121.1 GCA_030948665.1 Actinomycetota bacterium | reverse complement strand
CGAAATCGTCGAAGCGCTCAGTCCCGTAGAACGCCTCGCGCAGGATCAGAAACGACGAGCGCGTGCTCACCACTTCCAGCGCTTTCGCGATCGAGCACCGATCGGCCGTCCACCCCTCCCGCGGATCGAGCACCCCTGTCATACGCACAACATTGTTCATTGATGCCAGTGTACCTGACTGCGTCAAGCCAAAGCTAGCTCGCCGCGGGGTCTAGAGACGCGCGTCTGAGCAGCCCCAATCCGTCGCTCGAGGGGTCAATAGGCGCGCGCGAGGAGCGCCTGAACGCCCTCGGCCTCAGGATCATCAACCGGCTGTCGGTCCTCGCGGACAAGGCACCGGACCGAGATCCCTTCGCCGGCCAGCCGGCCCTCGCCCTGGTCGCCGCAGAGTCGCCAGGGGAGCAGGGCGAAGCCGTCGGCTGCAAGCTCAAGCGCTTCATCAACGGCATGGGCCATCCGTGCCCGCGAATCGCGAAGCGCGGTCGCCTGCGGGAGCGAACCACGGCGGGTTCTTCCACCTGCTTGCCGCCGCCGTGAGTGACGACCGCGAGCTGGGGGGCTGAAGCCCTCCACGTGCTCGGCCTCGCGACGAAGAAACCCCCCTGGAATCAGCAGTGGAGCGTAGGCGTTCTGGGCCCCGGTGGCCATGATTCGCTCATCGATCGCCGCCTGCAGCCGCTCCCCAGATTGCATAGCCCCAGGGCCGGATCACCATCGTCCCGCGCGCAGGTCCGTCTTCCGCGAGCTGTGCCTTGGCAATCACATCCTGATACCACCGCGGAAAATCCTGCTCGTGGGAGATCAGGACGCTGTCCATCGCGCGAGCACTCTAGATCCGCCCTGCGTAGAGTGCTCGCCGCCCTCGAGGAGGAGCGATCAGGGTCGTCGCGAGCTACTCGGCGCAGTCGGCCCCCGGCGGAGCGCCTCAGGCCGCATCCCTGACGTTCCTGAGCGCGCGAGCGAGAGCAAGCGCCTCGTCGAGCGATCGGAAACGGAGCTGCGCGCGATAGCCGCCGGCACGATCGACTGTGACGTCAAGCGCGCACCCGAGCGCGGTGCCGAGCTCGTCTGCGATCGTGGCCGCCGCCACCGCCTGGTCTGGATGCAAGGGCGAGTTCCTTCTCTCGGCGACTCTCCGTGGGCGGGGCGTGTCGGCAGCCCTCGTCTTGGCCTCAAGCTCACGTACAGACCAGCGCCCGTGCACTGCGGCTCGCGCCAGAGACCGACGTACGGCGTGATCAGGGGTCATCAGCAGGGCTCGACCGTGGCCCTCGCTGAGTTCCCCGCGTTCGATCAGCTCGAGAGCCTCATCCGGGAGATCCAAGATGCGGATCAGGTTGCTGACGGCAACCCGGCTCCGTCCAACTCTGCGGCCAACCTCCTCGCGGGTCAAACCGAGCTCTTCGACGAGTGCGGCGCAGGCTCGCGCCTCCTCGACGGGATTCAGATCCTCCCGCGCCATGTTTTCGACGAGCGCGATCTCCAGGGACGCAGCGTCCTCATCGCGCCGGACGATCGCCGGAATCGTCTCGAGTTGTGCGATCCGGGCGGCACGCCACCGGCGCTCCCCGGCCATCAGCTCGTAGCGTCCTCCCGCCAAAGGCTTGACCAGTACCGGCTGAAGAACCCCACGGTGGCGGATCGACTCCGCCAGGGCCACGAGTGCCTCTCGGTCGAACGCGCGGCGGGGTTGCTCTGGACAGGGAGTGATGAGCTCAACGGCGATGTGGCGCAGCTCCTCGCGATCGGGTGCGGGAGCGGCCGAGAGAATCGCGGCAAGTCCCCGACCCATCACTGCCGAGCCATCAGCCACGGGCGGCCACCTCTCTCGCCAGCTCGAAGTATGCATCCGCGCCCGCACAGTAACGGTCGTAGTGGATGACGGGCTTGCCAAAGCTCGGTGCTTCCCCGATCCGGACGTTCCTGGGAATCACCGTGTCGAACACCAGCTCCGGAAAGTGCTCGCGGACCTCCCGCTCGACGTCGTGGGCCAGGCGAGTCCGGCTGTCATGCATCGTGAGCAGCATCCCGGCGACACTCAGGTGCGGATTCATCTCCCTCTGGATCAGCGAAAGGGTGTCGAGCAGGCCGGCCAGGCCCTCGAGGGCGAAATACTCGGCTTGGACCGGGACGATCACCCGATCGGCGGCCACAAGCGCATTGACGGTCAGCGGGCCGAGCGAGGGGGGGCAGTCGAGCAATGTGAACGCGAACCGCGCGCGTACCCCGGAAAGCGCGTCCCGGAGCCGCGTCTCCGAGCCCGCCACTCGTGGCAGCTCGACCGCAGCACCCGCGAGGTCCGGCCCTGCGGGCACGACCCAGAGGCGCTCGATCTCCGTTTCGCGGATGACTTCATCCAGCTGTGCCTCACCCGTGAGCACGTTGTAGACCGTCCTCGAGGACTGTTTGTCGATCCCCAGGCCGAGAGTGGCGTTCGCCTGCGGGTCGATGTCGATCAGCAGCGTCTCGTAACCGGCCTCGGCGACGCACGCGGCCAGGTTGACGGCGGTTGTCGTCTTACCGACCCCGCCCTTCTGATTGGCGATCGCATACACCGTGCCCATCGCCGACCAAGCTAGCGATTCAGCCGGTCAGACCTGGCGTCGACGCCAAGCGGCCGCTTCCCCGCGACGCCTGGCCGCCGGGGGAAGCGCGAAGGTGTCTCCCTCACCTTCACCATGAGGTCCAGGTGCCGGTGTTCGGCGGCTGGATACGGCCGCACCGCGCGCAGCTCCAACCGCTTGAGGCCGAGCTGCTCTGCGGCGCTGGCGCCCGAGTGGTCCGCCGCGGCATCCCGCTTGCCGCGCCACGCGACCAGCGTCCCTCCCACCCTCAGCAGCGGGGCCGCGTACTCGGCCACGACCGGAATGGGTGCCAGCGCGCGGGCGGTGGTCAGGTCCATGCCGCCGAGGCCTTCGCGCCAGGATTCAGCGCGGCCGCAGACGACGCTTGCGTTCTGGATCATGCACGCGGCTATCGCTCGCTCGATGAACTCGCACTTGCGCCGAGAGCTCTCAAGGAGCGTGACATTTAGAGACGGAAGCGCGATCGCGAGCGGGAGCCCGGGAAATCCGGCCCCAGAGCCCAGGTCGGCGGCATTCTGGGCATCTCGAACCTGATCGACTTCGAGCGCCACGAGCGAGTCGGCGAAATGGTCCTCCAGGATTCGCGTCGGATCTCGGATCGTCGTTGGCGCGGTCGGGTCCGATGTGACCAGCTCGAGAAGCCGGGTCAGCTTGGCGGGAGCATCCGATCCGAGTGCGAAGCGCTCCGCCAGTGTGCGGACCCGACCGCGGGTTAACGCGCTGGTCACGGAATTTCCCCGCGCACCTGGAAGCTAGCCACGCTCTTGCCGCTCCTGGCGCTCTCGCTCGCGCGCGATAAACCCCGCGTATCGAGAGCACATGTCCCGGAACCGCTCGGCGGCGTGGCCGTCCAGCGTGTCCGTCACCTCTACCTCGAGCAAGGGAAGGAGATCGCGCACCAGGACCGTCCCGCGAGCCATCCACTGAAAGTAGGACCGGCCGCCGTGGTGATAGGGCCCGTAGAGACGACTCTCCGGGAACCGCTTCGTAAGCCAGCGAAACATCGCCTCGTGGCGAACGTGCATGCGTAGCGTCACTTGGGGCTGCTTCCCGTCGCCGCCGAACGACCCCTC
>JALYZY010000113.1 GCA_030948665.1 Actinomycetota bacterium | reverse complement strand
TCTCAGCATCGTGCGCGAGTAAAGCCGCGACACATGCCCGCGCTGGTCACGCTCCCGCCCAGCAAGCCCTGGCTGATCCCGCACCGAGACGCATTTGGACCACGATCACCTGAGTGTCGCAGGGCGGGCATGGACGCGGCGGTCAGCGGCCCCGGCGCGCCGCGCACCGACCATTCACCGCGTCACCCACTACCAACGACTGTCTGTCACTCCGCGCAATCGCCAACTGCTGCTCATGCGCGGCCACCCCCACGCTCGCGTCGTACTGTAGCGCTTCGCGCCCCTGACGACGGCTGTGCCGGGCCAGACGTGCGCGCTGCTACTAGAGGAGGCCTGCGTGTTTGCCAGGTTGGGTTAGGGAACAAAGGTTCCCTCACCCATTGGCACCCCTCGAGATGGGTAAACGCCAGTATCTGCGGGTCCTGTCAGCGGGAAATTCGCCGGTGAATCGACCGGTTCGGCCGGGATCCAATACAACGCGTCGTCGCAAGACGTCCGACCGGGTGTCGGGGATATGCCGGGTCCCCCGGCCCGGGAAATCTTCCCGCGGAGTTGACCTGTTCGGCCGGACTCCGATTGCGGGAGTCCGCGAGTGCAAACCGGTGGGTTGAACAACGGTCGAATCTTCGCTGCGCTCGAAGAACCTCGGACGAGCCGCCTCCTCGGACAGTCGGAGCAACGGCAACGCGACGCTCACGCAAGCGGAGGTCGATGCAAAAAGTCCATCCCCTGGTTCCGAGTTCGGACGATCAGCAGGAGATGGCGCATCGCGGCCGCCGGCTGCTCGAGCCCGTGGCGGCAGAAGTAGCGCGTCAGACGAAGAGCAGAGCTCTCGCCGTCGCGGTGCCGGGCTCTGAGACTCACCAATCTCAGGGCCGCGCCTCGCGAGCCGTTGTTCGTTGATCGTTGCCTGGGTTCTCGCGGTGATCGCAACAGGGTGTTCTCGGTAGCCGCTGGCTTGTAGCCGGTTGACGAGGGCTAAGCCGGACGCGGTCGTCGTCGAGCCGGAGCTCGTAGAGCGACGGTGATGACGGCGATCGCGTCCGGGGCGCCTCCGAGGATGGCCCTCCATCTCGAGGATCGGAGCGTCGATGGTCATGTTCAACTCGCGGATGCGCCCGGAGGTCATCCAGCCGTTCTGGGCGGCGTTGCAGGCCGGTGGGTTCATCACCGCCGCCGCGGAGGGCGTCGGGACTTATAGGGTGAAGGGCCGGCGGTGGATCATGGCCGAGAGCGGGATCCGGCCGCGTCGCGGCCGCGGGCTGAAGGGCCGGTGTCTGACCTTCTCAGAGCGCGAGGAGATCGCGTTGGGTCGCGCCCGCGGAGAGTCGCTGCGGTGCATCGCCCGGCGGCTGGGTCGCTCACCGTCGACCGTCTCGCGCGAGCTGTCACGCAACACCGATCGACGCTGCGAGTACCGGGCGACCAGCGCGCACGCGCTGGCGTGGCAGCGAGCCAGTCGCCCCAAGCCGGCCAAGCTCTGGGTCAACCAGCGGTTGCGAGCGATCGTCGAGGATCTGCTTGAGCGCCGGTACTCTCCCGAGCAGATCGCGGGGCGCCTGCGCGTGAAGTTCCCTGCTGACCCGGAGATGTGGGTGTCAACCGAGACGATCTATCAGTCACTGTATGTGACCTCTCGAGGCGCGCTGCGTCGCGAGCTGACCAAGTGTCTGCGGACCGGACGAAAGCTGCGTCACCCCGGCCGCAAGCCCGCCGCGCACAACGGCCCGCGCGACATGATCAACATCGCCGATCGTCCCCAGGAGGCCGATGACCGCGCCGTGCCCGGCCACTGGGAAGGTGACCTGATGATCGGCAAAGCCAACAAGACCGCGATCGGCACCCTGGTGGAGCGCTCGACCGGCTACGCGCTGCTGGTGCACCTGCCCGACGGCTACAAGCCCGAGCAGGTCGCGCCCGCGCTCGCCGCCAAGATCCAAACCCTGCCCGACACGCTGCGCCGGTCACTGACCTGGGACCAAGGCCCCGAGATGCGCGACTGGAAACAAGTCCGAATCGACGCCGGCATCGAGATCTATTTCTGTGACCCCAAATCGCCCTGGCAGCGTGGCACCAACGAGAACACCAACGGGCTGCTACGCCAGTACTTCCCCAAAGGCACCGACCTCGCCAACCTCACCGAGCTCGACCTCGACCACGTCGCCGAACAGCTCAACGACCGACCCCGCAAACGCCTCGGCTTCTACAACCCCAACGAACGCCTCGGCGAGCTACTGTTGCACTGACCGCAAGGATCCGCC
>JALYZY010000114.1 GCA_030948665.1 Actinomycetota bacterium | reverse complement strand
CTGGTACACGATGCCGCGCCTATTCAACCATGGGGCAGCCGCGGACACCACGGCGGACTGGACATGTCCAAACTGGCACCTATCTCGCGACATGCACACCTGACGACGCTTTTGCATCCACGAACGGGGGCATCCTGGCCGGCGCCCACGCGGAGAACCGTTACACGTGTCGCCGTCGAAGCCCAGGTCTCGACGCGCACTAGGTATCTCGACACCGCGGGGCAGGAACCGAGGCGCGGCGTAGAAGCGGCACTCAGGGGGCCTGAAATCGCGTCCCCCGTTCCCACCCGGTCAGAGGTTGATCGCCACGTACTTGGTTTCGAGGTACTCCTCGATGCCTTCCGGGCCGCCCTCCCGGCCGAAGCCAGAATGCTTGATGCCGCCGAACGGGGCCGCGGCATTCGAGACCATTCCCTGATTCAGGCCGATCATGCCGGTCTCGAGCTTCTCCACCACGCGCAGGGCGCGCTTCAGATCGCTGGTGAAGACATAGGCGACCAGGCCGAACTCCGTGGCGTTTGCCGCCGCGATTGCCTCGTCCTCATCGGCGAATCCCCTGACGGGCGCGACAGGGCCGAAGATCTCCTCGCGCAGTAGCTCTGCGTCCTCGGGCACGTCGGCAAGCACGGTCGGCTCATAGAAGTAACCGGCGCCCTCCTTGGCGTGGCCTCCGACCAGCACCCGCGACCCCCGAGTGACTGCATCCTCCACCAGCTCGGAGACCTTCTGGCGCTGGTTCTCGTCGATCAGCGGACCGACGTCGACGCCCTCCTCGGTGCCGCGTCCGACCTTCAGCGACGACATGCGTTCGGCGAGCTTCTCGGCGAACTGGTCGGCGATGGCGTCGGCAACGTGGAAGCGATTCGCCGCGGTGCAGGCCTCGCCGGTGTTCCGCATCTTTGCCAGCATCGCCCCCTCGACGGCGGCGTCGAGGTCAGCATCCTCGAACACCAGGAACGGCGCATTGCCGCCGAGCTCCATCGACAGCCGGAGAAGGTTCTCCGATGCCTGCTCCATCAGCTTGCGGCCAATCTCGGTCGAGCCGGTGAAGGACAGCTTGCGCAGTCGTGGGTCGGCGATCAGCGGCGCCATCGTCTCGCTCGAAGACGAGGCGGTCACGAGATTCAGGACGCCCCCGGGCAGTCCTGCCTCCTCGAGGATCTTGGCGAGCATCAGCATCGACAGCGGCGTCTGCTTGGCCGGCTTGACGACGATCGTGCAACCCGCCGCGATCGCAGGACCGATCTTGCGGGTCCCCATCGCCATCGGGAAGTTCCAAGGGGTGATCAGCAGGCATGCCCCGACGGGCTGCTTCATTGTCAGCAGCCGGCCCTGACCGTTCGACGCGACGGCGTAGCGACCGTCGATTCGCACAGCCTGCTCGGAGTACCAGCGCAGGAACTCGGCCGCGTAGACGATCTCGGCCTTCGATTCCTTGACGGGCTTTCCCATCTCGAGCGTCATCAGCGTGGCCAGCTCGTCCTGGCGCTCGATCAGGGAGTCAAACGCCCGCCTCAGGATCTCTCCTCGCTCGCGGGGCGGGCACTTGATCCACTCCGGGCCGGCGTCGACAGCTGCGCTTAGCGCAGCTTTCGCGTCGTCGGTCGACGCGTTGGCGACCTCGCACAGCGGCTCTCCGGTGGAGGGGTCCTCGACTGCAAGTGTTCCTTTCGCGCCGTCTCGCCACTCGCCGCCGATGTACAGCTGCTTGGGCACCTCCTCGATGACGCGCTGCTCTTCTGGGGCGGTGGAAATCATGGTCATGAAGACAACTTACCCCACGATCGTCGCCGGGACCGCCCCCAGCTCGCTACCCAGTCTGAATCGGCCCGCTCTGGACCGCTTCGAGCGCGCTCGCGGGCACGGACTTCAGCTGGTTGAGGTCGGTGTCGTCCCAACCGGTATCCGTGGCGCCTGAGATGAACCAGTTGCTGCCATTGTCGGCGACGAACATCCCGTAGTGCTTCAGCGCTGTCAGGATCACCAGTGCCTCGCCGTGGTAGGGGCTGAGGTCGAAGGTCGCCTTCAGCCGTATTCGGAGCCCCATCGGTGGGAGATTGGGGTCGCTGCTGCTAGAGGCGAAATGCGTGGCGGGATGGATGAACCCGCTCTGGGTTGCTTGAACCGTGACCCGGAGGGCGTGATCGATCTTTCCAGTTGCGACTTCGTCGCGCCGCACCAGCCCGGGAAAGATCGGCAGCCCGGCCGCGTCGGCCGAGGTCCAGCCGTCGGGCCGAAGCCGGTTCGAGGTCAGATCGAACACCGCGCCTGATCCAGCTGTCCAGCTGTTCGTACCGGCGCTCGCCGCGTACATCTCATACAGCTTGCAGGTGCCCGCCTGCAGCGCGATCACGTGCTGGTCGCTCCCAGCTTCAATCGGGGCGTTCAGCGGAATCGGGTAGGGCCCGGGATCGCTCTCGGCCGGGGATTGGTTGAACAGGACCGGAACGCGCGGCTGTGTCGCCGGAACGATGATGTACGGGATCCCGTACGAGGGGTCCGAGCCGAAGTCTGCGTGAAGGAAGTGATTCTTGCCAAGCCCGTCGACTGTCTGGATGTAGGCGCTCGACATCGGGTCCACCGGCCAGCTCGAGATGTCCTGGTTCCAGGGGTTGCTCGCGGGAAACACGGGGCAGCCGCCCGTTCCGACCCCGGGTGGCAGCCCGCCGGTTCCACCGCCGGGCGGGGGCGGGCCAGACCCCGGGCCGGGCGACCCCGGCGACCCCGGCGAGCCGGGTTTCCTCCCGGTGCGCGCTTGCAGGGGCCGTGACCACCGCGAGCAGCGGGTGCGGCAGATACGGACCTCGATCCTGTACTCCGTGCCTGGCCGTAACCCACGCAGTCGAGCGTGGTGGCGGGTTGTCTTCGCGACGAGTCGCCAGCTTCCCCGGGCGCGCAAACGCACCTGGGCGCGTCCTCGACCTGCGCGCCAGCTGACCGTCAGCGAGCGCGCCGATCGCCCGATCACTTGCAGTCCGTGCGGGCCTCCCGCCCGCGACGAAGCGCCACCCGCTGCTGAAGTGAACGCGGCCAGTAAGACGATGCCTACCGCGGGGCCCACCGCCCAGCTCCCGCCGCGCATCTTCATCGCGGGGAGCGTAGCGGCATGCCAGCTTCAGCCGAGGTCAGGCAGATGCCGGGTCCCCCGCGGGCGACGGGGGACCCGGCAACAAGCATCTACGCCGCGGAGCGGAGTGCCGCCGGCTCGAGTGCCGATGCCAGCACTTCGTCGATCGTCATTGCGAAGTGGAACCGCATCGCTTCGCGGACTTCCTCGGGAACGTCGTCGAGGTCGCCGCGGTTGCGCTCGGGCAGGATCACATCGGTGAGGCCAGCTGCGTGGGCGGCGAGCACCTTCTGCTTGACGCCGCCGATTGGCAGCACGCGGCCCTGAAGTGTGACCTCGCCGGTCATTCCGACTGTGTGCTTCACCGGACGCTCACTGAGAAGCGACGCAAGCGCGGTCACCATCGTGACGCCAGCGCTCGGGCCGTCCTTGGGAATCGCTCCCGCCGGAACGTGGACGTGGAACGTCCGCTCTTCGAACGCGTTGGGCTCGATGCCCAGCTCATCGGCGTGCCCGCGCACGTAGGAGAGGGCGATCTGCGCCGACTCCTTCATCACGTCGCCGAGCTGACCGGTCAGCGTCAGGCCTGGCTTGCCCTGCATCGCCGTGGCCTCGACGAACAGGACGTCTCCGCCGGTGCCCGTCACCGCTAGGCCCGTTGCCACACCTGGCACAGCGGTCCTGATCGCCGACTCCTGGAAGTGACGCTGACGCCCGAGGGCGTCCCTGACGGCGTCGAGATCGAGCACGACGGGTGTGGTCGTGCCAGACGCGATCGTCGTGGCTGTCTTACGCAGCAGCGTCCCGAGCTCGCGCTCCATCTGGCGGACGCCCGCCTCGCGTGTGTACTCGGTCGCGATGCGCTCGAGCAGCTCGTCGGAGATCTCAACCTCCTCGGCGTGCAGCCCGTTTCGCTCGAGCTGGCGCGGCCACAGGTATCCACGGGCGATCGCAACCTTCTCCCGGGTGGTGTATCCGTCGAAGCGGATTACCTCCATCCGGTCGAGCAGCGGGCCGGGGATCGTGTCCGCGACATTCGCCGTGGCGATGAACAGGACGTTGCTCAGGTCGAGCTCGACGTCCAGGTAGTGGTCGCGGAAGCTGTGGTTCTGCGCCGGGTCGAGCACCTCGAGCAGCGCCGAGCTGGGGTCGCCGCGCCAATCGGCGCCGACCTTGTCGACCTCGTCGAGCATGATCACCGGGTTGATCGTTCCGGCGTCGCGGAGGGCACGAACCAGGCGCCCTGGCAGGGCGCCGATGTAGGTGCGCCGGTGGCCGCGAATCTCGGCCTCGTCGCGAACGCCACCGAGCGACATCCGCACGAACTCCCTGCCGGTTGCGCGGGCGATCGACTCGCCGATCGACGTCTTGCCGGTTCCCGGCGGTCCGATCAGCGTGAGGATCGCGCCGGAGCGCTTGTCCTCGGTGATCCCGCGCTCTTGGCGGAGCTTCTTGACTGCGATGTACTCAACGATCCGGTCCTTCACGTCCTCGAGGCCGGCGTGATCCTTGTCGAGGACCTCCCGGGCGTGCCCGGGGTCGAGCCGCTCATCCGAGCGCTTGCTCCACGGCACGGCGATCAGCCAGTCGAGGTAGGTACGGATCACGCTCGACTCGGCGCTCTGCTCGCCAAGTCGCTCGAGCCTGCCGAGCTCCTTGTCGGCTTGCTCGCGGACGGCTTCCGGCATTCCGGCCTCTTCGATCTTGGTGCGGTACTCCTCGACGACGGACCCGTCGTCTTCGCCGAGCTCCTTGCGGATCGAATCCATCTGCTTGCGCAGGAAGTACTCGCGCTGCTGCTTCTCGGCGCCGGACTCGACGTCTTCACGAATCCGCTTGCGGACTTGAAGCTCCGCGAGCCGCTCACGCTGATAGCCAAGCGCAAGCTCGAGCCGCTCAGTCGGATCGAGTGTCTGGAGCAGGTTCAGCTTCTGCTCGTAGCTGAGGTCCGGAGAATATCCGGAGGTGTCGGCGAGCGCGCCCGGCTCGCTGATCGATCGGACGAACGCCGCGACGCGGCCATCGTCGCCGCGCAGCTCGAGGATCTCCTCGACCAGCGCGCGGTACTCGCGCTCGAGGTTCCTCGTCTTGCCGTCGACCGGGACGGGATCGGGGCGCTCGTCAACTTCGACGTAAAGACGCCCGTCGGGAACGCTCTCCGCGGCACCCGCGACGCCTCGATGCAGCCCCTGAAGCGAGACAGCCTTGGCGCCGCCCGGAAGGCGGACACGGTCCGACACCTCGGCGACCGTGCCCACGGACGCGAACTCGTTCTGGTGACGCGAGACCAGGAGAACCTTCTCCTCGTCGCCCGCGTCAATCGCAAGGGTCAGAGAAAAACCTGGGAAGACCACTGTGTCGTCAAGCGGAACTAAGAGGAGACGACTCATCTCTTTTCAATCCTTTACTTTCGATAGAGACTTATTCAACGTAAGCAAGCATAGCATCATGGATGCACGGATCTAAGTCTAGCTCGCTGAGATATCGAGCCGCGACGGCGGGCGTGCCGGCTCGGGTGGGCGGGTGTGCCGGCTCGGGCGGGCGGTGCTCCAACCCCGCGGCCGGGCGCCTGCGGGCCGCGCACCGTTCTGCAATCATGCCTCCGCATGCCCGTGGCCAACGGACCCAAGAAGGAGTCTGCGCACGACGTCCTCGCCGCCGATGAGTTCGCGATGCCGGCGCCTGATCCGGCGCTCCGGCGCGATCCGGTGTCGCTGCCCGACGATCCCACGGGGATCGCCGAGCCCCACGACGTACTCGCGGCCGAAGAGTTCGCGATGCCCGCGCCACCACCTGGAAGCTTCGCTGAGCACTCGTCGTCGCCCGGGCGGCTCGCCGCTTGGGGTGCCGGAGCAGTCGGCCTGGCGCTCGTTTTTCGCCGCTTGAAGCGCTAGGGGCCGCGCCGCCGACGTGGGGGGCGAACACCCATGCCGTCGGTCACTTAAGGCGCGCTACCCCGGACGGGAAGTCCGTGACCCGGCCCGAGGATTCAGGAAGGCGCCCGGTCGGAATGCTCCAGACCGTCAGACTCCAGAAGAAGAGCCCCCCGCTCACCTGCCTGATCTTGAACTCATGGTGTGCTGCTGCGACAGTTGCGATGAAAGGCAGGACGACTCGGACACGTCCTGAACCGGTCGGGCTTGCGGTGGACGCGTTCGGATCTGAGCGCGACCAGCGATGACCCGCCCCGAAACGAGACCGGAGGCGGTGATCAGCGAGCTGCGCGCGCTGCTCGCGGCGGCATCAGATCCGTGATCGTGCCCTCCGCCATCTCCGCCGCGAACATCACCGTCTCACTCAGAGTGGGGTGCGGATGGATCGTCAGGGCGACATCCTCGGCATCCGATCCGAGCTCGATCGCGTGGACAAGCTCGGCGATCAGCTCGCCGGCGCCGACGCCCACGATGCCGGCCCCGAGTATCCGGCGAGTCGACGGATCGATCAGGAGCTTCGTCAGCCCATCGTCGCGCCCCAGCGAGAGCGCCCGGCCCGACGCGGCCCAAGGGAACGTGGCCTTCTCGACCTCGGTTCCCTGCTCGCGGGCGGCCGACTCAGTCAGGCCCGTCCAGGCGATCTCCGGGTCGGTGTAGGCAACCGACGGGATCGAGCGGGGGTCGAACTCGGCTCCGGGCACGCCGGCGATCACCTCGGCGGCGACTTTGCCCTCGTGGGATGCCTTGTGGGCGAGCATCGGGCCGCCGACGACGTCGCCGATCGCGTAGA
>JALYZY010000090.1 GCA_030948665.1 Actinomycetota bacterium | reverse complement strand
GTTCCGCGGTTCTTGCCCGGGGTCGCTTGACGCCTCCTCGGCGCCCCAGAAATGCTGGACCTAGTGTGATGCGATCGTTCGTCGTTATTCGAGCTCATTCGGACCTTCGAACCACACCACACCACATCATCCTCCCAGATGCAGGACCCGCGGCCAAGGACTCCGCACCACTGGCGATTCCGCGGAACCGCACCGCTTCGGATGCGCGCGCGTGCCAAATGGCTGCGCGACGCCCGATGGCGGAATCTCGACTCGACAGGAACCTCCCCTCAGCCGCAGGGCGTTATGCAACCCAGCTCATGCTCCCCAGTCCAACCGGCGGTTCTGTGGCGCCGCCCCAGCGGACATGTGCCACCCTCCCGAATTGGTGAACGCCGAGCTTTGCCTCGCACTCGAGCTGGCGGACGTCGCCGATCGGATCGCGATGAGCAGGTTTCGTGCGGACGACCTCATCGTGCAGACCAAACCCGACGGCAGTCCAGTCACCGACGCAGACGAGCTCACGGAGCGGGCCCTGCGTGGGCACCTTGCTGAAGCCAGGCCCTCTCACGCAATCCTTGGCGAGGAGCTGGGCGCTAGCGGTGACTCCGCGTGGTGCTGGTACCTGGATCCGATCGACGGCACCGGCATGTTTCTGGCCGGCGATCCGCACTGGTACAGCCTGATTGCGCTCGTTCACCTCGGCGTGCCGGTGATCGGAGTCGCGAGTGCGGCGGCACTGGGCAGCCGCTGGTGGGCGTCACGGGGCGAAGGCACATATCGCGACGGCCGGCGGCTGCAAGTGTCCACGACGGAACGGCTCGCCGAGGCAACGATCAACGACGACTGGCGCGGGACGCTTGCGCGCAGGGTGCCCGGCGAGCCGATCGCCAGGCTGGCGGCTCACTGCGGGCATGTCCGCCCGCGCGAGGGCCACCCCTGGCTGGCGCTCGCCGACGGCGAATGCGACGTATCAGTGGGCGTCGGGGGATTCGCCTGGGATCACGCGCCGCTGAAGGTGATCGTCGAGGAGGCCGGCGGGCGGTTCACGGATCTCCATGGCACTGGCGCAATCGACATCCGAGATGCCCTGGTCAGCAACGGGCTGCTGCACGAGGAAGCGCTCCGGATCCTCTCGGATTGCGATCACGAGTGAGCCAGGGCAGACGAGGTCGAGTTCAAGTTCGCCGGGCAGAGGCCGAGTGTTTCGGCAAGCTCAACCCCGGCCAGCACCAGGCCCCGGCGTTCACCGAGGACGACACCTTCAACGGCGCCGCCCTCCCATTCTACGTGACCTTCAACTGAAGCCCCGCCGCTCAGACCGACCTCAGCCGAAGCGCAGCCTCGACGACCTCCAGCAGGCGGCCACTCACCAGCGCTTCGACGGCCACCCGTTCCGCGTCCGCCCCGAGCGGCCGGTCATCGTCCAACGACTCGACCGATTCCCGCACGCACCGGTGGGCTGCGGCAACGCCGACGCCGAGCCGCTCCGGTGCCGCGAGATCCACGGCTTGGGCGGCGCACACCAGCTCTATGGCCAGTAGCCGGAGCATCCGGTCAAGCTGCTCGCGGACGCGCAGAGCGCCCTGTACCGCATTCGTCGAGTCGTCCTCGACGCCGTCGGCGCCAGAGCTTGGATGGAGCGCGAGCGGCGACGCGAGATGCCGGATCTCAACCAGAAGGGCTTCTGCGGTCTTCTGAAGCGGGCCGACGCCGGATCGTCCTCGCCCCGGAGCGGTTAGGTTGACTGGAAGGCCACTCAGCCGCCCGGAGGCAAGCCGCGCCGGTCGCGCGGCTACCAGCGATGCGACTTGCGCCAGGGCGATCGCGGCGGCATCGAGGGCAAGTGCTAAAGCCGGCGTGTGGAAGTTGCCGGTAGAGATCACCTCCCCGTCGAGGGCGATCACAAGGGGATTGTCGGCGGCTGCGTTCAGCTCCGCAGCGACCGCGTGGTCGAGCAGCTCGAGCGCTGCTTGGAACGAGCCGTGCACCTGGCTGGCGCACCTGAAACTGAGCGGGTCCTGGAGGCGGCGGGCGGCATCGGCCTTGGTCAGCGTTCCGTCCGCGAGCAGCCTCCGCAACTCGGCCGCGGCCCACTGCTGACCCGGCGCCGGGCGCGCATCAGCGGCTCGTACGTCGATCGGGCTCACATTCGCTCTGAACCCTTCCATCGACAACGCAGCTGCGACCTGCGCGATCCGCAGCGCCTCGCGGGAATCGAGCAGCACGAGCGCCGCGGTGCCGACCGATACAGCCGAGCTGCTGCAGAGCGCAAGGCCGTCCTTGGGCCCAAGCTTGATCGGACGAAGGCCGACCCGCTCGAGCGCGGCCGCTGAGGGCATGCAGCTCCCGTCGAGCTCTGCCTCCCCCTCGCCCACCAGCGTCAGGCCGATGTGGGCGAGCATGCAGATGTCCGCTGCACCGACCGAGCCCGATCGGGGAATCTGCGGGTGCACCCCGGCGTTGAGTAGGGCTGCGACGGCTCGCGCCAGATCGAGACTCGCGCCGGACCCGCCAGTGCACAGTCCGTTCAACCTGACGAGCATCGCCGCGCGGACGAGCTCACGGTCGAGCGGGTCACCGACCGAGACGGCTCGCCCACGGACCGTTCGCAGCGAGACCTCCGCTGCGTCCGCAGGATCGATTCGCTCCTCGAGGCGCTGCCCCAGTCCCGTGGTCAGTCCGTACACGGGCATGCCTGTAGCGAGCGCATCGAGGACGATCGCCCGCGCGGCGGTCATCTGAGTGCAGGCCTCCGCCGCGATCTCAACAGTGGTGCCGCGTCGAGCGACGTCGGCAACACCCAGCGGAGTCAGCCCGCGGCCGGTCAGCGCAATCACGCTCGTCACGCTCAGATGCCTTCGCGGGGAATCGACGCGCTGTGCCGCGTCCCGTGCACCCGCACGCCGTTCTCGTAGGCGTCGAGGTCCATCGTTAGGAGCAATTCGTCCTGTGAGCCCGACAGCGACGTTCGCGCGAGGATCCGGATCCGCCAGTCGGCACGCTCCAGGTAGTGCTCGCCGCTGTAGTCGACCTGAGCGGAGACCGGCTGGCTCTCACGAATGGAGAACCGCGTGGCAGCGCGCTCACCGAACCGCAGACCGGTCCTCGCCAGCGTGCTGTCCTCGGCAGCTCCGACCTCGTGCTCAAGCTGGCCGCTCGCAGCATCCGAGAGGACCCGGCGCCAGTAGTCCGCGCGCACATTGCCCTCGGGAGCTGCACCGTGCTCGGGGAGATCGAGAACCTCCGGCGCCTGCTCTCGCTGATCTACTCGGCGGACTGGCAGGCGGACGCCGGTGCGCTCGCCAAGCAGGACTCCAAGCGTGACCGGCTCGGGAGAGGGCCACACGAATGGCCAGTAGGTACAGGCGATTGCCAGACGGATGCGGTGTCCGGCGGCAAAGCGGTGCCCGGCTAGATCGAGCGGCACCTCGACCACCATCGGTTGGCCGGGCACGATCGGGAGCGGCTCGGCGTGACCCTCCCGATGGGTCAGGTTCAAGAGCCCCCGCGAGACGAGCAGCGAGCTCCCGTCGGGCGCGACGTCGCACAGCCGCACGGCGACCAGCGCCCGGGGGCGGTCTGCCGTGAGCTCGAGGACGGCGACCGGGCGCCCCAGGATCTCGAGGGGATCCGACAGCGGTCCGCTCGAGAAGCACAGCGCCAGTCCGTCTTCGGCGCGCTGATCGGTCGGCAGATCGCCCGGGTGGCCGTACGGGCACCACACCCCCGCGTCGGAGCCCGACCGCTCATTCCCGCGGTGCTCGACAAGCGCTCGCGAGCCCGGCTCCGGCGAGAGCTCGCCATCCGCACTCCCGAACATCGACTGGCTCTCAACGCGAGCTGATGGCCATTGATCCTCCCCCACCCATCGGCCGGGACGGATCGAGTAGAAGGACGCGGGCTGGACGTAGTCCTGGATCCAGGCGCGGAGGAGCGGGCCGTCCATTACCCCGTTGCTCTCCCCCTTGAGCCAGTGGTCCCACCACTTCACGCACTCCTGCAGGAATCCGATCCGCGGCCCTGGATCGGCCACCTCCGGCCAACCGTGGCTCCACGGCCCGATGAGTCCGCGGCACGGCACGCCGGCGGCGGTGAGACCGGTGAGCATGCGGTCCACCGCGTTGGTATAGCCGTCAGCCCAGCCTCCGACCAACAGCACAGGACTCCGGAGCGCCGCAAAGTCCTCGCAGATCGAGCCCTGCCGCCAGAAGTCGTCTCGCCGCTGGTGCCGGAGCCAGGTATCTGCGAAGAACGGAGTCTCTTGCAGCCGGCGCAGCCACATCTCCCGCCAGCGTTCGCCGACCACTGCCGGATCGGGGGGCAGTGCATTGATCCCAAGCATCAAGCTCGCCCAGCTGAGCGCGTCGTGCGCAAGCAGGCAGCCCCCCATGTAGTGGACGTCGTCGGCATACCGGTCGTCGGTGGAGTACACGCTGATCACCGCCTTCAGCGCAGGCGGACGGCGCGCGGCGATCTGAAGGCCGTTAAAGCCGCCCCACGACTTGCCGAAGATCCCGACGTTGCCGCTACACCAAGGCTGGCGAGCGATCCAAGCGATCACTTCGCAGCCGTCGAGCTGCTCCTGCGGTAAGTACTCGTCGAGGAGGATGCCGTCCGAATTTCCCGTTCCGCGCATGTCGACGCGCACCGAGGCGTACCCATGGGCGGCGAAATATGGATGGTGCAGCGCGTCGCCGAACGAGGTGCCGTCGGTCAGCCGGTAAGGCAGGTACTCCAGGATCGCCGGTGTGGGCGTCCGGTCGGACTCGTCGGGGAGAACGGCGCGGGCAAACAGCCGCACACCGTCCGAGAGTTCGATCCAGTCGTCGCGAATGCGGTGTGTATCCGGAATCCCGTGGTCGATGCGAGGGATGCTCAGGGCGGTGAAGATACAGCCGAGTCACGGGCGCGCGCGCCTACGAGAACCGGGGCTCGGTTCGGTGCTCGTCGATCCAGTAATCGATGCGAGTCCACCACTCGTTCAGCCAGAGGGTCTGCTGCTCGCAATCCGCCGGAATCTCATCGGCCGGCACCAGCCACATGCGCGTGTAGAGCGTCCTTCCGATAGGCGCATCTCGCCATAGCTCGAGCGGATAGGCGGCCAGCCCGAGCCCGGTGTGCGCAGCGAACACAACCGAAGCTCGGGGTCTGCCTCGGAGTGCCGCCTGCGCCCCCGAGGGCCGTGGAGGCAGCACATGGGATGTGCGCTCGGCGGCGCGCGCTGCTTGGCGTTCCCCTTTTCGCCACAGCGAACGGATCGCCCTCCGGCGGCGGTCCGGCGTGAAGTTGCCGCCCTCCGGAAACAACAGCAGAGCGCCCCTGCTTCCCAGCTTCGAGGTGACCATTTCAATTTGAGCCTCGCTGCCCTCGGTGTCCTCCGGATCGAGGACAACGTGCGGCAGGCGATGAGCGATCAGGTCGATGCCGGGATCAAGCGCCAGCGTCTGCTTGAACACGATGCTCGGCCGCCGGCCGAAGCGCGAGACGAGTTGATCGACCAGGAAGAGCGTGTCGGCAGGGCCCGCGTGGCGGCTGAGCACGATCAGCGGCTCGGTCGACTGGAGCGCCTCGATCGCCTCGCTCGACGGCTCCTCCTGCAGTGTGACTCTGAGCAGTGACCTCACCGGGTCCGCAATGCCATGGACGAACCACCGCAGCAGCCCCCAATGCAGCAGCTGGAAGCGCTCGGTGCCGAGCCGCGAGCCGCCTGCGCTGGCGACCCACAGCGCTCCGCAGGCGAGCGTCACCGCAAGCTCGCGGGCGAAGTAGGCGACGATCAGATGGGCGAGGATCGCTGGCTGCGATCGGCCGGTCAGCTTCGCCGCGAGCGTTCCGATCAGAAGCAACAGCGGGGACAGCGCCAGAAATAGGACCGAGAGCACCAGCCAGACCGTGACGGTCACCGGCCGGCGCATCCAGGGCGGCGGCATCACACTGCATCCAGGTAGCGGATCGACGCCTCGTAGGCGGAGTCGGTCTGGCGCTCCACGTCGCTGACGCTACGACGCACCCGCAGCTGTCCGGCGATGTCGTTGTAGGCCGGAGCCGCTGACCCTCCGGTCGGAAGGACGTGTAGGCGCACTTCCTCCGGCAGCGAGGCGAGGTCTCCGGCGAAGCGATGGCGTCGGGCCACCTCGAAGGCGACGAGCCCGACCTCCCACGGCCATCGTGGAGGCCGCAGCGCCTGCTCCAAGCGCCCGACCTGAAGCACGTATATCGTCCTAGCTCCCAGAGCCACAGCCCGGCTCACCGGGATCGAGTTGACGATCCCGCCGTCGATGAAATGCTCGTCGCCGATCCTGACCGGCGGCAGAATTCCTGGCACTGCGCAGGACGCGAGCAGCACCTCGGCAAGGGGACCGCGATCGAACCAATGCTCGGCGGCGCGCTCGATCGAGGCGGCGACGCACTGAAACGGCGTCGAAAGGTCCTCGACTCGCTCCACGGGGAGCGCCTCGCTCAGTCGGTCGCGAAGCTCTGCGAACGATTCGAGGTGGGTGCCGCTTCGAGCAAGCGTGGTCACTCGGCGGAGTGTGCCGCCCGGGGACCGCCCCGCGCGGGCCGTCTCACGCCACAGCTCGGTCAGCCGCTCGACGCCGGAGGGGGACTGGTCGGCGGCGAAGAACGCGCCGTTGACGGCCCCTACGGATGTCCCGAGAACGACGTCCGCCACGATCGAGCGCTCCGCAAGCGCCCGCAGCATCCCCACCTCATGGGCTCCGAGGACCCCCCCTCCCCCCAGGACGAATGCCAGCTCGAACCGCGCCGTCGCTTCCACTTCGCTGGTCCTACCCCGGGCCGCGCTCACCGAGCGCAGGGATACGTGCTTATCCCAAATGCCTTACGCGCCGATATATGGAGTCTCGTGGTCCCCAGGGCAAAACGGAAGCTCGCTCGGCTGCTGGCGTGCGCGGCGGCGCTCTCGCTGCTCGGCGTGAGCGCGGCAGTGGCGTGGGCCTCGGGCAGCCCTTCGCCGCCGTCTGGCGGGGCGCCGATCGGCGGTCTCGCTCCTACCCACGGGCCGGCCAAGGTGCCGTCCGCGCCCAGCAAGCACGCTCATGGCAGATGGCTTACGGCCGTGACGATCACCGAGTACTGGCCGGCGCCCGAAGCATGGTCCGTCGGCCAGCTCGTGAGCGCTCCCGGCCTGAGCGGAAAGCACCGTATCGACTGGCTCTACTCGGCGACCGGAGTCTCGATGCAGGGCGAGGGCCTCGGCCTCGACGGGCAGATGTACCACATCAATTCGCTGGGCAGCGGCGGTTGGGTGACCGCTTCGGGAGCTCCGACCACTCCGTCGGACGGCTGGGCTGGCGGCTCGCCATATTGGCGCGCGGGCGGATACTGGGTCGCGTCCGGCGGGGCCGTCACGTTCCCGATTGCGAGCGGTGGATGGTCCGCCGGAGCAGGCCGGCGGTACGTCGCGCTCCCCGGCGTGACGTTCGCGCCCGGGCCATCGCTGCCACTTCGCTTCTATCGCTCGATCGCGGTCGACCCGCGGCTGATCCCGCTGGGCAGCCGCGTGTATGTCCCTGCTTACCGACACGACGGGTACGGAGGATGGTTCGTGGCTCAGGACACCGGCGGAGCGATCACGGGGCATCACATCGACGTCTACCGCTCGCCCCCGGCGAGCTCCAACGACAGCGGTCAATACCTGACGGCTCAGCGCATCTTTGTGGTCGCCCCAGGCCACTGACGCGGCAACTAGACTCCACTGCTATGGCCAAGCAGCAGCGGACGATGCGAATCGAGCAACGTGGTGCCCTTGCGGCTATCCAACAGCTCGAGGCTCGCTCGGACGAGGAGCTCGAGGCCGAGACCAAGTTCAAGGCGCACGCGCAGGCGATCCTCGGTGCGCGGGCTGCTGAGCGCTACGACGCGAAGGCTGCCCGAGCGCACTTCCAGCGAGCGCTGGTCGCCGCGCGGCCCCAGGAACGAATGCAGATACGGCGAATGGCGGACGCCTCGCTGGCCCTCGCTGAGCGACGTGCATCAGACCTGAAGCGCGCGACCGAGCGGCTGGGCGTCGACGCCCCCACCAACCGGCAGCTGCGGGGCATGAAGCTGTTGGGCCTGGTCGCGCCCCCGGCGAGCGCCGGGACGATCGCCAGGGTCAGAGGGATCTTGCTGATAATCACGCTGATCATCGTGATCATCGCGATCGGCGTGGGCCTCGTCGAGCTCGCCGGCCTTGCGACGGGAGGAATCTCGTTCGATCTCGCGATCTTCTGGGGGATCCTGCTGGTGTTCGTCGTTCTGGGTGTGCTTGCGTTCTTCGGGCGGAGAAAGCAGAAGCGCGCGCAGGCCGAGCGCGCAGAGCAGATCGCCAGCCGCTCACGCTGAGCGGTCGGACATGTGCGGTCGGTACTCGCTCGCTGCGACCAACCTCGGTGAGGTGCGTGCTCGCTTCCCGATCGGTGAGGCTGTGGAGCTGCGCACCCGCTACAACGTCGCTCCAGGCGACGAAGTGCTCGCCGTCACTACCGACCGCGAAGGTGCCTCCCGGGGTGAGCTGTTGCGCTGGGGGTTGGTGCCATCTTGGGCGCAGACGCCTGACACCGGCCTGAAGATGATCAACGCTCGCGTCGAGACGGTCGCGGAGCGTCCGGCGTTCAGGTCACAGCTCGAGCGTTTCCGGTGTCTGGTCATCGCGGACGGGTTCTATGAGTGGCAGCGCATGCCGGAAGGGCACAAGCGGGCGTTTCACATCACGCGGACTGACGGCGAGCTGTTCGCGTTTGCGGGGCTGTGGTCGATCTGGCACGGCGATGATGACCAGAGCCTCCGGACGTGCACGATCCTGACGACCGCCGCCAATCCGGCCCTAGCGGCGGTTCACGACCGGATGCCGATCATCTTGACGCGTTCGCAAGAGGCGGCCTGGCTTGGCCGCGATGCCGCGCCGCACGAGCTGCTCTCGGAAGTCAGGGGACTTCCGGCAACCGATGTCGAGCTGCACCCCGTGGGCGCCGCTGTCAACGATGCCCACTATGACGGGCCGGAGTGCCTCGAGCCTCCGGTTCCCAGCCGGCAGCAAGCGCTGTTCTGATCGGGGCGTGGCGAGATAGTCATGAATGTGTTGACTATCTCGCCACGCCTAGCGCCGAGACCGCCCGAGCGGCGCCGCTACGAGACGCTGACCATGACCCGCGACATCACGACCGCCGGCGTCGGGCGACCGTCCCCGGCGGGAGTCGTCGGCAGCGCACCGATCCGCTGCACCACCGCCATACCCTGAACCACCTTGCCGGCGAGTGCATAGTCGGACGTCAGACCGGCTGACTGCGTGGCGTTTGCCGCGGTGACGATGAAGAACTGGCTTCCGGACGCCCCGGAAGGATCCGATGAGGTCTTCGCCATCGCGACATCGCCCCGGACGTACTTGGTCCCCGCCGGCGGCGCCTCGACGACCGTGTACCCGGGGCCGCCCGCGCCTGTGCCGGTGGGGTCTCCTCCCTGGATCACGAATCCCGATACGACGCGGTGAAAGGCGACGCCGTCAAAGAATCCTCGTCTGGCCAGGTAGTAGAACGACGCGGAAGTCCTGGGCGAGCGCTTGACATCGAGCGCGAACGAGAACGTGCCGCAGTTTGTGATCACCGTAACCGTGTAGGTTCGGCGCGGATCGAGGCGCAGAGTCGGCGCCGCCAGATGCTCTACGCCCTTCGGCGAAGGGACCGAGACAGTCCGGCACGGGCCCGCAGCAGTGGTGGCGGCAGCCGAGACCGCGCTCGAGGAAGTGTGCGTGGTTGCCCCGCCACACGCGCAGACTCCAACCGCAACCACGGATAGGAACAGAGCGCTGCGCACCGGGAGGCAAGGAAAGCACACCTCCAAGCGATAATCCGCAGCGCCCGCTCCTGATGACCCTGTCAGCCCTCCTCTCGAACTACGACAATGTGCTGCTGGACCTCGACGGCTGCGTCTGGGTCGGCAACGAGCCGATTCCCGGATCTGCCGAGGCCGTAGCCGAGCTTCGCGCCGCGGGTAAAGCAGTCGGATTTCTCACCAACGACTCACGCCGATCCCCCGAGGAGTACGTACGCAAGCTTTGGTCGCTTGGGCTCAGGGCTTCGCTGGAGGAGGTGGTGACGGCCGGGGCCGCGATTCAGCGCGTGCTCGCCGAGAACGGGATCGGGCGGCGAGCGTTTGTGATCGGCTCGCCGGCGGTGGTGCGCCACGTCGCCGACTCGGGGCAGCGAGTTGTCAACGGCATGGCACGTGAGAGCGAGGCGGAGATCGTCGTGATCGCGGGCCACGACGCGTTCAACTACCGCGAGCTCCGGGTCGCCACCCAAGCGGGTCTCGCCGGCGCCCAGCTGATCGCCGCCGATCGCGACCCGACGTTCCCCGCCGAGGGTGGATTGTGGCCGGGGACCGGCGCGATTCTGGCGGCGCTCGAGTTCGCCACGAACCGCACCGCGAGGGTCGTGGGCAAGCCCGACCCTCGCATCTTCATGACCGCGCTCGATCGGCTCGGCGAGGGCCGTACGTTGGTGGTTGGTGACCGCCTCGACGCCGACCTCGGCGGCGCAGCGGCAGCCGGGCTCGACGCCGCGATCGTCCTGACCGGCGTAACTACGCGCGCGCAGGCCGAAGCGGCCACCGATCCGGCCCCGGTGGCGGTCGCCGACGATCTGCGCTCGCTGCTGACCGCACGGTGAGGAAGCTCGCGTTGATCGTCAATCCCTCGGCTGCGGGGGGCCGGACGGTTGCGGCTCTCGACGAAGTCTGCGCCGTGCTGGCGGCCCAACGCCTCGGATACCACGTCGAACTAACGCGCACGCTCGAGCACGCACGTGAGCTCGCGGTCGCCGCGGCCGCCGCGGACGAGGTGGCTGTCGCATTCGGGGGCGACGGACTGGTCGCGGCCGTGGCGGGAGCGCTGAAATACTCGGACGCAGTGGTGGGCCTACTCCCCGGGGGGCGAGGAAACGACCTCGCGCGAACGCTGGGGATCCCGCTCGAGCCACGGGCTGCGTGCGCGGTCCTCGCGTCGGGAGTCGTTCGCTCGCTAGATCTCGGCGAAGTCGACGGCCGGACGTTCATCGGCATTGCCAGCTGTGGCTTCGACTCGGACGCGAACCGCATTGCCAACGCGACCCGGATCGTGCGTGGCAACCTCGTATACGTGTACGCCGCGGTCGCCGCTTTAGCCCACTGGAAGCCCGCATCCTTCGAGCTGACCCTCGACGGGGAGCATCGCGCATTCACCGGCTACACGGTTGCGCTCGCCAACTCGAGGTCATACGGCGGCGGGATGCTGCTTGCGCCGGACGCCTCTATGCAGGATGGCCGGCTCGACGTAGTGATGATCCATCAAATGCCGCGGGCTCGTGTCCTCGGGCTGCTTCCAACCGTGTTTCGCGGCGCCCATGTGCGGTTTCGGGAGGTCGAGATCGCCCGCGCCCACGAGGTCGAGGTCAGGTGCGATCGAGAATTTTCGATGTACGCCGACGGCGACCCGATTGCCGAGCTGCCGGCCAGCGCCCGGGCATTGCCGGGAGCCATCAGGGTGATCGTCCCAGCGTGAGCGGCCTCGGCGCCAAGGTGACCGCAGCGCGGGCCGTCGGCGGCCTGGTCCGCCGAGCCGGCAGGGGAGGCGGAACGAGCCTCCCGGGGAGACTGTTGATTGCGCTCGAGCCCCACGCGGTCGGGCAGCTCTCAGCGCGCCTGCCTCGCGGGACCGCGGTGATCTCCGCCACCAACGGTAAGACCACGACTGCGGTGATGACCGCCGCGATCCTCGAGCGATCGGGGATCACCCTCGTGCACAACCGGGCCGGCGCCAACATGGCGGGCGGCATCGCCTCGACCCTGCTGCTGGCCGCGAGGCGAGGGACGCGGATCGCCGGCGACCTCGGCATGTTCGAGGTCGACGAGTTCTGGCTGGACCGGCTGATCCCCGAGCTTCGCCCGCGAGCGATTCTCCTTGGCAATCTGTTCCGCGACCAGCTCGATCGCTATGGAGAGCTCGAGACGATCGCCGAAAGATGGGCGGCGGCGATCGGAACGCTCCCGCCGCAGTCGCGGCTCGTCCTGAATGCCGACGATCCGCTGATCGCCGATCTGGGGCGAGATCGACCGAACGTGTCGTATTTCGGGGTCGAAGACCACTCGGTCGCGCTCGAGGAGATGCAGCACGCCTCGGACTCGAAGCACTGCCGGCGCTGCGGTGCGGCCTACGTCTATGACGCGATCTACATGGGACACCTCGGGCGCTACCACTGCCCGAACTGCGGGATGCGCCGCCCGGATCCCCATATCGCGGCCGAGCGGATCTCTCTGAACGGGACCCGTAGCGCGAGTTTCACACTGCGAACCGCCCGCGGCCCGATCGAAATTGAGCTGCCGCTGCCGGGGCTCTACAACGTCTATAACGCGCTCGGTGCCGCTGCTCTGTGCCTAGAGCTCGGCGCGTCAGAAGCGGACGTATCCGATGGCCTCAGGTCGGTCAGTGCGGCGTTCGGGCGGGCCGAATCCATCGCGATTGGGGACACGGTCCTCTCGACCCTCCTGATCAAGAACCCTGCCGGCGCCAACGAGGTCATTCGAACCCTGCTGCTCGAGGACGATGGACTCGATCTACTCGCGATCCTCAATGACCGGACCGCCGACGGCCGGGACGTCTCGTGGGTCTGGGACGCTGACTTCGAGGTGCTCGCTGACCGCGTTCGCAGCGCGGTATGCGCGGGGACTCGAGCAGCCGAACTGGCAGTCCGCCTGAAGTACGCAGGCGTTCCGACTGAGCGCTTGCGGGTGGTGGCATCGGTGCCGGCCGCGCTTGACCTGGCGGTACAGCGCGCGGGCACAGGGCGCCTGTACGCGCTGCCCACCTACACGGCGCTGCTCGAGCTGCGCTCTGAGCTTGCGGCCCGGGGATACGTAACTGAGTTTTGGCAGGACGGCGCGCGCGGGTGAGCGTCGGTCATGATCCGCTCGGACCGGCTGATGTCGCGTCTGTCGTATGGCACGATCTGGAATGCGGGAGCTACACCGAAGACCTCGAGCTGTGGCGCTCGCTCGCGGACCGGTATGGCGATCCGGTGCTGGACATTGGCGCGGGCACCGGCCGGCTCGCTCTGCACCTGGCGACCGCGGGACACCGGGTGACCGCGCTCGAGCGTGATGGTGCTCTGGCCGCCGAGCTCGAGCGACGGACCCACGACCTTCCGATCACCACCGTCAGAGCTGACGCCACAAACTTCCAGCTTGCGGATCGCTTCGCCCTCTGCATCGTGGCGATGCAGACCCTGCAGGTACTCGGCGGGCCGCTGGGCCGCCGAGGGTTCCTCGCTTGCGCGAAGCGCCACCTGGTCACTGGCGGCGTGCTGGGCGCGGCGATCGTCGAGACGCTCGAGCCGTTCGTGGTCGGCGACGGCGTGCCTCCGCTACCTGCCGAGGTATACGAGCAACGGGGCGTCGTCTACTGCACCCGGCCTACCGCCGTGCTGGCCGACTCCGACGAATTCGTGCTCGAACGCCGGCGCGAGATGGTCGCCGGCGCCGAGCACACGGTGATCCAGGAGTCGCTGCGGATCGATCGGCTGACGTGCGAACAGCTCGAACGCGAGGCGATCGCGTGCGGATTCGCGCCGCTTGGGCGCGGATCTGTTTGCGCAAGTGCGCAGCACACCGGGAGCACGGTGGTGATGCTCGTTGGCTGACCAGATGACGTTGCGTGTCTGTGGGCTTTACCCCGACCTGATGAACATCTATGCGGACCGCGGAAACCTGCTGCTGCTAGAGCGGCGCTGCCGCTGGCGAGGTATCGGCTTCGAGCTCACCGCCGCCGGACTTGGGGAGCCGCTCGATCCCGCAGCTGACCTGTACTACATCGGTGGCGGGCAGGATCGCGATCAGCGCCTCTGCGCGCTCGATCTCGCGGAGACCAAGCGTGAGGGGCTCCACGCCGCTGCCGAGCGCGAGGCGGTGATCCTCGGAGTGTGTGGCGGGTACCAGCTGCTCGGTCGCTCCTACCAGCTCGGGGGCGAGTCGCTTCCGGGGGTGGGGCTGGTGGACCTCATGACCGTCCGGGCCGAGGGCCCCAGGCTGATCGGGAACGTTGCGATCGAGGTGGAGCTCACTCCCGGGGACCAGCGGGTACTCGCCGGGTTTGAGAACCACGGCGGGCGCACCCACCTGGGTCCAGCCACCCAGCCACTCGGCAGGGTGCTGAACGGTTATGGGAATAACGGCGCAGACGGCTGGGAAGGGATCCGCCTAGGTACGGTCATCGGTACGTACCTGCACGGACCCCTGCTCCCTAAGAACGCCTGGTTCGCTGATTGGCTGATACAGACCTCCCTCGGCCTGACCGAGCCGCTCACTCGCCTCGACGATCGGCTCGAGGACGCAGCCCACGCCGATGCGAAGAGAGCGGCTGGAATCTGATGCACCGTCCTAGTGAGAAATCCTTGGGTCCTCGGAACCGTCAGCCACCTCGAGCTCCTCAACCCTCTCCGAACGACGCCGTGGGGGCAGGCTGATGCCCATGTTGATCTCGAGCAGTCGCCGCTGTGCGTAGTCGTACTCCGCCCAGGTTTCCCTGATCGCACCGATCATCCGGCTGGTCCGACGCTGTGTGGCGCTTCGCATGAGTCGCTCCTTTCGTGCGTGTGGCTTCCAGTGTCGGCTAAGGCAGGCCCCAGCACATCGGAAGATCGGAGCGGCGTGAGGCGGGTCGGACCTTAGCCCGGGAACACGTTCCCTTAGCTTTCGCGCCCCGTACCGGTAGTTACGATGGCCGGCGATAGCCTGTGCTGCCGACTGTCGCCCGTCCCCTCTGTTTCACGCTGGCGATCGCGGCGCTAAGCGCGGCGCTTGGCGTTGCCGGATGTGGCGGGACGTCAGCCTCGAGCTCCTCCAGCTCCGCCAGCTCCACCAGCTCCGCTGCCACGACGACCAACACCACTGCCACCCTTCCCGGCACCGGTAAGCCGCCGATCACTATCGGGGACAAGAACTTCACCGAGCAGTTCCTGCTCGGCGAGCTCTACTCGGAAGCCCTAACGGCTCAGGGGTACTCGGTCAGCCTCAATCAGAACATCGGTCCGACCGAAGTCACGACTCAGGCGCTTCAGAGCGGGAGGCTCGACATGTACCCCGAGTACCTCGACGTGGGATGGCAACCCGCTCGGGCGCCATGGAGCCCACCTGTCGGCGGCTATACGCAGCCTTACGGCTCAGGGCGCAGCGCGTATCGCGCGGCACAGCAGTATGCCCACACGCTTGGGCTCGAGTTGCTCGACGCAACGCCCTTCAGCGATGCCAACGCAATCGCGGTCACCTCGAGCTTCTCGGCGCAGAACGGAGTCACGACGATTGCCGACCTGGGTCCGCTCGCCCCGACGCTGACATT
>JALYZY010000061.1 GCA_030948665.1 Actinomycetota bacterium | reverse complement strand
GCACCGGCACCCACGGCGGCCGCGCGGTCGTGGTGCCGACGTCGCCGAGGCTCTGTCCCGTGTGCTGCGCCATCAGCCGGATCGACGGGAGCTGGCACATCCGCCCCTGGCAGGGGCCCATCGTCACGGCCGTGTAGCGCTTGGCGAGCTCGATCGAGTCGTAGCCCTCGGCGATCGTGCGCTCGATGTCCTTGGTGGTGACGTCCTCGCACAGGCAGGCAAAGCACTTGCCGTGAGCGCCCTTGACGCCCTCGGCCGGAGGCACCGCGACTGTCTCGCCCTCCGCTCCTAGCTCCGCAAGGGTGTCTGCCAGCTCGGCGGCGTACACGCGGGAGGCCTCGTCGCCGAGTCCGAGCTCGTGTGCCGCATGCATTCCCGCCAGCGCTCCGGACGCGGCGACTGCTTCGGCGCTGTGTGCGCCGTCGACCTCCCCGGCCGCGTGAACGCCGGCGGGGGTTCCGGCCAGCGCGAAATGACCGTGCGCGCGGTCGTACTGAGCCTCGGCGCCGGCCTGGAGGAGCAACGACGTCGCCGGTGTCGCTCCGCCCGACACCACCAGCAGATCGCAATCAAATGTCCGCTTCGCGCCGCCGTCGCGACCGAGTGGGGCGAGCACAACGTGGCTGACCGCCTTGTTGCCTCGGGCTTCGACCACGGTGTGGCCTGGGAGCACCTCGATCCCGCGGGCTCTCAGCTCCTGCGTACCGGCTCCCGGTGCCGGGCGGAGATCCGCGACGGCCGCGATCCACACCCCCGCGTCATGCAAGGCGATGGCGGCATCGAGTCCGCGGTCCGAAGTCGCGGCGATCACTGCGCGGGTGCCGGGGCTTACGGCGTAGAGCCCAATCAGGCGCAGCGCCCCGCCGGACAGCATGACCCCGGGAAGGTCGTTGCCCGCGAACACCAGCGGCTGCTCGACCGCGCCGGTGGCGAACACGTGGCTGCGGGCCCGCACCTGGTGAAGCGTCTGGTCCTGCCAGACCGGAACCAGTCCGTCAAAGTAGCCCAGTGCGCTGGCTCGGCTCAGGATCTCGACACCCGCGTCCTGCGCAGCCTTCAGGAGCGGCGCGATCCGCTCGCGGTCGGCGCTCAGCAGCGCTGTGCCTCCCGGCTCGGGGCCCTCGTCGACAAGCACCACGTCGGCGCCGAGCTCCGCAGCCCGGGAGGCCGCTCGCAGCCCGGCTATGCCTCCGCCCACTACAAGCACGTCGGCGTGGCGGCGCCGGTACTCGGTCCGCCACTCGCGGTCCTCCTGGTGCTCTCGGAGCACGCCGAGACCGGCCGCGTTACGCAGGACCTTCTCGTATAGCGGCCAGAGGCGGCGGGGGCGGATGAACGTCTTGTAGTAGAAGCCCGGCGGCGTGAACGGGCCGCCCACCAGATCGGTCGCCCGCATCGCATCGAACTCGAGCCCGGGCTTGGCGTTCAGGTGCTCGACGCGGATCCCCTCGCGCACCGGCTCGATGCAGGCGCGGGCTCCCGGGGACCCGTCGACGGCGACGATGCAGTTCGGACACTGTCCCGCGCAGCACATCAGCCCACGCCGGCGGTGGTACTTGAAGCTGCGTGAGAAGGTGCGCTGCCCGGCCGCATACAGCGCCGAGCCGACCGTGTCGCCCTCGTAGGCCTCGACGCTCTTTCCGTCGAAGGTGAAGCGGATGACCTTGCTGCGATCGATCCGCTGACCGGGCTGCTCGGGTAGCCGGCTCACGCCGCTCCGGATGGTTCGGGCGCCTCGCCGGGAAGAGCCGTCCACATCACCTCATTAGTGCGGGTGTCGCGCTCGGCGATGAACCACGACCGGCAGCCCGAGCGATGAAACCACCACTCCCGCTGGACTCCCGCGACGTTGCGGCGGAAGTAGTTGTATTCGTTGAGCTCGCGGAAGCTGGGGCGCGACTTCGGGCGAGGCGAGATCTCGCCGCCGTAGCCGAAGTCGGTGACCTCGCGAACGCCGCAGTTGGGGCAGGTGAGCAGGTAGGACATACGGGCGCTTAGCGCTGGACGCTACGCCTCCTCGGTGATCCTGTCCAATACGGAATCCGGCATTATTGATTCGGATACCGGATCACCGATGGAACTTCGCCAGCTTCGCTATTTCGTCGCCGTCGCCGAGGAGCTGCACTTCCGGCGTGCGGCCGCCCGCCTGCACATCTCGCAGCCGCCGCTGAGCAGCCAGATCCGGCAGCTCGAGGAGGAGATGGGCTGCCAGCTGCTCACGCGCACGCGCCGCCGGGTCGAGCTGACGGCTGCGGGTGCGGCGTTCCTCCATGACGCCCGGGCGCTGCTCTCTGAGCTCGACGGCGCGATTGCCACCGCGCAGCTGATCGACGCCGGCCAGACCGGGCGGCTGCGGGTCAACTTTGTCGGCTCGGCGCTCCTATCGATCGTGCCGGGCGTGGTCCAGCGGTTTCGCGCCGCTCGCCCGGGCATCGAGCTCGAGCTGCGCGAGCGCTCGACGGTTGAGCAGCTGCGTGCGCTCGTCGCGGGGGTGATCGATGTCGGGTTGGTGCGGCCGCCGATCGAGGACGAGGACGGGCTGCGGGTGGACGTGGTGATGCGAGAGCGAACGCTTGCGGCGCTTCCGGCCGGCCACGCGCTGGCGGCTTTGCGCCGAGTGCCGCTCGCCCGGCTGGCGGCTGAGCCGTTCGTGCTGTTCCCGCGCGCGCAGGCTCCGGGATTCCATGACCTCTTGATCGGGAGCGTTGCCGCCGGAGGAGCGCCCGTTCGCGTCGTCCAGTACGCGCCCGAGATGCTGACGATCATCGGCCTGGTCGCCGCCGGCATCGGGATCTCGCTGGTGCCGGCGTCGGTTTCGGCGCTGACGCTCGAGGGGGTGACCTACCGGCCGGTGAGTGGAGCGCCGAGCTCAGAGCTTGTGGCCGTAACCAGAGCCGGCGATGCCTCGCAGCTGGTGCGCGCGTTTGTCGAGCAGGCCCGGATGTGATGGCGCGGCTCGCACGCGACTTCCGCCTCGACCCTTCAGTGTGGGTATTGCGTCAATCGCCGCGTCCGGAGCGACGGGCGTCAATCCATCCTCCCCTGGTGTGGGTAATGCGGCACGGGCATCGCTGAAGTACACCGATTGACGCGCTATCCACACAATCGCCACCGCCCATACGCCCGATCTCACCCCTCATCGGGCCGTTTCGGGCCTAGAAGGCCCGCTCTGGGAAATCGGGCGACCGTCGTCCGTCGCCAGCGACCGGAGACTCCAACAAGACAGACGAGCACCTCGTCGACCTCCTTGTCGACGCTCCACCAGGACTAAAGATCCTCGCCGCTCGGACGACCTATAGGTCATGCGCAATGCGGACCAGCTTGTGGGCGCGCGGATCGAGTCCGGCGTCATCGTCAACGCCAAGGGCAACGCGAAGGCGGTAATGACCGGCGCCGTGGTCGCCGAGCTCGCAGGCTCCGCTGGGAAGATGGCCGCCGAGATGGCAGCAGAGCGTGCCGGACGCGGGAGCTCCCCGCTCGGAACGTTGAGCAGCAAGCTCGGGTACCTCGCGGTCACCGAGACCGAGCTCGTCCTGCTCAACGGCCGCACCGGGCTCACCACCCCGAAGGCCACCGGCGTAGCCGCCCGAGTCCCGCGCGAGCGCGTCGAGAGCGTTTCGCTCGGAGACGGCAAGCTGGCGGTTCCGCTCGACGTCACCTTCGAGGACGGCGTGCGCTGGCAGTTCGAAGTCGGGCGCGCGTACACCAAGCACGCCCGCTCCATGGTCGGGCTGCTGCAGCGCTCTTAGCGCTGCGCCGTCTAACCCCTGCGCAGCAAACCGATCGGCCCGTCAGGGTTCGAGCGGTCAGCTGTCCGTTGGCGGCGACCCGGGCCGGCGCTCAGCCGGCTGACGCCCGCTCACCGAGCAGCTTGATCGTGGCGTCGCCGTTCTCCCGCGCCTCGATCTGCTCGAGCTTCGCCAGCAGCGTCTCGGCCATCCGGATCGATGCCGCGTCGATCAGGCGTCCGTCGAGCGAGACGGCGCCCTTGCCCTCCGCGGCGGCTTCCCTCATCGCGGCGATGATCCGGTGGGTCTTCTCGACCAGATGATCGTCGGGCGTGAACACCTCGTTGGCGAGCACGATCTGCGAGGGGTGGATCGCCCACTTTCCCTCGTAGCCGAGCACCGCCGCCCTTCTCGCCGAGGCAAGGTAGCCGTCGGCATCGGTGAAGTCGCCGAACGGCCCGTCAATCGGGCGAAGCCCGTACGCGCGGCAGGTCACGGCGATCCTCGACAGCGCGTAGTGCCATTGATCGCCCCAGTGGCTCTCGCGCTCGGGACCGTCGGTCAGGATCGCGTAGTCGGGATTCGCGCCCCCGATCGACGTGGTGTGGCTCTGGAGCGAGGCCGCGTAGTCCGCGACGCCAAACACCATCGCCTCCATGCGCTCGGGGCAGCACGCCGCGATCTCCTCGCACTTGACCATCCCGATCGCGGTCTCGATCAGCACGGCGATCCCGATCCGCCGCTGAAGGCGCATCGCATCCTCAATCTGGGTGAGCAACGTCGCCACAAGGTGCACATCACCGGCGCCGCTGACCTTCGGGATCATGATCGTGTCGAGGTACTGCCCGGCCTGCTCGACGACGTCGACAAGGTCGCGATAGCAGTAGTGCGTGTCGAGCCCGTTGATGCGAAGCGACACCGAGCACCGCGACCAGTCAAGCTCGCGCAGCGCGTCGATCACGTTCAAGCGCGCCTGCGGCTTGTCGTCGGGGGCCACCGCGTCCTCAAGGTCGAGCATCACGATGTCGGCCCCCAGATCGGGGGCCTTCTCGAGCATCCGGACGTTGCTGCCGGGAACGGCCAGCTCGCTTCGGTGCAGGCGTGGGCTAGCGCTGGACATGGAGCGCGGCAGTCAAG
>JALYZY010000032.1 GCA_030948665.1 Actinomycetota bacterium | reverse complement strand
GATCCGCGGGAGGGGTGGACGGCCGATCGGTGCTCGATCGCGAAAGCGCTGGAAGTGGTGAGCACGCGCTCGTCGTTTCTGATCCTGCGCGAGGCGTTCTACGGGACTGAGCGCTTCGACGATTTCGTGGATCGGGTCGGGATCAGCGAGGCGGTCGCGGCCGCGCGCCTGCGCGAGCTGGTCGAGGAAGGTCTGCTCGCGCGGGAGGCATATCGCGATCCCGGCCAGCGCTCCCGCCGGCTCTACCGGCTCACGGCCAAGGGTGCCGATCTGTTCCCGGCCCTCGTTGCCCTGCAGCAATGGGGTGATCGCTGGGTCAATGACGAGGGTCGTGTTCAGCTCCTTCACCGAGATTGTGGAGCGCGCGTGCGCCTAGAAGTGCGGTGCGCCGCTGGGCACGCGGTCGGACCCGGCGATCTCGACCTCACAGTCAAGCGTCCGCGTTCGCAGTCGCGGCGATCTGGCCGAGCGTAGGCCCGAGTGCCAACCCCCGCCAGCCCAGCCCTGTCGTCATCGCAGCTCGAGATGCTGGCGACGCACGGCCAAGAGCGCCGCGCTGCGGCAGGTGACGTCCTTTATCGGGTCGGCGACGCGCACTATCCGTTCATCGCGATTCTCGAGGGCGAGGCGGCGATCGTCGATGCGACCGGGCGGGAGATAATCCGGCACGGGCCGTCGGGGTTCCTCGGCGAGATGAACCTGCTGTCGGGCCAGACGGTGTACCTGACGGCTGTCGCCACCCAGCCGCTGCGGTACATCGCTGTCGATCGCGAGGAGCTCCGCCGGCTGCTGTTCGAGGATGGGCCGCTCGGGGACCTACTCTTGTCCGCCTTCATGTCGCGGCGCGAGTCGCTCCAGCGGGAAGGTGTCGGTCTGGAGATTGTCGGCCCCCGCTCGTCCGATTCGACGCGGCGCATCGTCGACTACGTCCGACGGAATCGGCTGCCATATACATGGCGTGATCCAGAGCACTCTGCCGACCCGGACGCCGCGGCGTTGATCGCGTCGCTCGATGCTCGCGAGGTCCCGCTGGTGAGACTGCCAGGCGGTGTCGAGCTACGCAGCCCGTCGAGTGGAGAGGTGTCCCGTGCGTTGGGGATAGGGCTCGAGCTGGCGGGTCGCGAGGAGGTCGACCTGGTCGTCGTCGGGGGAGGCCCGGCTGGGCTGGGAGCGGCTGTCTACGGGGCATCCGAGGGTCTGGAGACCCTCGTCGTTGAGGGCACTGCGCTCGGCGGACAAGCGGGTACTTCGCGCCGAATCGAGAACTATCTCGGTTTCCCTGCGGGGATCAGCGGCTCCGAGCTGACCAGCCGCGCGATCACACAGGCGCGAAAGTTCCACGCGCGCACCGCTACCCCCTACCGCGCCGTAGCGCTCGAGCCGGGTGCGGACCGGCACGTGGTGCGCTTGGACGGCGACCATGAGGTCGCAGCACGCGCGGTGCTACTGGCAACCGGGGCGGACTACCGCCGCCTCCCGGTCGCCGACCTCGAGAGCTATGAGGGAATCAGCGTGTTCTACGCGGCCGGGCCGCCCGAGGCTCAGAGCTGCGGCGCCACCCGGGTTGGCGTGATTGGTGGTGGCAACTCGGCGGCGCAAGCCGCGGTCTGGCTTGCGAGGGGCGGCGCGCTCGTGACGCTGCTTCATCGTCGCGCTGACCTGCACGACACGATGTCCGATTACCTTGTGCTCGAGCTCGGGCACTACGGCGTGGCGGTGCGCCCGCGCAGCGAGGTTGCGGAGCTGCATGGGAACGATGGCGAGCTCGAGGCGGTCACGCTCACAGACGGCGAGCGATTGCCCTTCTCCTTCCTGTTCCTGTTTCTGGGCGCGGCCCCCTGCACCGAATGGCTCGGCGATGTCATCGCCAGGGACGAGAAGGGCTTCGTGCTGACCGGCGCCGACGCCGGGGCAGACGGTCTACTCGAGACAAGCGTGCCTGGAATCTACGCGGCTGGGGACGTCCGCTCCGGCTCGATCAAGCGCTGCGCCACGGCAGTGGGCGAGGGAGCGATGGTCGTGCGCTTCGTCCACGAGCACCTGTCAGGTGTCCCCGCGTAGTCTCTGCACCGATTTCTAACTTGCATATGCGAAACAGCTTGAGAGGTGCTGGCTATGCAAGTCAATAGCCAGCACCTCAAGCGGGGTTCGAGTGCGGGCAGCGGCACTTGACGGTCACGCTCGCGACTCACGATCCGGCGACGGGCGAGGTCGCGAGCCTGGACGCCTGAGCCGCCTCGGAATTCAGGACAATTCGACCGGGACGCCGAGCCCGCGGGCGCTCGCGGCGAGCGTTGCTGCCGCGCTGCGGACGTCCTCCTCCGCGTGCGCGGCCATTGTCACGACGCGAAGCCGCGATGTGCCCTCGGGCACGGTGGGCGGTCGGATGGCCTGGGCGAACACGCCCCCCCGCAGCGCCGCCTCGCACAGCGCCATCGCGTCACGCGCGTCGCCGACGACGAGCGGGACGATCGGCATCTCTCCGGGCGTGACGGCGAACCCACGCGCGGCGAGCTCGCTTCGCAGGATGCGCGCGTTGCGCCGCAGGCGCTCGACGATCGCTGGGTCGCCGCGTACGAGCCGCACCGCGGCGAGGGCGGCTGCCACGATAGGCGGCGGCAGTGCGGTCGAAAAGATCAACGTGCGCGCCCGGTTGACCAAGAACTCCGCCATCGTGTGGTCGCAGCACACAAATGCCCCGTAGCTGCCGAGCGCCTTACCGAGGGTGCCGACGACGACGTCGACCTCGCGCTCGAGGCCGAGACTCGAGACGAGTCCTCGGCCGCCGGGCCCGACGACGCCGGTCGCGTGGGCCTCGTCGACGATGACGCGCGCGCCGTGACGTCGGGCAAGCTCGACGATGCCCTGCAGCGGGGCGAAGTCGCCGTCCATTGAGAAGAGCGCGTCGGTGACGATCAGCGCGCCGCGCCCAGCCGCGCGCTCCAGGCCGGCTGCGAGCGCGTCGAGGTCGCAATGGTCGTAGACGATCGTCTCGGCGCGGGACTGGCGGCAGCCGTCGACGATCGACGCGTGGTTGAGCGCGTCCGACAGGATCACGTCGCCCCGGCCGGCGAGCGCCGATATGACGCCAGTATTGGCCAGAAAACCAGAACCGAACAGGACACACGCCTCGTGCCCCTTGAACTCCGCGAGCTCCTGCTCGAGCTGAGAGTGGATCGTCATGTTGCCCGACACGAGGCGCGAGGCCCCAGCGCCGGCGCCCCAACGCTCGGCCGCCTCGGCGGCGGCGGCGCGGAGCGTGGGATGGCCGGCGAGGCCGAGGTAGTCATTCGAGCACAGCAGCAGCACCTCTCTGCCTTCGAGCGTCACCCGCGGGCCCTGCGCGCTTTCGACAACCCGGAGCTCGCGGTAGAGCCCGTCGCGGCGGAGGCTCTCGAGGGTGGAGGCGATGTCGGTCATGGTGCCGCGAGCTCCCCGCACTTCAAGCATCGTGCCGTCCAGCTCAGCGGCAACACCTGGACCGCGCGCTTTCGCCCACACGTCGTCCAAGAGCGCGGCGGATCGCTCGCCTGCTGCCGCCGCTCGCAGGCGGAGTGGTCGCCCTCGGCAGCCGGCAGTCCGCAACCAGCGCAGTGGCTCACAGCGTGTTGGAGAGCTCCTTGACTGGCATGCTGAGCCCGGCGAGCAGGTCCAAGTCGTCCTGCGGCGAGCGGCCGAGCGTCGTCGGATAGTCGTCGACGATCACCGCGTTGATTGCCCCGGCGATTGGGCGGATCTCGCCGAGGTCACCCTGGTCGCCTGGGCTGACGCCGGCCTGGACCGCCTTGACGACCGTTGTGCGCTCGCCCCGCGGCGCAGGACCTGCAGTGACGACCGTCTCGCCCACGCTGGTGTCGGTACCCGTGACCGCCACGATCCTCACCAACCGCCGCCTCCCGCGCGCGCAGCGGCCACGACCGCCGCGGCGATCTTCGCGACGTCCTCGTCGTCAGTCACATACGGCGGCATCGTGTACACGAGATCCCGAAATGGCCGCAGCCACACGCCGCGGTCGACGGCTGCCAGGGTCGCGGCCGTCACGTCGACCAGGCCGTCAAGCTGTACGACACCGATCGCGCCGAGCACTCGCACATCTGACACGTTCGCCAGCTCACGAGCGGGAGCCAGACCTTCAGCCAAGCCGCGTTCTATGCGCGCGACATCTCCCTGCCACGATCCGTCAGCCAGCAGATCAGTGCTCGCCAGCGCGACCGCGCAAGCCAGCGGGTTGGCCATGAACGTTGGCCCATGCATCAGGGCGCCCCCTTTCCCGCGCGTGATCGCCTCCGCGACCTGCGCTGTACACAGCGTCGCCGCCAGCGGCAAATAGCCGCCGCTAAGTGCCTTGCCGACACACATCACGTCGGGCGCCACGTCGGCGTGATTGCTGGCGAAGAAGGCGCCCGTGCGCCCGAAGCCGGTCGCGATCTCGTCGAGGATCAGCAGAACATCATGTCGATCGCACAGCCTGCGCAGGTGCCGGACAACCGTCGGGCTGTAGAAGTGCATACCCCCAGCCCCCTGAACGACCGGCTCGATGATCACGGCGGCGAGCTCGTGCGCGTGTCGCTCGACCATATGTGTGAGGTGCGCGGCATATCCGTCGTCGAGCGGCATCTCAAATCCCGCTGGCGGGCGGTCGACGAACACGTGCTCAACGAGCGTCCCATCGAACAGCGCGTGCATCCCGGCCACTGGGTCGCACACGGCCATCGCGCCGAATGTATCCCCGTGGTAACCGCCGCGTGCCGTCAGCAGGCGGAAGCGCTCGGGGCGGCCCTGCGCCCGCCAGTACTGCAGGCACATCTTGATCGCGACCTCGACGGCGACCGACCCAGAGTCAACGAAGAAGACGCGATCTAACGGCACAGGGCTAAGCTCCACGAGCCGAGCGGCAAGGCGGACCGCGGGCTCGTGCGTGAGCCCACCGAACATGACATGTGCCACACGCTCGAGCTGCTCGCGCACTGCGGTATCGAGCACCGGATGCCGGTAGCCGTGTACGGCGCACCACCACGATGCCATGCCGTCAACGAGGTCGCGGCCGTCAGCCAGCCGCAGCCGAACGCCGCTCGCGGAGGCGACGGGCAGCGGCGGGACAGTCGCAGGCATCGGGCTATACGGGTGCCAGACGTGGAGCCGGTCGACGTCGAGCAGCTCGACTGGGTGCAAATCGATATCGATCATCACGTCCATCTCGCC
>JALYZY010000247.1 GCA_030948665.1 Actinomycetota bacterium | reverse complement strand
GAGGCCGACACGATCGTCACCCGCGACATCATCTATCCGCGCTGCCACCCGGCGCCGCTCGAGACGTGCGGGATGATCGCCGACTTCAACCCGAACACCGGTCAGCTCGACATCTACAACGGCAATCAGGCGCCAAACGCCCACCGCACGGTGTACGCGCACGTCGCGGGTCTCGCCGAGCACATGATCCGCATCCGATGCAACGACATCGGCGGCGGCTTCGGCAACAAGGTGCCGGTGTACCCGGGGTACGTGTGCGCGATCGCTGGCTCGATCGTCGCCGGGGTCCCGGTGAAGTGGGTCGAGGACCGCTCGGAGAACCTGATGTCGACAGGATTCGCGCGCGACTACGTGATGCACGCGGACATCTGCGCCAAGGCCGGCAAGATCACCGGCCTGCGGGTCGATGTGATCGCCGACCATGGCGCGTTTGACTCGACCGCCCAACCGACGAAGTTTCCGGCCGGGTTCTTCCACATCTGCTGCGGCTCCTACGACCTCGAGGCCTCGCATGTGAAGGTCAAGGCGGTCTATACGAACAAGGCGCCCGGCGGCGTCGCATACCGCTGCTCCTTCCGGATCACCGAGGCCGTCTACCTGGTCGAGCGGATGGTCAGCGCGCTGGCAACCGAGATGGGCGTCGACCCGATCGAGCTGCGGATGCAGAGCTTCATCAAACCCGAGCAGTTCCCCTACGAGACCACCACCGGTTGGACATACGACTCTGGCGACTACGCGAAGACGATGCAGGTCGCGATGGACATCGCCGGCTATGAGGATCTCCGCCGCGAGCAGGCCGAGAAACGCGCCCGTGGCGAGCTGATGGGGATCGGCGTCTCGTTCTTCACCGAGGGCGTCGGCGCCGGCCCGCGAAAGCACATGGACATCCTCGGTCTGGCGATGAACGATGGCGCCGACCTGCGGGTGCACCCGTCCGGGAAAGCGATGGTCAGCATCAGCGCCCAGACCCAGGGCCAGGGCCACGAGACGACGTTCGCCCAGATCGTCGCCGAGGAGCTCGGCATCCCGCCCGAAGACGTCCAGGTCCGCCACGGAGACACCGATAAGACGCCGTACGGCCTTGGCACGTACGGCAGCCGCTCGACCCCGGTCTCGGGCGCAGCTGTCGCGGTCGTCTCACGCAAGGTGCGCGACAAGGCGCGCCTGATCGCCGCGACGATGCTCGAGACAAGGCCCGAGGATCTCGCCTGGGAAAAGGGCCGCTGGTACGTGAAAGGGGATCCCGAGAAGGGGGCGCTGATCGAGGAGATCACCGCCCATGCCTACAGCGGGGAGCCGATGCCGGAGGGGCTGGAGGGTGGCCTCGACGCGCAGGTCATCTACGACCCGCCCAACCTCACCTACCCCTACGGTGCGTACATCGCCGTGGTTGACGTCGATCCCGAGACTGCGGCGGTGAAGGTCCGGCGGTTCATCGCTGTGGACGATTGCGGGGTGCGGATCAACCCGATGATCGTCGACGGCCAGATCCACGGCGGGCTCGCCGAGGGGATCGGCATCGCCCTGATGGAGGTGATCACGTTCGACGAGGAAGGCAACTGCCTGAATTCTTCGTTCATGGACTACCTGATCCCGACCGCGCTCGAATGTCCCGACTTCGAGCTGGGCGCGACTGTCACGCCATGCCCGCATCACCCGTTGGGTGCCAAGGGCGTCGGCGAGTCGCCGAATGTCGGGTCCCCGCCGGCGATCGTCAGTGCGGTGATCGACGCGCTGCACGAGACCCACGGCGTCACCCACGTCGACATGCCGTGCACGCCGGCGCGCGTCTGGGCAGCGATGCAAGGCCGCCCCGAGCCTCCCCAATGATCGCCCGCGCCACGGCGCGCACGATATGAACCACCTCCATGTGACGGGCGAAGCGGGCGACGAGGTCAGGCAGCTCGTCCCAGATGTCGAGACGCTCGCCAGTCGGCTCGCGGCCGCCGACTACCTCGTCGACGAGGGCCTCGCGACCTCGATGTTCCTGAGCCTGCGCCTGCCCCAGCCGCTGCTGCTCGAGGGTGAGGCGGGAGTCGGCAAGACCGAGGCCGGCAAGGCGCTCGCGGCGGTGCTCGACACGCCCCTGATTCGCTTGCAGTGCTACGACGGGATCGACGCAGCCGAGGCGCTGTACGAATGGAACTACCCCAGGCAGTTGCTGAGCATCCGGCTCGCCGATACGGGCGGGACCAAGCTACGCGAGGAGGACCTGTTCGGTCCCGACTACCTGATCCGGCGGCCGCTGCTGCGCGCGCTCGAGCATCCGGGGCCGCGACCGGCGGTACTGCTGATCGACGAAATCGACCGCGCCGACGACGACTTCGAGGCGTTCCTGCTCGAGCTGCTTGCGGACGCGGCGGTCACGATCCCCGAGATCGGCACGATCCGCGCGACGCACCCGCCGATCATCGTGCTCACCTCAAATCGAACCCGCGATCTGCACGACGCGGTCAAGCGGCGCTGCCTGTACCACTGGATCGACTACCCGAGGCCGGAGCGCGAGGTCGAGATCATCCGGCGGCGAGTGAAAGGCTCATCGGAGACCCTGGCCGTGCAGGTTGCCGATGCGGTCGCCCGGATGCGCGACAGCGATGTGCAGAAGCCGCCGGGGATCGCCGAGGCGATCGACTGGCTGGCCGCTCTCGGGGAGCTCGAGGTGGAGCACCTCGACGCGGCGGCGATCGCGCGCACGCTGGGGTCGGTTCTGAAGTACCGCGAGGATCAAGAGGTGATCCGTGCTGAAGGCCTGGAGCAGCTCGTTGCCAGCCCCGACTGACCCAGCGGCCTTCGGGGTCGAGGAGATCGAGCTCGACCTGCCGGCGCTGGTCGGAGCGTTCAGCCAGCGCCTCCGCCACGCGGGGCTGCCGTTGACAGCCGAGCGGGCTGCCTCGTTCGCGGACGCCCTGGCGCTGGTCAAGCCGATTTCACGACGACGGCTGTATTGGACCGCACGCGCGGTATTCGTTTCGGACTCCGCTCACGTCCGGGCGTTCGACTCGGTGTTCTGGTCGGTGTTCGGCGAGCCGCGCGCTCGCGAGGATCCGCAATTCGAACCGGATGAGCTCCGCACCGTCCCCGCGCCACCCGACGACCGCCCTCGCTCTGACCATGAGATGGGCCGCCCGGACGCTGAGTCGGCGCCGAGCTTCGATGACGCGACAGCGGGTGCGGCCGAGGAGCACGTCGACCGCGACCAGGGAGAGCTGCTCGTACCGACCGCGCCGAGCGCGGAGGAGGTGCTGCGAGAGAAGCACTTCGACGCGCTCGAGCCGCGCGAGCTCGCCCAGCTCTACCAGCTGATGACACGGCTCGAGGTGGCTACGCCGCTGCGGCGCACCCGCCGCGCCGAGAGCTGGCATCACGGGGAGCGCATCGACCTGCGCCGGACGCTCCGCGGGAGCTTGCGCACTGGAGGCGACCCGATCCGCCTGCGGCGCCGGCGCAGGCGCGTGGTCCGCCGACGGCTGGTCCTGCTGTGCGACATCTCGGGTTCGATGGAGCCGTACGCGCGGGCGTACCTTCAGTTTCTGACCTGCGCCGCGGCGAGCGGTCCGAACGCGGAGGCGTTCGTGTTTGCCACCCGGCTGACGCGGCTGACGCGCGCGCTGGCGTCGCGCAACCCGGAGCGGGCGATCCAGAATGCGGCCGCCGCTGCCCCCGACTGGTCGAGCGGCACCCGCATCGGCGACGCGCTGAAGGCATTCAACGACCGCCACGGGCGGCGCGGGATGGCGCGCGGAGCGGTGATCGTGATCCTCTCGGACGGCTGGGAGCGGGGCGACCCGACGTTGGTGGGGCGAGAGATGGAGCGGCTCGCGCGGCTCGCTCACCGGATCGTGTGGGTCAATCCTCGGGTTGGCGCGGAGGGGTTCGTGCCCCGGGCGGGCGGCATGGCGGCGGCGCTCCCGCACTGCGACGCGCTCGTCAGCGGCCACAATCTCGAGGCGCTCGGGCAGGTAATCGACGCGATCGGGTCGGCGGCTGGCGACGAACTCCAGCCGCCGCACCCGCTCCTGGGCTTAGAGCCCGAAGACGAGCCGTGGGCGAGCGCCACCCCTGTCCCCGGGAGCTCGGTGGCGATGCCGAGCGGATACGGGCCGAAGAGGGGGCAGACGACGCCCGGATGGAACCTCGGTGGAGCTGACCGATGAGCGGTCGGCCGCCGAAGATCTGCATCTATCCGGGGTGCGAGCGGCCCGCGGTGCCACCCCACCCTCTCGGTGGTCCGCAACCGAGCTTCTGTGATCTGGAGGAGCACAACGCGCTTACCGCGCATCACGAGCGCCAGCGCCTCGCCCGCGACGCGGCCCAAACCGACAAATCCGAACTTGGTAACAGTCACTGAGGAGGTTCACCCGTGGCAAACGAGGCATACCGCGCGGTCTTCCTGCGCGTGCACCCGACCGGAAAGATGGTCCTCAGCCTCACCACCGAGGCCGACGGCAACGAGCCGGAGTACGCGCAGCTCGTCGCCGACGAGCTGGGCATTCCCTCGCTCGACGTCAAGGTTGTGCCCGCCGACAGCGATCGCTTCGGCGAGGGGCATGGCTATAACACGACCCCGTCCGCAGGGACGTCGGCCGCAATTTCGTCCGCTACCGGCAAGATCCGTGCCAAGGCTCAGCTGCTCGCGGGCGTCGCGCTGGATGCTCCCGCGGAGAGCCTGAACTGGGACAACGGCGCGTTCGCGACGGGCGGCGGCGACCCAGGACAGGTCAGGACGATCGCCGATCTGGCGCTGTACGCGCACGGGACCGGCGCGCTTCCTCCAGGCGTCGAGGGTGGGCTGGACGCCCAGACCGTGTACCGGGACTAGATTGATCCGGCCTCGGATCAGTCCGATGTCAGGTCGGCGTCGATCGTGATCTCGACCTCGTCGACGACCTTGAGCGTGCCGAACAGGGTCGAGAACGGCTTGAGCCCCCAGTCGCTCTGCTTGACTGTCGCGCTGCCGGTGAGCCGGCCGCCCTCCCCCGCTGTCAGCTCGAACTCGATCGGCCGGCGGTTACCGAGCAGCACGAGCTCGCCCTTGACGCGCAGGCGGCTCCCGTCGGCGCTGGTCTCGACGGCGCGCGAGCGAAATTCGATCGGGCTGCGCTTCAGGACCTCGTCGTCGATCGACTCTCGAACGCTTTCCTTATCGTGCTCGCCGAGCGCCTGGATGCCTCCCCTCCCCTCGCGGACTCGCAGCGAACCGCCGTCGGCGTCAAGCGCGATCTGGGTCTGGCCGGATTCGTCGGTCTCGAGCCTGCCGCTCCACGATGTGACCTCGATCGTCAGATCGTGCCCGGCCTTCGCCGCGGCGCCAGTCCTCCGCGTGTCGACGAGGAGGGTGGCGTTGTGCGGCCCAAGCGGATGCGCGCCGGACTTCAACGGCATGAGCAAACGACAGTAACCGTAACCTAGGAGAGACAAGCATGGTGGAGCTCGACCATCCCTTCTCGACCTCGAAGCCGCTCGCTGAGAGCTGGCAGGCGATTCTCGACCTCGAGCGCGTGATCCCGGCCGTCCAGGGCGGGCGGGTGATCGAGAAGACGGGCCCTGACAGCGCCAAGGCCGAGATCAAGGTCAAGATGGGCGCGATGTCGATGACCTTCACTGGCACGGTGACTGTCGTCGAGCAGGACGAGGCCAATCACCGCGCCGTCATCCAGGTCAAGTCAAGGGAGGCCGGCGGCCAGGGGTACGCCAACGCGGACGTCGTATTCACGCTCTCAGACGGCGGTGGCACGGTCCACACAGCGGCACAGATCTCGGGCAAGGCCGCGTCGATGGGTGAAGGCGTCGTGGCCAGCGTCCTCGACGGACTGATCAAGGACTTCACCGGCAAGCTGGCAACGATCTGAGGCGATGCCAATGGCGCAGAAGACGATGCGGCAGATTCGCGAGGGTGAGGTGCCGATCGACGGCGGGACCGCGGTCCAGGAGAACCCCGACCGGCCCGTCTTCCGTGGCAACGGCTCCTACGACTACGTTTGCGTCAGCTGCGGCAACCTGCTTGCTGAGGCGATGGACCCCGAGTACATGACCAGGCGAGTTCGCGTTCGTTGCGGTCGCTGCCGGACGGTGAACGTGTCAGCCGACGTGCCTGTCACCCCGGCCAGACGTCCTCGACGCGGTGCGTGACTCGCCTACACTGACGTTGTACGGAGAACGGCACCAAAGGTCGCTGCAATGATCAAGGGTGAGCTCGCGGACAAAGTAGGGCAGCTCGCGCACGACAGAGTGCCGTTCGTGATCGCGACCGTCGTTCGCGCGCGGCGGCCGACCAGCGTGCGTCCCGGCGACTCGGCGATCGTGCTGCCCGATGGAACGATCGAGGGATTCGTCGGAGGCGTCTGCGCCGAATCCACGGTGCGTCTCTACTCGCTTCGAGCGCTCGAGACGGGCGAGCCGGTGCTGCTGCGGCTGGTACCGGGCGACGCCGAGGCCGACACTGACCGCTCGCTGGAGGGAGCCGTGGTCGAGCACAACCCGTGCCTGAGCGGTGGGTCACTCGAGATCTTCCTCGAGCCCCAGCTTCCCGCAGCTCGGATCGTCGTCGTCGGCTCGGCGCCGATCGCAGCGGCACTCGAGCGGCTGGCCCGGGCAGCGGACTACGAGGTCGTCCATGGCGAGGGCGAGGCCAGCGAGGCGCTCGGGAGCGCGGCGGCGTTGATCGTCGCCTCCCACGGCAACGGAGAGGAGCGTGTGCTCGCCGAGGCACTTGCGGCCGGTGTTCCGTATGTCGCGCTCGTCGCGAGCGCCACTCGGGGCGCCGCGGTCCGGGCCGCGCTCGAGGCGCCCGAGGAGCTCCGAGAGCAGCTCCACACTCCCGCCGGACTCAGCATCGGAGCGGACACTCCGGCTGAGATCGCGATCTCGATCCTCGCCGAGGTGGTCGCCGAGCGCCACGCTCATCCGGACCGCCGTGCGACCGCCGGCGCCATGGTGGCTTCGGTTATCTCAGCCGTCGACCCTGTGTGCGGGATGACCGTTGCGGTCACTGACACCACCATGTTTCTCGACGTCCACGGGGAGCGCGTGTTCTTCTGCTGTGAGCACTGCCGCGTCGTCTATGCGAAGCAACACGCCAATGCGAGGCGCTAGCACTCGACCGTTCGTCACAGGTCTGGTGCTCGCTGCCGGCGGCTCCAGACGGCTAGGTCGCCCTAAGCAGCTGCTTCCGTTTAGGTCATCCACGCTGCTCGATCACGTTCTTCAGGTCGCGCGCGAGTGCGAGTTCGATCAGCTCTTGTGTGTGCTCGGTGCCGGCGCTGACGACGTGCGCGCTGCTGTGGACCTGAGTGGTGTGCCGGTGGTCGAGAACATTCACTTCGGCGAGGGTTGCTCATCGTCGATCGCCGCTGCACTCGAGGCTGTCGACGAGCGCAGCGACGTGCTCGTGCTGATGCTCGGGGACCAGCCCGGGGTGAGCGCGTCGACTGTGGCGAAGCTACTCGCCGGCCGTGGCCACGCGCCGCTCGCCGCCTGCGCCTATGAGGACGGTCGCGGGCACCCGCTGGCGTTCGCTCGCAGCGTGTTCGGCGAGCTGGCGACGTTGCACGGCGACAAGGGTGTCTGGAAGCTCCTAGATCGTCACGTGGATGAGGTGGCGGACGTTCCGGTCGACGGGCCCATTCCCCGCGATGTCGACACCGTCGAGGACTACAACGCCGTGGTCGCTGCGCTCGGTCGGTAGCCCGCCATGGCGGGCGTGGTCGCGGTCGCTCGCTAGCGAACCTGCTCCCGAGCCGGGTCGGGGCGGCGGTAACTACTCTCCCGCGCCCGGGTCTGAGCGGCGGCCGACTACTCCGCCGAGCTCACGTCTACCGGACGGGGTCCGCTGGCCGCGTCCCGCAGGTCGGGTTCGGCGGCTTTGGTCCGTTCGGGGCCGCCGTCGGCGGTGGCATCAGCATTCTGACCGCCTTCCGAGTCGATCCCGCTCTCGGTCGCCGGCTCCTCGGAGCCTGTAGTCGCACCGAGTACCGAGCTTTCGAGCTCCGGGTCCTCGGCGAGCATCTCGTCCGGCGCATCCGATCCGCCTAGCTCGCTGGGGACGACACCTTCGCGGGCCGTCGCCGCCCACGGCCCCTTCTCGCGCGCTTCCTGCTCGCCTGGCGTCGTGCCGCCGCGCTGCTCGCTCGGATTGACTGATTCGCCCTGATCGTTGCTGCCGCCCATCAAGATCCTCCTGTGCCGGGAACCGGTCATCTATCTCCTACCCGCGCCCCGGAGCCGGGTATTCACCCGGACAACGTCGTCGTCGTGACAGAGTCTCAGGGACCCGCGGTCCGGACCGGTGCCAGCGAGCGGCCGACTCCCCACGCTCCCGCCGTGCTTCGGTAGAGGAGCCGGAGATACAGGAATGCCTCGACGTGCACGATGCCCGAGATGGCGCCGATATCCCGAGTCGTTGTGGCCAGGAACTCGTCGCGATCCCGGCAGACGAGTTCGGCCATTAGGTCGTAGCGGCCTGAGGGGACCACCACGTAGTCGATCGACGGGATCGCCGCCAGCGCCAGCGCCACGGCACTGTGATCGGCATCGCTGCGCAGTGTAATTCCCAGCCAGGCCATCGATTCAAAGCCCAGGTTGAGCGGGTTCCCGACGGCGATCACCTTCAGCACGTTGTCTTCGACAAGCTTGGAGAACCGGCTCGAGACAAGCCGCTCCGAGACGCCGAGCGTCCGCGCTACATCTCGAAAAGACGCTCGACCGTCACGCTCCAGTTCGCGCACGATCTCGATGTCAATCGGTTCAAGCTGCCTCGAGCTGGGTGTGACCCCACTGACCGGCATCTCCGCGGCGTTTCGGTGCTGCTCCGACGCGCGCCATTGAAACTGCTGGTGCAGGAGCGAGAGGTAGATGAACGTCTCCGTTCTCACCACTCCCTCGATGGCCCGAAGCCGAGTCAAGAGCGGATCGAGGTCCCTAGGTTCTGGACACGCCACCTCGCACATCACGTTGAAACGGCCGGAGCTGATTACTACATAGTCCACTCCAGGGGTTACGACGAGCGCATTCGCGGCGCGCTCGGTTTCCGATGGGCGCACCTCGAGTCCGATCCAGGCCATGCAGCTCAGCCCCAGTACCCCGGGATCGGCGACCGCCGTCACCGCGAACACATCGGCGTCGGTCAGCCACTTGACACGCCTACGCACCTGCGCCTCCGAAAGACCGAGCCGATCCCCGAGGGCGGTGAACGTGGTGCGTCCATCGCGTTGTAGCTCGGCGAATATGGCGTGATCCTGGTCGGTGAACAGCACCCGGCCATTCTTTCGGATGCTGGATCCGGGCGAAGCCACGGCAGGCCGTCCGCCGAACGAGCTCAGGCCGTCAGCAACTGCGCTGAAAGGACTTGGTTCTCGACCACGTCCACGACGGCCGAGTGCAAGACTCCCTCTCCGTATTCACTTCCCGGGTTGACGGCCGTGGTGTGCCGAATTTCACGCACGCCGGGGCTCTCGTGAATATGGCCGTGGAGCGAGAGCATGGGCTGAAACCTGTCCAATGCGTCCCGCACGGCACTCGATCCAGCCGGTGCGTCCTCGCCCACAAGCGTCCGCGGCGGAAACGTAGAGGTATCCAGCCGCGGGCAGAGATCGAGACCCGATCCGTAGGGCGGCACGTGCAGGTTGAAGATGGCGTGCTGCGGGTCGCGCAGCTTCGTTGCCATCGCGTCGATCCGCTCCCCTAACTGCTCCTCGCTGATATCCCGAGGACAGCGCCACGGGGTCGGATTGCCGTATCCGGTCGAGATCATCTGGATCTCGTCGGTGACATCGATGACGATGCCTTCGGCGTTTATGACATATGGCGCCTCGTCGAGCACCTTTTCGATCTCCAGGTAGTCGTCGTTGCCTCCGGTGACGTAGAGCGGGACGCCAAGGGGCGCAAGCCGTTCGGCAGCTCGGTCCATCCAGTCACGCACCTGAGCGATGCAGGCGACCCGGAAGGCTTCATCGACGGCCTCGTCGGTGGTGTTGAGCTCCTCGAACTCCTCCGGTGTGACCTGCACCGGGTATTGACCGGCGTCCCGGATTCGGCGCAGGATCGCGTCACGCTCATCCGGAGTGCTCGCGACGAGCTTCTGGCCGGCGAACTCGCCAACCCACGTCTCGGGTGCCCGCCCCACGAGGGGCACGATCCGCTTGCCGGTGAGGTCTCCGCCCAGGATCGCGACATTCGCCTCGTAGACCGCTACAGCGTTAAGGAACTTCCGGAACACCGCCTCGGAAGCGTGCAGGTCCGTCGCGAACAACAGTCTGACCCGGCCGGCGCCGTTGGCCTTCTTCCGGAACCTCACGGTGCCGACACCGAGCGCTCCGCAACCGACGCTCTAGACCCGTCCCGTCCCCGCAGGGTTCGCCCGGATGCCGAGCGCGTCGAGCGCAAGCCGTGTCGCCACCCGCGCCGATTTGTTCGCCGGGTCATAGACCGAGGAGCATTCCGTGATCACGTAGGCATCCACACCCCTGCGCACGAAGGCCCGGATCATCTTGATGACCTCTCGGGGTGTCAGACCACCGCATTCGGGTGTCGTGACGCCGGTCGTGAAGCCCTGGTCCATAACGTCGAGGTCGGTGTGAAGCACGACACCATCGGTTCCGTCCCACGCGATCTCGAGGATACGGTCGATCGTCTTCTCGAGTCCCCATTCGTCGATGTCCCAGATCGTAATCATCTGAATCCCCGTGCGGTCGACGTACTCTCGCTCGACGCGCGGGTTGAGCGGTCCGTTGATCCCCACGAGCGCGACGTTGTGCGGATCTACGTTCGGGAGTTCGGCTGTGCGGCTCACAGGACAGGCGTGATTGAGTCGCTCACCGGCAACGTCCTCAGCGGTATCCATGTGCGAGTCCATCTGTATGTACCCCATCCGACCGTTGATCAGCTTCGACATCGCGCCGGTCACCGGAATCGGGCACGAGTCGTCGCCACCGAAGATGATCGGGAAGGCTCCCGCCTTGACGATCTCGGTGATGCACCGCTCGGCGCGCTCGAACGTGCGCTGGGCATTGCCTGGAACAATGGATACGTCGCCGCAGTCGGTCAGGCGAAGCGCGTCGAACAGATCGACCTGGAACTCGCCGTGGTAGCTGAGATAGTGCTCGGTCGCCCGCCTGATCGAACGTGGTCCATAGCTTGCGCCGGGACGGCACGTGTTCGTCCCCTCCCAAGGCATCCCCAACACAGCGGCCTTGACTTCAGCTTCTGCGAGTCGCTCGGCCACGGGCGGCAATACCTGAGCACCGAGAAACGTCGAGATGCCCGAGATCAAGCTGTTCGGGAAGTCCTCATCGCCCTCCCGTCGCCCGAATGTCACGTAGTGATCTTGCATGTGCACTCCGCTAGCCATCGCAATCAGCTCCTTTCGAGTTCCAATCCGTGCTACACGTCAGCCAGCGTTCAACAACCGGGCGGGTGGCCTATTCCGGTGGTACGTACCGGTAGGCAAGCGAGGTATCCACCCCTCGAGACTTGTTGTAGGCCCGGATCCCGAAATACACCAACACCCCGCTCGCGAACGCCACCCCGATGGCCACCCGAGAGCCCGGCGAGGTGATCCCCAGCGCCGGAACGGTGAGCGCGACATAGATCAGGGCCGCGACACACACGGCGCCGATGGCACCAGCAACGGTCACCAGCGGAACCGAGCCCAAGCGGTAATTAGCCGCAGGCGCGGCATCGAAGATCTGCTTCGACCGGTAGGGGAAGAAGGCACCGCCCAAGCAGGTGACGCCGACGACCAGAACGCTGGTTATAGCGCCCCCGATGAGGATGGTCGTCTCCCACGTCGGCCTGTACGCGAAGGCGGCGGCCACGGCCAGCGCGAGGACGCTCCAAAGCGTCGCCGCCTTCACGGGACTGTGAAAACGGGGTGATACCTCGGAGAACACCTTGGGCAGCGAGCCGTCGAGGCTCATAGCCATCATCACGCGTGAGGAGTTGGCGAACACGACGTTGGCAATGCCGAAGCCCCCGGAGATGAACCCGAGCCCGATGAGCACTGTGATCAGCTTGTTCTGTGAGAGCATCGACAGGAAGACGCTGAAGTTCGGCGAATAGGCCGGTTTGATTGCACCCGAGCCGACGGCGTAGGCGTACTGATCCATGAACTTGCCGCCGACGATCGCGGTGAGAAGCACGAACGGAAGTGCCAGCATCACCAGCGCCACGATCGCGCCCGGAACGAGGAACGCGGTGAACAGGCGGCGGAGACTGCCCGCGTGCTTAACCTCGCCGAGCAGGCCCTGGGCGGAGTACATCGAGTACGGGATGTACGCAGCCAACACCGCCACCCAGAGCAGGGTATGACCGATGTTGAGGGAAGAGGAGTGATAACCGTTCTTGGCCGCCGCTGCGGTCACCGACGCGACGGTGATTCCGGTGCCGGCGTGAAACCCGTTGAACTGCTGAGCGAAGTTCGTGCCCAGGTTCGCCAGTAATAGAGCGATGATGGTCAGCGTGGCCACGACGATCGCCGGCACGAGCACGTACCGCTGCAGCGGCCGGTAGACGCGGAGCCCGAAGACCGTCAGCAACCAACATGCGACCACCACGGCCGCGGATACGGCAAAGGTCCCGTTCGTGGTGAGCAGCCAAGTCTCGATGCCGTTGGCGCCGAAGGCGTGAAAGATCGGCACCAGACCGAAGGTGCTGACGACGAATGCGCCCGAGGCCGGGAACGCCAGCCAGAACACCAGCTGGCAGGCCCATGGCACGGTGAATCCGACGAGGGGGTGCAGGGTCCGCGACTCGTAGAGATAGTCACCGCCGGCCCGGGGCATGGCCGAGCCCAGCGCGGCGTAGACGAAGTAGACGACGACCCCGAGAATCAGCGTGAACACGAGCATCAGGGGAATGCTGATTCCGGGCGATGCAAATTGCGGCCCGGGGAACAGAAATACGTAGGCGAACAATCCACCGGTGGCGAAGATTCCGTACCAGGCGATATCCACCAGAGTCAGCTCCCGGACGAGCCCCGACGAGGCTCGCGCGAAGCGCGGAGTCGTTCCGGCCGTGGTCCCCGGCCGTCCCGACGACACATCGACGGACATACGGTCCTCTCCTTGCATCAGCAATCGCCCGCAAGCAACGCTATTGGGCCGAAAGACAGCTCTCTCGCGGCCGAACCTAACAGGAAACATCGCTGCTGTCAATAATGTTGTCGAATCATGTCTTCGGAGGCTCCAGCCACTGTCGGGCTCGAGGGCGCGAGCCACGGGCGGAGTGCCGAGCACTAGGATTCGAGAGCGATGGAGGGTCCGACAACGCGCGGCGGCGCGCCGGCCGACGGCATCACCGTGGGCGACCCGGTCGACGAGGCCCGGCGAATCCTGGATCTCGCCGCCAGCGCGTCGCTCGGTATTCGCGTGATGGGGGGCGTAGCGGTGCGGATGCGATGCCCGTCAGCTGATCTCCCCCCGCTCGCCCGGAGCTATAACGACATCGACTACGCCGCTCGGTCTGCCGACTCGCGCCGGATCAGCGAGCTCTTCGCCGAATCCGGCTATCAACCCGACGCGGAGTTCAACGCACTCCACGGAAGACAGCGCCTTTTCTTCTGGGACCCGCAACACGGCCGAGATGCCGACGTGTTTCTCGACACCTTCTCGATGTGCCACACGCTTGACTTTCGTGAGCAGCTGCTGCGTGATGATCACACGCTTCCGCTCACCACGCTGCTGCTGTTCAAGCTGCAGGTCGTCGAGACCAACGACAAGGACTACAAGGACGCCCTCGCGATCCTGACTGATCATCGAGCCGAGCGTGCTGGACTCGACGCCGAAGGCATCGGTCATTTTCTGGCTCAGGATTGGGGCTGGTGGCGGACGGCAACTTCGATGCTCGATCGACTCCGGAGCTACGCCGGTCAGCTGGAAGGGTTCCGGGGGGCCGATGCGGTGAACGCCAACGTCGAGGCGATCACCGGGGCAATCGAGCGAGCCCCGAAATCGCGGCGGTGGAAGCTGCGCTCGAAGGTCGGCGAGCGAGTCCGCTGGTATGAGGTGCCGGACGAGGCTCACGCGTAGGACGTGCCGCGAGAGCTAACAACCCAGCTGTGCTGGGGTCCGGCCGGCTTGGATGAGCGGCGGCACCTCGCGATTAGTGGCTCGCGCTAGAGCCGGCTGATTACGAGCACGACCGTTCAGACGTGCACCACTGGGCGCCGGCTGATCAGGCCAAGCGTGGCCAGGCACAGCCCAGCGGCGACCGCCATCGGCACCGCGTCACCCGCAGCCTTAGCGACGGCGCCTCCTGCACCGGAGCCCAAGATTTGGCCGGCTGCCCACGCGAAGTTCATCAGTGCGGCGGACAGCCCGTAGTCGAGCTGGTATCGCTCGGCTGCGTCCGAGAGCATCGCGGTCGCCGGCGCCCAGAAAGCACCGAGTGCGGAGATGGTCGCGACAACCAGTACGGCCAGAACGAGCGCAGCGCGGGGGACGCTGAAGCAGAGGAGCAGTCCGGCCATCGCTGTGAGGCCGAGTCGGAGGGGCACGAGCCGCCCACGCCGGTCTGACAGGCGTCCGATCGCTGGTGTGATAGCTGTCTCCAGCCCGGCTGCGACAGGAACGTAGCCCCAATCGCTGCCGCGCTCGCGCCGAAATGATGTAGGCGAAGCGGAGCAAGCACGCTAAGTGCCCCGGAGGCGAGCGCGGGAAGACAAACCAGCCACATTCCCGTCGTAATGCTGCGCTGGCGGAGCGCTACGCGCAGTACGCCAATGCCCTGGTGAGATTGGACATGACTGCTCGGTAGGCCGCGTGTTTCGGCGATCAGCAGCAGCGCGATGACAACGACTGCGCTGAACGCGGCGCGCCTGCCGATCGTCGTGGCCAGCGTGCCGATCACCGGTCCGAACAGGGTCCCGCCGATCGCCGCCCCGAGCGCGCGGCCGATCAGCGCACCGCGCCGCTCGGACGGGGTCTCAGCGACGATCCATGCGAGACCGCCCGCCCACGAGCAGGCGCCCCCAATGCCCTCGACGAACCGTGCTGTGTCGAGCGCAACGGCGCTATGAAGGAGCGCAAAGGCGACGGTCGATGCTGCGAGCAGCGCCAACCCGGTTACCACCGTCGGCCTCGGGCCGGCGCGTGCGGCAAGCATCCCGCCCGGCAGCGACCCCAGCAGCGCACCCGGCGGATAGCTGGCCGTCATCACCCCCGCGGAGAGCTTCGACAGATGCAGCTGGTGCACGAGCGTCGGCAGCAGCGGCGCGATAACCGCGTAGAACATCGTGTCCACGAACACCACCGCGCGGCCTACAGTCCACGCGATGCCCTATCTCGCCCGAATCTCGATCGCAGGCCTCAGCGCCTGCCTGCTGTTCGCCTCGGCGAGCCACGCGCGATCACGCTGCACGCGGACCCTTGCCGCTGGCACGGACGTGCAAGCGGTTCTGGATCAGGTGAGGCCAGGCCAGACGATCTGCCTGCGCGCGGGCGCATACCAGGGCGACCTCGACATCGGGGTGGGTGGGTCTCCCAACCATCGCCTGACGCTCACCAGCGCTCCGGGACAGCACGCCGCAATCGCGGGAATAGTTTGGATCGCGGCCAATGACGTGACCGTCAGCAATCTGCTGATCGACGGCCACGGGCGGCACCAGAACGCGGTGCAGCTCACCGCGGCGCAAACCCGCCTGTTCGGTAACGACATCACCAACAGTCACTCCGACAACTCCTGCGTGATCCTCGGTGATCACTCGTACGGTCGCGCCGACTATCCCGTGATCAGTCACAACCTGATCCATGACTGTGGCTTGCCGTCGAGCAACTTCGACCACGGCATCTACGACTCCTACAGCATCGGCGCCAGGATCACGGACAACGTGATCAGCGCAAACGCGACCTACGGCGTGCAGATCTATCCCGACGCCCGGGCTGGGCTCATCTCCGCGAACATCATCGTCTACAACGGCAAGGGGATCGTGTTCGGCGGCGACAACGGCACGACCTCTGATGCAAATCGCCTCCAGGGCAACCTGATCGCATACCCGCGCGTCGGGTTCAACATCGAGACGTACTGGCCGCAGCGGCCGGGCGTGGGAAACATCGCGACAGGCAACTGCCTTTGGGGGCGGGGAGGCGGCCCGGGTGTCGATCCGCGGCTTGCCGCCGTGTCACTGCGGCGAAATCGCATCGGACGGCCGCGTTTGGACGCCGCCTATGCGCTCCGTGGCGACCCCGGCTGCCAGGCGATCGCGGCAAGCCTCCGCCGCGCGCATCCAGGACCCTGACCGAACTTCGGGACAACGTGCCATCGCTGGCTGCGACCCTAGACGGTCAACGCGCCGGTGCCCCGTCCTCCCGTGGCAGAGCGCGCCGGTGCCCGGTCCTCCCGTGGCAGCGCGCTCCGCTGCCAAGCTCCGTCGTCATGGCTTTGTTCGATCCGCCTCGGAATCGCTGCGCCCAAGCTCGATCACCCGGGTCGCGAACTCTTGTGTGGTGTCAGTCCACTTGCCGGATAGTCCAGAAGTCCGACGACAATGACGGGTTGAGCAGGTAGGCGTAGGGCATGGTGAAGTAACCGGCTTGACCCCAGCCCTCACCCCAAGAGTTGCGCACGATGAACCGCTGGCTGGAATCCTCATAGCCCACCACCAATACCGCGTGCCCCCCGACGACCTGCTCGCCCTTCGCCGGCAGGTTCAACACTCCGGTCTGAGCCACCTCCGGACTTTCGAAGCCGGTATAGACGGTGAACCCGATCACCACCGGAAAGTCAACGGCCAGAGCGCCCTTCACATAGTTCGAGGCGACGCTCAGATACTGGATCGCCTTGGACTTCGCGGCATCGTCATACGCCTGCTGCGGAGGTTTCTCGGAGAATTTGGTGATGTCGTATGGCCAGTCGGTCTCCGGCGGAGCGCCCACGGTGGCTACGACCTTGATGCCGTCCCTGATCTGAGCGCCCGAGTCCTGACCGACCGTTCCTTCGATCTGACGCTCACCGTAGTAGATGAACAGGCGGCTGGGAGTCGCCTCCCCTGCCCCTTCGCCCATCTCGGCGAACTCCACGGCGGCCGCGATGGCGTTTGCTGTGCACGACCCAAGCTGGCCCTGGTTGTACACAGGCGGCATCTTCGGCCGCAGATCGATCGACGGCGGAAGGCCTTGGGCGTGTTCCGGAGGCGGCGCGAACAACAGGTCGCGCGCATCGGGAAGGTCGGGGATCCATCCGTAGCGCTGGATGTGGCGCTGTTTCGGCAGCGTCGGCATGGCTTACAGTCCTTCCACTCTGAGGATCCGTCCGGCCCGGGCCATCCTATTGCGCCGGGCGCACGATTACAGCACTCATCGCCGGGAACGAGCGACGCCGCTGCCGCGCTCGGTTTTCGGCCTGGACGGGCAGAGCGTGGCTGCGCGGCCAACCCGATCGCGCTCGACCGCGTCGCGAATGGTTGCCAACACCGATGCGGCGTTGGCCTTGGCGCGGGCATACGCGCTGGTGATAGTGACGCCGAGCACGCCGAGAACGGCGAACGCAGTCGCGATGCTCCGGTTCTCCGACCCAGCGACGAGGCCCACTACCCCGGCGACGAGAACGGCAGCACCGAGCAGCCCGAAGGCGAGCTGTGGCCAGAACGCGGACCACAGTTTGCGAATCAGCTGAAACTTCTGGAGAAGATCCGAGACGGTCACCGGGTCGAGGTCCTCTGCTCGGCGCTCACCGCGGATCAGGTCCCGCCACAGCAGCCCCTGCGCATAGAGCTGCATCCGAGCCTCGGGCTCGGTGCGCCATTGCTCGTCGGTGGCAACCTCGCCCCAGGATTCAAGCGAAGCGCTGATCGCGGGTAGGACCAGAGGATCGAGGAAAGACACCAGGCGCGCCACGTAGCGCGTTAGGGTCGACTGTCTTCGCTGGCCCAACAAGAACAGCCAGCAGCGTGCATCGTTGGGGTCGCTCACGTTCGGGTGAAGGGACCAGTACGTCTCCGCGAGACCCCGGCCGAGCTGGTATCCCGCCGCTTGGCCCGGTCGAATCACGAGCGTGTACTGGATCTGCCTATCCCAGGCGTACAGCACGTCCGTGAGTCCCGTCCAAGCCGAGCGATCGGCCGGCTGGGCGCTCAACGCGTCCAGGAAGGAGTCCAGCTGGTCGGGCCGCGTGCCCCCATCGAGCGGGAGGTCCAGCCCAAGCGCGCCACTCAGCCCCTTGACCGCGACAATCACCTCCGTTCGCTGCTCGACGGCGCTCCGCTCGTTGGCGAGCGGCAGCTCGTGGTCCGGACGGACGATCGCCGGCCCGGGATCGGGTACGGGATGATCGATCAGGTCAGGGCGGAAACGTCCGCGAAGCTCCGCAATTGCCCATCCCAGGCGGAATGCGCTCCGCACGCTGTCCGCGTCATCGGCGGGCTGATCCCCTGAAGCGGGTGCATCTCCGAGGTCGGGCGCCATCCGCTCGGCTCACGACTTGTAGTACGCGGATAACCCGGCGAGCTGCCCGCCGTGCAATGTCTCTTTCGCCACCGCCGCGAAATATGCAGCGTCGTGAGCGAGCGAGTCGAGTGGCGGGATCGGGACACCTACCATCTCCGCGAGAAGCTCGGGGTGTTCGGTGGGGTCGTCCCAGTGCTTGTCCGGCACGAGTTGGACCGGCGGTTCGGCCACACCTTCGGTCCGGAGCGCTGCGGTCCGCGCAGCGGTCGGGTTGGCTCTGGCCGCCTCGAGCCGCTGAAGGACCTGAGGCCAGCTGAGGTCGGCATCTGGGATGCGTGGATCTCGCAGAGTGACGGTGCGCTGCAGCGTGGGACTGACCTGGACTGGCTCGGGATTGACTGCCGAGGCGGCCCCCATCAGCTGCTCCGTTCCGTACATCGGGTAACCATTGATCGCCACTAGCTGCACGTCCGGCTCGGTGCTCTCGATCAGCGTCCGGTATGGATCCTTCCCTTTGTCGGCGAGCACCAGGAAGTCGCCGTGCAATCCGGCCCTGAGCTGTCCGAGATAGTCCTGCCAGCCCAGGGCTAGCGCTGGACTCGAGGTCACCATCGCGCACAACTCCTGGGGGCTGAACGCGGACCCCAGCTTGCTGCGGTTGTGGAGGTCGGCGACTTTCAGCTCGCCCAGGAGGCTCTTGGAGCCCGACGGCGACCAGTCCGCGCCGAGGCACACGATTATCCCGGCCTGCCGTGCGGCCACCACGTCTGTGGTCTGCCCGTAGAGCCAGAGGTTCGAGAAGGGTGACCACACGATCGCGCCACCGGAAGCGTCGGTGTGCCACTCGGTGAACTGGGCCTGCTGTAGGGCGGTCGAATGGATCCCGATGAACTTCGGTTCCAGACAGCCGTGGTCGCGCAGCCCGTTGTAGTCCTTCAGGAGCGCTGGATCGGTGCCTTCCGCGAGGTGGTAGAGGAAGGCGTGACCGGCGTCGAGGTCCTGCTTGGCCGCCGCATATTGGGCCGGAGAAGCGAAGGGCCTGACGGACTGGTTGACACTCTTTTTCAGCTGGCCTCTGAAGGTCTCGAACTCGACGTTGCGCACCATGAAGCCCTCGAACGGATGAGCGAGCTTGGCCGACCCCTGGATGGCGGTCACTCCGCCCACGGCCGCCTTGGTCTCGACGTACTTGAGCACCGCCTTGCCGTCCGCGTGGCACAGGGCGTTTGCGGGGAGGCTTATCGCCGGCTTGTAGTCGGGGTCGTTGGGCCACTGGTCGCGCCGAGTCCACGGAACCGTCCGATCAGAGGCGATCCACAGAGACAAGCAGTTGTAAGCCATGTGGTTGTGGAGATCGATCAGCCCCGGATAGACCAACCCATGGGTTTCTACGCGGGTGGCCTTGGCGAAACCCGCCGGCGCGGGGTCAGTGGCAGCGCAGACCTCCTGGATCAAGCCCATGTCGTCGATGTAGATGACGCCCTCCGCGATCTCAGGGCGGTGCGGGTCAAAAGTCACCAGGTGGCCAGCGACCGCAAGCGGAGCCGGGAGCAAGGGGGCAGCAGGCTGGGCCACGGCCGCCAGCCTAACTGCTCGGCGGCGGTCACGGGACTCCGGGCGCTTGATTGCAAACCGTGAGTGTGGTCTAGTTGAGGCTGCCATGGCGCACCCGTTCGATCCTGGCCCAGTCACCGAGCCGTTCGCCTCGCTCGCGCACGACTACCCGGGCCCAGAGACATATCCCCCGGATTCGTTTCGAACCGAGTGGGGACCCATCTTTCATCGCGGGCGGCTGGACGGCAGCGCTCGGGTGCTGGTGATCGGGCAGGATCCGGCCGGCTCGGAGGACATCGTGCGCCGCATCCTCGTCGGTGAGGCGGGGCACCGTCTCCAGGGCTTCCTGTTCAAGCTGGGAATCGACAGCAGCTACCTGATGATCAACACATTCCTGTACAGCGTTTACGGGCAGCAGGGGGGCGAACACCACGCCAGCGATCCGGGGATAGTCACCTACCGCCACAGCTGGCTCGATGCGATCTTCGCCGCAAACCAACTCGACGCGGTGATCGCGCTTGGCTCGCTCGCCGACGCCGCGTGGCACACCTGGAAGGCAACGCCCGCCGGACACGCGCACGACCCGGCGTACTCGCACATCATCCACCCAACTGAGCCCGAAAGCGCCTCTGGTGGAGACCCGACCAAGCTGGCTCAGGCAGTCACAGCGATGCTCACCAATTGGAACCAGGCGCTCCAGCAACTTCACCCGGTGATCACGCACGCCGACACCCAGCGGCCCCTCCAGCTCTACGGAAGCGCCTTCGCGCCGCAGGATCGGGTCACCATCCCCGAGCAGGACGTCCCCGCCGGTATGCCCGACTGGATGCGCTCGCCCACGGCGTGGGCGCAGCGCACCGGCGCCACCGCCGCCCAGAAGCGCGCCACGATCACAATCACGATCCCCTCCGGCGCAAGCGCTGGCCAGTAAACGTCCCGGGGCCTCGCGCGGGCGCGCTCGTGACGCTAGGGATGGCCGGCCGGAAGCCCCAGATGTCGCATGGCGTGGGTGAAGCCCAGGAAGTCGGTCTGGAAGTCGCTTAACTTCAACGGCTGCGCGGCGCCGTCTGGGGCGCAACTGGCCTCGCCGTTTGCTCGAGCCTCCCGATCCGCTCGAGCGGATAGTCGCCATTCATCGAGCTTGGCCTTCGCTTCTGTGTGGTCCTCGATGTCGTCTCGCGGGTCGGCTTGCAGCACCTGGCCCAGGTCGGGCGCTGCCTGCACTCGCTTTGGCATCTGGGCCAGCGCCTGCTCGGGGTCGTCTGCGAACCGGAGCAGGATCGTCTTGATCAGCGTGGTGTGGTCGAAGCTCTGTTTGCAGACGTGATTCTTGACCCGAGGCCCGATCACCAGCGCCGGAACGCGCACGCCGTAGGTAGCGTGGCCGGAGTCGTCGTCGACCGGCGGCGGGGCCACGTGGTCGTAGAACCCGCCGTGCTCGTCGTAGGTGATCACCAGCATCGTGTCCTCCCATTGCGGGCTGTTCACGAGCGCGTGGTAGAGATCCATGATCAGCGCCTGGCCCGCCTTGATGTCCGAGGGGGGATGGTCGTCGCTCGAGCCCGGATCGAAGATGTGAAGGTCGATGAAGTTTGGGTCGATCCATGACACTGCGCGCAGGTTTCCATTCGCGGCATCGTCGAGGAAGCTGTCGCCCACGATCAGTGCCTCCGAGGGCTCGGTGAAGATGCTCACCTTCTTGCGGTTGAAGTACGCGAAGTTGTCGCGATCGACATGAAACAGCCCGCGATAGCGGCCGTCCGCCGCACGAAGCGTGGCTGGATCGTGGGAGTACCAGCGCCACTGCGCGTTGTCGAGGTGCCTGGTGAAGGCCGGGACGTCATAGATCGGCGGGGCAGCCAGCGGCTTTCCCGGGAACAGCTTCTTGATTACGTCGAGGAGGCCTCGTTCCACAGGGACGTGTTGTCCTTCTCGACCGGCGAGGGAAAACAGCCGGTTTGGCCAGGTGTCGCCCGGAACCGAGGCGTGCCATGCATCACACACGCAGTACTGGCGGGCGAGGAAGTCATATGCCGGCACGTGCTGGGCGGTGTAGTGCCCCATCGGGAGCCGGCGGTCCTCTGGCGCCGGATTCTTCATGTCGATGAAGTTCTGCACGAAACCGCCGTTGCCGCCGGCCAGCTGGGCGCGCACGCACTCAATCGAGTGGCAGGGGTCAAGGCTCTGGTCATACGGCTTCCCGGGCTTGTGAAATGCGGTCTGGTCCGGCTGGAACTCCCATACCGGATACTCGTTCCCGGCCCGATCGACGTTCTTCTCCTCGCCGGTCAGCCCCTCGACTTCCGGCATGCCGTCACGCTTGAGGTAGCCGAGCATGTGATCGAAGGAGCGGTTCTCCATCATCAGCACCACGATCTGGTTGATCTGGGCAATAGGGTCGGCGTCAGCGGCGCTCACGGGTCACCGTCTCCACTAAAGCTGGGTGTCACGCTGTGCCCCCGAGTGCGGAAGTCGCTGCTCACACGCACACGCCGTTCCGGCGTCGGCCGACCGCGCGCGAGCATGCTCCGTTGACAATCGATCGCCCGCTCGCGGCCCGATGGTTTCCTTTGTCCGCCGCCTCGTAAGTCATGCTTCACGCCTGCTCGGGCGTTGCCTGCGGAGCCTCGCGCGTACGCACCCCGCTGTCAAGCCGCTCCGGACGTCTGGCTCCTAGCGCGGAGCGCCGCTGCTGGTTAGGATCAGCGGGTGGAGAACGCCTACGACGTGGTTGTCGTGGGATCGGGGTTCGGCGGCGGGATCACCGCGTGCCGGCTCGCCGAGCGGGGCTTGCGAGTCTGCGTGCTCGAGCGCGGAAGGCGTTTTGGACCTGGCGATTACCCCGATCGACCCGAGCAGGCGCCGTTCGCCTTCTGGCATCACTCCCTCAATCCGGGCGGAATGCTCGACCTGCGGTTGATGAAGGACTTGTCGGTCATCACCGCCGCGGGCGTCGGGGGCGGCTCGCTGGTCTATGCGAACGTTCAGTTGCGGGCGCCGAAGTCGGTGTTCGACGAGCCGGTGTGGCCAGAGGCGATCAGCGCCGATGAGCTCGATCGCTATTACACCCGCACCGAGGACGCGCTCGACCCGCACACCACCCCCGATGGTCCAGACGGCCAACCGCTCGCGAAGGTCCGAGCGTTCGACGCCCTGGGGCGCAACGTGGGTCGCGAAGCAACGCTGCTGCCCCTGGCTGTCCACTTCGGCGAGGCTCGCCGTCATCCGTTCAGTGGAGTGCTGCAGCGGGGCTGCGACAACCTCGGCCGCTGCGACATCGGCTGCCCGCTTCTCGCCAAGAACACGGTTGACATCACCTACATCGCCAGAGCTGAAGCGCACGGAGCGGAGGTCTATCCACTGCACGAGGTGCTCACAATCGACCCGCCCGCCCGCCGCCCAGGTAACTGGCAGGTGGGATTCCGGGACCTGCAATACCGGGTGCAGGGCACGGTCGAGGCGCCGTTGCTGGTCCTGGCCGCAGGCACGCTCGGCTCGAGCCGCCTGCTCCTGAAGAACAGGCGGCGGCTGGACCGGCTGTCCCCCGCCCTCGGGTCGCGCTTCTCGGGAAACGGAGATGCGCTCGCCCTCGCCTTGAATCCGCGTGCGGCCGACGTGGCGGCCGCACATACCGAGGACGGGCCATCGATGACCAGCCGGCTCGACTACACCGACCAGCACGGGTTCATGGTCGCCGATGGTGGGCTTCCGGGCAACTTCGGTGGACTGCTGGAAATCATCCGTGGCGTCAACGCCCTCACCGGCTTGGGTCGAGTGGTCCTGCGCGCGAAGAATCTCGCGACCCGGCTCGGGGTCACGGACAGCCACGTGACCCACCGAAACGTCAAGTTGACGCGCCAACCGCCGATCGGGGACTCGCTTATCTTCCTGATGATCGGCCGCGACGCTGCGAATGGCCAGATGCGCCTCACCCCGATCTTCGGGTGCTTCGACATTCGCTGGCGCAAATCCGACAGCGCCGAGCTCTTCGACGCGATGGGCCAGGTCGCCGGGGAGCTCGCTGACGCTGCCGATGCCAAGTCGTTCTTCGCGCTCGACGCGGGCCCGCTCGGCAAGTTCATCACCGTCCATCCCCTGGGTGGCTGCCCCATGTCTGATAGTGCCGCGACGGGAGTTGTCGACGACCGGGGCAAGGTCCATGGCTACGAGGGCCTGTACGTCCTCGACGGCTCCATCGTCCCGACCGCGCTTGGTGTGAATCCTTCCAAGACGATCGCCGCACTGGCCGAGCGTGGTGCCGAGCTCCTGCTCGCCGGACGGAGCGGATGACACATGGCGGAACTCTCCTTCGAGGTCAGAACCGCCTGGAAGAACCACCTCGGAAACCAATCTGTCGAGCCGCTGCGGATCTACGAGCCTGACAGCATCGAACAGGTCGTCGCGATTGTGCAGGAGGCCGAGAAGTCCGGTGTGACGGCTCGCGCCGTGGGCTCAGGACACGCGTGGTCCGACGTCGCGCTGACCACCGGGTTCCTGATCAAGACCAGCCGGCTGGCCCGCGTACCCGCTTCGGAGCCCGACTTCATTCGCCCGGCTTGGGAGGGACGGCGCCTCGTGCGCGCCGAGGCCGGCATCCGGATCAGGGAGCTGAACTCGTTCCTCGATGGCCGGGGCCTGGGGCTCCCGAACATGGGCGGATACGACCATCAGACCTTGGCCGGCGTGATCTCGACCTCCACCCACGGCTCGGGCATCACGTTCGGTCCCCTGAACGACTTCGTCCGCTCGATCGACCTCGTCGCGAGCGGGGGCCGCGCCTACCGAATCGAGCGATCGGACGGACCGACCGACCGTGCCGCTTACGAGTCGCACCATGGCGGGCGGCGCACGTTCGTCCAGGACGACCACTGGTTCGACGCGGTATGCGTTGGGATGGGCTGCATGGGCGTCCTCTGCACGGTGATGATCGAAGTGGAGCCCAAATACTTCCTCACAGAGGTCCGCCGGTTTCACACCTGGAAGGAGGTCCGTAAGGACCTCGAGGACGGCGAAGTGCTGCGCACCAACCGCCACTACGAGGTGCTGTTCAGCCCTTACAAGCGCAAGCACGAGTATCCGTGCCTGGTCACCACCCGCAACTACACGCAGAATCCCAGCCACAAATGGTTCACCAAACGCACGCGCAGCTGGCTCGTCGAGGCGGCCTCAGCCTTCCCGCTCACCCCGCACGTGATCAACTTGCTCGTCGACATCAGGCCGAGCCTGTCTCCGCTCCTGCTGGAGAACGCCATCAGGGCGCTCATCAAGGACGAGTACGACGGAGTGAGCTATGAGGTGCTCAACATCGGTGCCGCGAACCTGTTACCGGCGTACTCCTGCGAAATAGGCGTCCCCATGGACGGTCGCCACATCGAGGCGGTGCAGCGGATCATCGAGGTCGCGGCGGATCGGCGGCGAATCGGGGACGTCTACCAGAGCTCGCCTATCTCCTTCCGGTTCGTGAGGGCGTCATCGGCCTATATGTCGATGATGAACGGCACCGACACGATGATGATCGAGCTGATTGAGCTCACCCGCGCTGACGGCGGGTACGAGCTACTCGCGGCGTACGAGGAGGCCCTGTACCGGCTGGGGGGTCGTCCGCACTGGGGTCAGGTGAACTCGCTGACCGGTAGTCATGGGCTGATCGCGTCGATGTATCCCCGGTTCGGCGACTGGCTCGACGTGCACCGGCGGCTGAACGAAAGCGGGACTTTCGATAGCTCGTTCACGGAGCGGGTGGGGATCTCCCGCGAGCGCTTCGGGCCTGAGGCCCGATCCGCTTCCGCCGTTGAAGGACTGAGTCCGTCAGGCGCTTCCGGTTAGCTGCGCCGATCACCGGCGCGCACGATTCGACGGGCGGTTGCTGCCGCTGGTGACGGGACCGATGCCACCGTGGCTCGCCGCTGTCTCTTCGGCAGCAGGGTTCGCCGCATCGGCACAGACACCGTGGTTCGTCGGAGATCCGCCGTCCGCCGCCAGGTGGCCGTTCTCCGCCTGCCAGAGCGGCGAGCGCGGACCAGCCACCTGGTAGTAGGCGTCGATCGTGCGCTGTGCCGAGCCTTCGTTCAGCTTGGCCGCGGTTCTCTCGGAAGCGCTCGCCACACCGAAATGACCCTCCCAGCACGCCCAGGGCGCCTTGGCCAGGTCAACCACGGGAGTAGTCGCAGCCCGAAAGGCGAACCGGCCCGAACCGCACACGACCCAGTCACTCACATCACCCCGGAGGGCACCGAGGGCGGGGGCATACCGTAGCCGGTTGCCACAATGGGCGTCGTAGGTGGGGTGACCTCCGTAGGCCGCTTCGACGATCGGATGCCCTTGATCGAACGTCAACAAGGGGCTGTTCCACGGGTAATACTGACCTTCATTGCTGTGCCGTGCCGTGTACAGCCACAGTGGCCTGAGCGTCGTGCGGTCGACTATCACGGTCACGTGCTCCCAGTCGCCCTGGTGCAGGTCGGTGTTTACCGCGTCGGCCGCGACCGGAGCGTCATTCATGAGGTCCGGGGTGACGACCGTCGGATAGTAGTTGTAGGGATAGAAGAACCAGTACTGCAGGGCGATCAGATCGCCGCTGATGTAGCGGTCGGGAGCTGGCCACCGTGATGGATTGGCTTTTCCCGCGAAGTAGAAGTAAATCTGGGCCGTGTACCACGGGTTCAGCAAGCCGGGATCAGCCAGCCACTGGTGAAGGGTTGGCACTGGTGTCTGGCTGGCCTGCTGTCCGCGGAGGAAGGCGTTGAGCTGACCCGTGGGGTTTGGGTCCAGTGCCGGTGAAGCGGGGTACTGGAGGAAGTCGTCGGCGTTGCTTCCCTGGCCCCGCAGGTCCCCCGGCACGGGGTGCGCGAGTGCGCAGATCCTGGGAACGTGGTACAGGCAGGTGGGCTCGCCGTTGGCGCCGATGTCATCAAGCAAGGCTCCCACCGAGACGGGCCAGAACCGATCTGCGACGGTCACCAGGACCGTCGGCTGAAACCGCCTGGCGAGCGCCGCGATGCGCGGCGAGGTCAGCTCGATTGGCTGCTCGCCGTCGTGCGCTTGACCGCTGGACGGTGCCGTCCCCGCGATCACACCTGCGCCGAGCGCAGGCGACAGGTAGCCGACGCTGGCGTTCGGTAGCGGGTCTCCGGTGCAGGTCGCGCTCCGGGTCCTCAGCTCAGGACTGATCCACGTTGGCGTGCTGGCATCCACTCCGAAGGCATGCAGAAGCAGTGTCGGCAGCGAGGGCCGGTATCCAGAGTCGACGCTAAATGCGGTGGCGCCCGTCGTCATTCGCTCGACCTCACGGCCCGGGACCACAGAAACGAGCTCGTTAGTGGAGGTGGCGTCGGCAAGCGGAGTGCACGAGACCAGATGGAGGCCGGTACCGGTCCGGGCCAGGTATCCGCCCACACGCGTCCCGTTCGGCGTGTCGACGATGGCCTGCGAGAACGTGACGGGCGGCATCGAGTAGTAGGCGAGCGCTACAAGTGCGTAGATCGTCAGCAGAATCCACGGTAACGGAGAGAGCACGAAGTCAACCTTCGATCCCGGCGCGGTCCGATGCCGGCCATACAGCCGGCCGAGCGTGGCAATCGCCGCCCAGGTCAAGATCAGCAGCCCGATCGGTGCCGAGGAGATAAGCGCCACCGCGACCACTGCTGCCCACAGCAGGCCGTGCAGGATGCGCGGACCGCGCAACGGGCCAAGGAACGCAAACAGCGCGACGAGCAACAGGAAGACCACCAGCCAGGGCAGGAGCAGATCCCACCACTGGCCCGGGTCGATCTGATCGATCACTGGCTTGAGGAGACGTCCGACCCCCAGTCCCAGCGTCGCTGCCAGGACACCAACGTTGAAGCCGGCGATCACCCGCACGAATGGGTCGCCGATCGCAGCTTCCTCGTGCGCCGGGGCGCCTGGGATCGCTGACGCTCCCTCGTGCGCCGGGCCGCCTGGGATCGCTGACGCTTCCCGGTGCGCCGGGCCGCCTGGGATCGCTGACGCTTCCCCGTGCTTCCCGCCGCCTGGGATCGCGGACGCGTGCTGGCTCATTTGCCGTGCGCGCGTTCGCCCGCACCGGACGACGGCGTGCCAATCTGCCGCGCGCTTGTCCCAAATCCGCGCGTGAATCGCGTAGGCAAACGCACACATGCCCGCGAACACGAACACCATGACCACAACGACGCGGACCCCGGCGGCGAACACCACCTTGTTATCGATGATCGGTAGCGACGCGTCGACTGGAAGCCGAGCTGCCGCGAGGCGCACCCACGTGACGGCCCAGCCGATCACGTATACATACGCCGCTACCGCGGCCGAGACGGCCGCCACCTGGACCATCTCGCGTGAGCCGACCATGCGTCCGTTCACGCGTCAATTCTTCTCGGACCACCCGCTGAGTGCAAACCCCGTTCCGGGTCAGTCCCGATTCGGCGGTCGGACTAGAGGCGCTCTAGGACGTAGCTGGCGGCGTCGGCGCCCGATCGCAGGGCTCCTTCGATCCAACCGGCTTCCTGATGCGCGACGTCGGAGCCTGCG
>JALYZY010000240.1 GCA_030948665.1 Actinomycetota bacterium | reverse complement strand
CTCGCGCTCGCCCGCGAAGTGGTTCGGCTCGCCGAGGCCGCTGACATGTCACTCGATAACGGCGGCGCGCGGGTCGAACTGACCGAGTCGCTGCAAGACGTCACGGCGTAGAAGCGTCGGGCTAGGGGGCTAGATGAGCAGCATGCGACGTTCGATCTGCCTGTTGGTGGCTTTGAGCTGCTTACTGGCCGCGCCCGCGGCCGCGGATGCGGCGGGCACTCTGACCGTGCTGGGAAGTGTCACTAACTCGAGCAGCCTGTCGGGGGCGGACTCGGTCGCAGTATCGGGAAAGGTCGCCTACGTCGCCGCGTATTGGACCGGGCAGCTGACCGCGGTCGACATCTCGAAACCGTCGAATCCGACGATCCTGGGATCCACGCCGCCGACGACCAGCCTCGAAAACGGTACGGACGTATCGATCGCCGGGAAGTACGCGTTCGTGACAAGCAAGAACCGCAACGCGAGTACGAGCAACAACGACGACGGGAGCGGCAACAGCCTGACGATCGTCGACATCTCGAATCCGAGTGCCCCGCATGTGGTGGGGACCGTCAATAACACGCAGTTCCCCAACGAGCTATTCGGCTCTTACCACGTCGCGGTCTCGGGCAACTTCGCCTATGTCGCGTATCAGGGACAGCTGACAGGTCAACCGACCGGGCCCGACACCAGTCAGGGCGGCTTCTCGGTGATCGACATCACCTCCCCGTCCGGGCCGACGGTGGTCGGCAACATCGACAACAGCAGTCTTCACATCCCATACGTCAACGCCCTCCAGCACGCGACTTCCGTGGCCATCTCAGGCCACTACGCGTTCATCACCGCTTTCTATAACCAAGCGCTCACCGCGATCGACATCACGACGCCTTCGAACCCACAGGTCGTCGGCACCCTGAACCACCCGATGTCAGGCAGCGTCGCGGATTTGCCTTTCCCGAACGACGTTCAGGTCGCCGGCAACTACGCATACGTCGCGAATCAGGGCGGGTCCACGCAAACCCAGCTGACGATCGTGAACATCGCCAACCCGGCCGCGATGTCGGTGGTCAGCACGCTCAGCGACCCAACCTTGTCCAATGCCTACACGATCCGCCTCAATGGGTCGTTCGCTTATATCGCCGCGGCGAACCCGGCCGGAACCGTCGCTGAGATCGACGTATCGAACCCGGCGAGTCCGCGGATCACCCGCGAGGTGCAGGACTCTACGCGCCTGTTCTCGGCTGACGGGCTGTCAGTCGACTCCAGCGGGGGATATCTGGTCGCCGTCTCGCCGCGTTCAGCGACGGATCCGCACCAGGTCTATCCGCCGTTCATCAACACCACCGGCACCCTCTCGGTGATCCAGATTGGAACCGCGCCGAGCAACACCAGTCCTCCGAGCGTGTCAGGACGCGCCGTGAAGCACAGCCGGCTTGTCGGCAATCTGGGATCGTGGGCGGGGAGTCCGCCTCCGACCCTCTCCGAGCAGTGGCTGCGGTGCAACGCCGGCGGCGGTGCCTGCCTGCCGATCGCCGGCGCGACGGGCGGCACATACACGGTGAGCTCATCGGACGTGGGCTCCACGATCCGGCTCTCCGTGCAGGCGACCAACTCGATCGGTTCGGTGTCTGTGCAGTCGCCCGCCACGGCCAAGGTCAAGGCGGATTCAACCGGCAAGCTGACCGGAGTTGGGCAACGGAGGGCGACGCTACACGTGACTGCCAACGCCCCGAGCGTCGGAGCGTCGGTCGACAAGATTGTCGTCTGGCTACCGCGCGGCATGCACTTCGTGAAGGCAAAGCATCAGCTCGCCCGCGGAATCCGGATCACCGGGCCCCGCGGGGAGCGGATCGGATTCAAGGCGGCGCTGCGCCACGGCTCGCTGGTGCTGACGCTGAAGCAGGCGGTGAGTACCGCGGACGTCACGATCCATTCGAGCGCGCTTTCAGTGTCATCTTCCCTGGCCAAGCACGTGAGACAGAGGCGGACCCACCAGCTGACCGTGACGATCAGCTTCAGCGTCACGGACGGGCAGAGCTTTCGGACTGCCCTGACGCTACGCGTTTGATGCCGACGGGCGCTGATCGGCGCCGGACTGCGAGTGCCGGCTCACCGTCCAGGCATCACCGCCATCGGCGACACGCTCGCGCCGGGATGCTTGGAGAGCCTGCGCCTGGCGCAGGCGTGAAGCTATCCAGTCTTCAGCAGGATCAGCCCGCTGGTCGGCCCCATCGAGACCGACGAGACGTTCGGTAGCCCTGACCCCGAGTAGACCCCGCCACCGAGCGAGAAGCTCGGCAACCGTGCCGCGGTTGGGTTGACGAGCACGATTCCCTTGGAGAACGCACGCTCGTAGACGCCGTTGCGCAGGATCGAGTACGGCCCCGCGGGCGCACCCAGGGCCTGGGCCGGTGGGTATTCGGGGAACCAGTTCTCGTTCGAGAGGTAGTTCGTGTTCGAGGTCTCATAGCTGGCGGTGCCGTTCGCTGCAAGCAGCATCGAAGCGAGCCCGTAGGTGTTCTCGGACTCCGTGCCGTTGTATGAGTGCACGAGCTCGTACTTGCCATTTGCCTGCGTCCAGGAGAGCTCGGCGAGCTTGGTCTTCCAGAAAGGAATCTGCTGAGCTGGTCCCGCCTTGCCGTCGGTCCAGGACTCCTCCTCGACGCCGTCCAGCACTCCGGCCCAATTCTCCCAGACGGCCGCGTTGGGAGTGCCTGCGACGTTTCCGACCGAGATCAGCCCCTGCTGGCGAAGCGTCGGGGCGATGAAGTCGAGCCCAGAGGTCATCGCGCCAAGCCAAGAAGCTTGCGTCGGGTATTCAGGAACCGAGATTCCCGGGGGCACCACCCAATCGGGACGTCCGATCACCACGTCCCAGAAGACGCCGTCGAATCCGTACTGCTTCGCCAGAGCTGCAGCGTTGCTCGCGCATTGCTGCTGATAGCCGGGATTTCCGACGTCCATCACGTACCGGTCAGTCGTGTACGGCTCGTTGATGATGCGACCGTTCTGGTCGTGCAGGAACCAATCTGGGTGGGCGGTGATATCCGCCTGGTAGGCGGTGCAGCCCGTCACCGTCGGCATGTAGCTGTAGTCGTTCGCGTTCGTGTTGACGATGCTCTGGTAAAGAAGGATCTTTAGGTTCGGATTCAGCGCGTGCAGGACCGGCACGAGCCAATGCTGGTTACCGGCGATCGTGAGGAACTGGTAGCGGGAGGCCTCCAGCGCCATCGGCCACGTCGTCGAGAACTGGAAGGTCCCGCGGTTGAAATCCGCCACAGATGGCCCGGAAACGCCGCCGCTGGGCGGGCCGTAGACACCGACATTGGCGCGGGAAGCACCCGGTTTCGGGCCGCGAGTGGCGTGAGCCCGATTCCGGACGATGATGGTCTTGCGAATCTCGGTCCGATGGCGCCGGCGATAGACCACCGTCAGCGTCAGGACGTGCCTGCCGTCGCGCAGTGCCAGCGTGTTGAGCATCCCCGTTCGGCGGAAGCGGTAGGGGCGGCGGCCGGTGCTCCATCGCCGGCGACCGTCGATCGCGAAAGTCACTCGTTGCACCCCGGGGCCGAGATTAGCCGCCGCGAACTGGATCTCGCCGGACACGTGTACCCGGAGAGGCCGGGCGATCATCGGCGAGGCGGTGTGGTTCTGGCGGACCGGGGATGCGAGCGCGCCGCTCGATGCCGCCAGCAGGATCGTCCAGGTCAGCGCGGCCAGCATCCGCGCTCCTCGCCGGCTGCGCACAGCAGTTACGTAATTCATGGTGCGGTCCGTCGCTTTTCGTGGCCCCCCACGCGGAGCGGACTTCCGGTCCCGGCGCGTGCCCGGGCCGAATAACCCGGTGCTCTCAGCTTCGTACAGCCAGAGGGCTAACTTGAACCGCCCCTGAGAACCTCATACGTCCGTTTACAGCTAAAGCAGGCGCGCGGTCTCAGCGCTACCACTACCATGTCCGGTGGGGCGTGCTAGCGATGGCTGTGACTAACCGAGCGGGTTTCACCGATCCGCCGATCAGTGCCACCCCTCGGGGTGTCGAGCGCTGCCACGCGCCACAAATCACCCAACGCGTGACGATGCTGCTCGAGAACAACCCCTACCCGCTGGATGTGCGGGTTCGCGCCGAAGCGGAGTCGCTCGTCGCCGCGGGCCACCAGGTCGAAGTGATTGCCCCACGGGCCAAGGGGGAGCCTGCTCGCGAGACGATCCGCGGAGTGCGGGTTCGGCGCTTTCGCAGCCTGGAGGCCAGAACCGGCAGTCCGTGGGGGATGCTCGCCGAGTTCGCCGTCGCTTCCCTGGCGTTGCACGCACATGCGGTCCGTGCCCTTGCCCGGGGCTCGAGCGTGCTTCACCTGCACAACCCGCCGGACATCCTGTTTCCCGCCGGAGCGATGTTCCGCCTGGCCGGCCGGACGGTGGTGTTCGATCATCACGACCTCGGCCCCGAGCTGGTAGCCGTCAGGTCTGGCAACGGTCCCCTGGTGGCCCTCGCGCGAGCTTGCGAGCGCCTCACGTTCAGGGTCGCGACCCACGTCCTGTCCGCCAACGGATCGCACGCTCAGATCGCCCGCGAACGCGGCTCCAAGGCGGCACACGAGGTGACGATTGTCCGCAACGGACCTCCTTCAAGCTGGATGCAGGTCCCGCTTCGGGTGAGGAACGACGTGCTCGAGGTAGTTCACCTCGCATATGTGGGAGCGATCGCTCAGCAGGACGGCGTGGAGGGGCTGGCCGCGGTCTTGGCTTCGCTTCGTCAACGCGCCCCCCACCTCGAAGTACGGCTGACTGTGATCGGCGACGGACAGGCCCGGCCGGCGCTGGAGGCAGAACTGCGGCGCCACGGGGTCAGCGACCGGGTCACGATCACCGGATGGGTTTCGCCCGACGCCGTCCCTGAGCTACTCAGCGAGGCTGACGTGTGCGTCGATCCAGCACCCGCGACCCCGCTCAACGACCGCTCGACGATGATGAAGGTCGCGGAGTACCTCGCCCTCGGCAAGCCCGTCGTGGCTTACGATCTGGTTGAGGCACGAGCGACTGTCGGCGATGCGGCGCTGCTCGTGCCCTCGGGTGACGTGCACGAGTTCGCCCGCCAGATCCAACGCCTCGCCGAGGACCCGGAGCTTCGCGCAGGGCTTGCGCGCCGAGCGCGCGAGCGGGCAGGCCAGTTGACCTGGGAGGTCTCAGCCGCCCGTCTGCTCGCGGCGTACGCCGGATTCGGGGCGCGTAACGGAACGCGGCCGGAGGGCGCTTGATGGGCGGGACGTCCAGGACGCTTCCGCTGGTCGACCTCGCTGCGCTTCACCGCGAGCTCGGTGACGAGCTCGAGCTCGCCGTGCTCGAGGTGATCCGGAGCCAGCGCTTCATCGGTGGCCCGACGGTGGCGCGCTTCGAGGAGCGTCTTGCCTCCTACCTGGGTGCGGGCACGGTTGTTGCGGTGGCCAACGGAACCGACGCCATCGAGCTCGGGGTCAGGGCTGCTCTGATCGAGCCGGGCGCCGAGGTGCTCGTTCCAGCCAACACCTTCGTGGGGACGGCGGCAGCGGTCGTCGCCGCCGGCGCGATACCGAGGTTCGTGGACGTCGACGAGCGCAGCGGTCTGATCGATCTCGACAGCTGCGAGCAGCAGATCTCGACACGGACTCAGGCCGTCATCCCGGTCCATCTCTACGGGCGGATGGCGGACATGCCCGCCGTGAAAGCGCTGGCTTCTCGGCACGGGCTGAGCGTGATCGAGGACGCGGCTCAGGCCGTGGGCGCCCGCAGCGAAGATGGTTTCGCAAGCACGATCGGCGATGTCGGATGCTTCAGCTTCTATCCCGGCAAGAACCTGGGCGCGTTCGGCGATGCAGGTGCTGTCGTCACCTCGGATCCGGCGATTGCCGATCGGCTGCGGCTGCTGCGAGACCATGGCCAGCGCGGCCACGGGAACCACGAGGCGATCGGTCGCAACAGCCGCATGGACCCGATCCAAGCCGCCGTCCTCACCGTCAAGCTCGCG
>JALYZY010000075.1 GCA_030948665.1 Actinomycetota bacterium | reverse complement strand
GCGGATGCTCTCGATGCGCTACCCGATGGAGGTCAGCCTGGTTGGCGACAGCGCCGAGACGCTGCGCGCGCTGATGCCGCACCTCGAGCGCAAGGAGGACCGCTCCTGGCGTGAGCAGATCGAGGAGAAAGTCAGGGAATGGTGGAACCTGATGGAGCACCGCGCCCACCTCGAAGCCGATCCGATCAACCCGCAGCTCGTCTTTCACGAACTCTCCAAGCGGCTCCCAGACGGCGCGATTATCAGCTCCGACTCGGGTTCGTCAGCAAACTGGTACGCACGCGACGTGAAGCTGCGGGCAGGGATGATGGGCTCGCTCTCGGGCACGCTGGCGACGATGGGCCCGGGGGTCCCGTACGCGATTGCGGCCAAGTTCGCCTATCCGAACCGTCCGGTGTTCGCGCTCGTCGGCGACGGCGCGATGCAGATGAACGGGATCAACGAGCTGATCACGATTGCCAAGTACCGCGAGCAGTGGGCGGACCAGCGTCTGTTCATCCTGGTGCTGAACAACCGAGATCTGAACCAGGTCACCTGGGAGCAGCGAGCAATGGAGGGCAACCCCAAGTTCGAGGGGTCCCAGGATCTTCCGGACTTCCCGTATGCCCGTTACGCGGAGATGCTCGGCCTGAAGGGCATACGCGTCGACTCTCCCGACCAAGTTGGTCCCGCCTGGGACGAGGCCCTGGCGTCCGACCGTCCGGTCGTCTACGAGGCAGTAACCGATCCAGAGGTTCCGCCGCTGCCTCCGCACATCACGCTCGAGCAGGCCAAGGCGCTCAGCTCGGCGCTGCGGGCCGGAGATCCCGACGCGGGCGAGATCATCAAGCAGTCGTTCAAGCAGAAGATCGAGGAATTCCTCCCCGGCCGATGAGCGCGACGAGTACCGCACGGCTGGAAGCTCCTGTGCAGGAGCTCGAGGTCGCCGCCTACACGATCCCGACCGATGGCCTCGAGGCTGACGGCACCCTCAGCTGGGATTCGACCACGATCGTCGTCGTGCACGCGCACGGCGGCGGCAAATGGGGCATCGGCTACACGTACTGCGATGTCGCCGCCGCGAAGCTCGTGCAATCGAAGCTCGCGGGAGTCGCCGAAGGGCGTGACGCGATGGCTCCGCAGGCGGCCTGGGAGGCGATGGTCGAGCAGACTCGTAACGTTGGCCGTCCGGGCGTCACGTCGATGGCGATCGCCGCGGTTGACGTGGCGCTTTGGGACCTGAAAGCTCGCCTCCTCGGGTTGCCGCTGTGCAAGCTGTTGGGGATGGCGCACGACTGGGTCCCGGTGTACGGGTCGGGTGGGTTCACCAGCTACTCACTCGAGCGCCTCCGCGATCAGCTGGCCGGATGGGTCGGGGAGGGCATCCCCCGAGTGAAGATGAAGGTCGGGTCGGCGCCCGACGATGACCCGGGCAGGGTCCGGGCCGCGCGCGAGGCGATCGGCCCGGACGCGGAGCTGTTCGTCGATGCCAACGGCGCGTATCTGCGAAAGCAGGCCCTGTCGCTTGCCGAGTGCTTCAGCGCCGATCACCACGTGACCTGGTTCGAGGAGCCGGTCTCCTCCGAGGACCTCGAGGGATTGCGGCTGATTCGCGACCGGGCGCCGGCCGGGATGGCGATCGCCGCTGGGGAGTACGGCGATGACGCGCCGTATTTCATGCGGATGCTCGACGCGGGCGCGGTCGACGTCCTGCAGGCAGACGTCACGCGGTGCGCCGGGATCACCGAGCTGCTCCGGGTCGGGGGTCTCTGTCGGGCGCGGAGCATGCCACTGTCGCTGCACTGCGGGCCCGCCATCCACCTGCACCCAGCATTGGCGCTCGAGCAGCTGCTCCATCTCGAGTACTTCCACGACCACGTCCGGATCGAGCAGATGCTGTTCGATGGCATGTGCGAGCCCCGGGATGGCGCGCTCTATCCTGACCTGGGCAGGCCCGGGATTGGGCTCGAGCTCAAGCGGGCCGATGCGGAGCGCTATGCGGCCTGAGCTCCCATGGCGGCGGAAGACTCCGCCTGAGCGCGGCATTTCACGGTGGTGGCGCAACGTCAGCCAGGGCCGGATGCAGAAGACGCTGGCCGGCGCAACCGCGTTCAGCGCGCTGCCGCTGGGTCTCGAGATCTACTTCGAGCACTTCCGTGGCTCATTCGGGGACAAGTGGATGTGGACGCCGGTGGTGCTGTCCCCGGCGCTGACGATCGCCGGCGTCGCCGGCGTTCGCTCTGAGCGCGTCGCCAGGACCTGGCTTCCCGTGCTCTCCGCCCTGTACTGCCTGGATGGCGTAGTCGGGGTCGTCACGCACGTTCGCGGCGTGGCTCGCAAGCCCGGTGGCTTCGAGGAGCCACTGTTCAACATCGTCATGGGACCGCCGCTGCTTGCGCCTGGGTCGCTGGCCCTGGTCGGAGGTATGGGCCTCGCGGCTGCCGCTTTCGGGCGCGAGCGCTGATGGCAGCCGGATGACTCGTGCCCAGCCCAAAGAGCGAGGCAGGAGGCCGAGCGGGCGGCAAGCTCGAGGCGACTTCCAAAGCGCCGAGCATCTGCCGAACCTGCGGGAGGATCGCCAGCCGGCCTCACCGGAGGAGCTACCGCGCCAGCGCAACGGCATCACGCCGCAGATGCACGGCCGGTACCCGGACTACAACGTGCTCGATGAGGCGGACCACTGGGACGCCCATACCCGCTCGGTGGTGTTCGAACGAATAGAGAGCGAGCCCCCACTCAGGTTCTTCTCTGCGGAAGAGGCGATCACGCTCAGCGCATTCTGCGACGTGGTCATGGCCCAGGACCGTGAGCCCCGGATCCCGGTCCTGTCGATGGTCGACGCCAAGCTTCACTCGGGCAAGCTCGACGGGTTCCGGTTCGCCGACATGCCCGACGATCGGGAGACCTGGCGCCGCGTAGCGACGGGACTCGACGCGAGCGCCAGAGCGCACGGCGCCCCGAGCTTTGTCAGCGCTCCGACCGAGCTCCAGCACCTGCTGGTCGACGACTTCTCGCACGGCAAGCTGAACGGCGAGGTTTGGGACGAGCTATCGCCGACTCGCGCCTGGAGTGTGGTGATGCGCTCGGTCCTCAGCGCCTTCTACTCGCATCCGTGGGCGTGGAACGAGATCGGCTTCGGCGGCCCCGCGTATCCGCGAGGCTACGCGCGCATGGGGGTCGGTCAGCGCGAGAGCTGGGAGGGGGCGCCCGCGTTCGAGAGCGATCCGGTGAAAGACACTCGCCGGCGCGGAGTCGAGGGCGCGTGAGCGCTGGATCGCGTGCGCACGGGCTCCGGACGCTGCTTCGAGGGGCGCTTCGCCCGCCCGAGAACGACTCGGCATTCCTGCTCGACGTCCACCGGCGCGCCGTGCCGCGTGAGCGGATGGCGCACTACGGAGAGCAGTACGCGGTCGATCTCGTGATCGTCGGGGCCGGGGCGGGGGGCGGAACGCTCGCCCAGCGCCTGGCCCGTCGCGGCTGGAAGGTGGTCGTGCTTGACGCCGGCCCGTTCTGGGACCCTGACGAGGACTGGGTCTCTGACGAAGCGGGCTCGCACGACCTCTACTGGACCGAGCCTCGGGTGATTGGCGGCCACGATCCGGTCGAGCTCGGCAAGAACAACTCGGGACGCGGCGTCGGCGGCTCGATGGTGCATTACGCAGGCTACTGCCCGCGCTTTCACCCCTCGGACTTCGAAATACGCACGCGCGATGGCGTCGGCGAGGACTGGCCGATCTCCTACTGGGATCTGAAGCGGCACTATGAGCGCCTCGAGCTCGAGCTGCCGGTGGCCGGCGACTACTGGCCCTGGGGCGACCCGCACCGCTATCCGCACACTCCGCACCCGATCGCCGGTGGCGCGGACGTCGCGCGCGGAGGCGCCCGGAAGCTTGGAATCGAGATCCGGGTCGGTCCCGTGGGGATCACCAACGGCGCATTCGGCAACCGTCCGCACTGCATCTACCGCGGGTTCTGTCTCCAAGGCTGCAAGGTGAATGCCAAGGCATCGCCGCTCGTGACCCATATCCCTGACGCGATCGAGCACGGCGTCGAGATCCGGGAGCACTGCATGGCCAGCCAGGTCGAGGTCGACGAGTCGAGCGGGCGGGTGACGGGCGTGCGCTACCTTCACGGCGGCGAGGAGCACTTCCAGCCCGCCGACGCGGTCGCAGTCGCCGGCTACTCGATCGAGACACCGCGCCTGCTGCTGAACTCGACCAGCCGCCGCTACCCGCACGGGCTCGCGAACTCGAATGACCAGGTGGGGCGGTGTGTGATGGTCCAGGGAGCCCCACAGGTGGCGGGACGCTTTCCCGACGAGATGCGCATGTACAAGGCGCCACCTCCGGAAATCTCTTCCGAGCAGTTCTACGAGACAGACGAGTCGCGGGGCTTTGCTCGCGGCTTCTCGATCCAGACCGTCGGACCGCTGCCGATCGAATGGGCGCAGCACGTGATGGCCGACGGCCATTGGGGACAGGCGCTACGCGAGTACATGCGTGACTACAACCACTGGTACACGCTCGGAATCCTCTCGGAGCTGCTGCCCCTGCCCGAGAACCGGGTCACGGTCAGCTCGGACACCGATCAGCATGGCCTCCCGGTCGCGCGGATGGACTACGCCCAGTGCGAGAACGACCGCAAGAACATCGCGTTCGCCAAGCAGATCCTGCACGACGTCTTCGAGGCCGCGGGTGCCCAGGACGTGCTCGAGATCGACCGCTACGCGCACCTCGTCGGTGGATGCCGGATGGGCTCTGATCCCGAGCGCAGCGTCGTGGACTCAGATCATCGAGCGTGGGGAATCCCGAACCTGTTCATCGCCGATGGCAGCGTGATGCCGACCCAGGGGTCGGCAAACCCGGCGCTGACGATCATGGCGCTCGCCTCCCGGCTGGCCGAGCGGCTATGCGAGGGGCGGCTTGACGCCCACGCGTCGCGACCGCGTCGGGGGGCGATCAGCGCTTCGATTCCGAGTGGCGCTTGAGCCAAGCGGCGACCTTGGCGAGATCGGCGACGAACTGCTCCATCGCCGCCTCCCGCTGCTCCTCAGCCTGGGAGCGCAAGACGGCCGAGGGATGGGTAGTCAGGGTGACGAGCTCGGCGAGGTCGGACTCGATTGGTCGCCCCCGGTCATGGCCGATCCGGACATGAGGACCGAGCAGCGCCTGTCCCGCTGTGGCGCCGAGGCACACGAGCGCGTCGGGTCGGATCATCTCGAGCTCTGCCTCGAGCCACGGCGCGCAGGCCCTCACGTGCCAGCGGTCCGGCTTCTGATGGATGCGCTGCTTGCCGCGAGCCTTATAGCGAAAGTGCTTCACGACGTTCGTGATGTAGACCTCGTCCCGAGCAATCCCGGCCCGCTCCAATCCCCGATCGAGCACGCCGCCGGCGGGTCCGAGGAACGGATGACCCTCGATGTCCTCTCGGTCGCCGGGCTGCTCTCCGACCAGCATCAGCCTGGCGTTACGGGCTCCCTCGCCCATCACACCCTGCGTCGCACCCTCCCACAGATCGCAGGCCCGGCATTCCTCTACGGCGCTTCGCATATTCGGGAGGCTGGGCCGCTTGGGCACCGGCGGCTGGGGACGGTCGGAGGGTGCATCGAGCAGAGTGCTCATCGGACAGCGGTCATACCCGAGCGATGAGACCGGTACGCATCGGCTGCTCCGGATGGATGTACGACAGCTGGCGGGGCCGCCTGTACCCCGAAAAGGAGCCAAAGCGCCGCTGGCTCGAGCGCTACGCGCAGCACTTCGACACGGTCGAGGTGAACTCCACCTTTTACCGCCTCGCCCGGCGCGAGGCGGTAGCTGGATGGGTGCGCCAGACTCCGGAGAACTTCTGCTTCGCGGTCAAGGCGAGTCGCTACCTGACCCACATCAAACGCCTGGCCGATCTCGATCAGGGGATCCGGCGCTTCTACGAGCCGCTCGAGCCGTTGTTGGAGGCCGGCCGGCTCGGGCCCGTGCTGTGGCAGCTGCCCGAGAACTTCCACCGCGACGACGAGCGGCTGCACGGGTGGCTCGATGCGCTGCCGTCGGGGCGCCACACGATCGAGTTCCGCCACCCCAGCTGGTTTGCGCCGGAGGTGCTGGAGGCGCTGCGCTCCTACGGGGTCGCGCTGACGATCGGCGACCATCCCGCCCGTCCCTTCCAGTCCTACGAGGCCACAGCCTCGTGGCGATTCGTCCGCTTCCACTACGGGGCGCGCGGCCGGATTGGCAACTACTCTGTTTCGGAGATTGCACAGTGGGCGGCGCGGATCGAGCACTGGCGGCAGACCGAGGAGGTCTACGTCTACTACAACAACGATTGGAACAGCTACGCCCCCGCGAACGCCCGGGTGCTGATGCGCGATCTCGGCGTCGAGCCCTACAGCGACTCGTCGATCAGGCAGTCGCGACCGCGACAGGCAGGCCGAAGCGCTCCTCGATCTCCCGTTCGTCGACGTCCTCCCGGTAACCCTGCTCGCCCTGTGGACGCCTGAACACGACAATGTGGTCGGCAGGGAACGTGATCAAGGCGTCCTGGATCGCCTGCAGCGGATCGCTCTCACCGGTGTCTCCTGTAGCCGTGACGCCCGAATCACCCAGCGCTTCGACCGTCTGGCGTCGCACCTCTTCAGCTTTCGCGATTGCGTTGTCGGCATCAGAGAACCAGAACCGCAGGAAGCTCTTCTGAATTGCGGGGGCGATCACCATCACCTCAACGTCCTCGGGGTCAGCGCCGTCCGGAAGCGCGCCACGCAGCTGTGCGGCGGTAACCGGCTCGGTGGTGAGCACCAGGACTCGCATTGCTCTCTCGGGCTACCCGGACCGCTGGTTGCCTAACGGCATGGCCGGGTAGGGCGCAAGGGTGATGACACGAGATCGTGCACCTGCAACCGCGGGAGTTCCAGGTCCTGGAATCCCGGGTCCGCCTCCCGCGCCAGATCCTCGGCCGCCGGCACCGGGTCCTGATCCAGGACCACCCGGAGCGCCGGACCCACGGCCACCGTCGCCGGGGCCGGATCCCGCGCCGCTTCCGCCGGATCCGAGTCCACCGTCGATCTGATCCCGCGCGAGTCCCAGCGGATCTAGTCCATTCGGCGATCTGATCTTCAGGCGCTCGGGGTGGATAACGCGACAATCGCCGTGCCTACGGCGGCGAGTGCCGCGCTGTCCTCCTCTGCTGTGGGTAATGCGGCAGCCGTCCGGCCAGCGGAGTCGATCGACGCATAACGCACACGATCAGCGATGCCATGCCGCACCCACGCGGACTCGCGAGTGGGGAAGCCGCCGGTCGAGCACTCCGGGGTCTCCGTTCGTGGCGGTCAGTCGCTGCTCGAGACGACGCGCACGCGTCGTGAGGCACCTCCCCGAGGGCGGCCTTGCGCGGGCGCAACCCCGAGCTCCTCTATAAGCGTGAAGCAAGCCAGCGCGTATGGGGAGGCCGCAACCCAGGAGTCGCAGCGATGCCCACGGGGGCACGTTCACGGGATCGATCGGCGAAGTCCCGGTGTACAACGTCTCGATCCCGGGCGATGGGCCGGGACTTCTGGCTGTTCGAGCTTGACGTCGCGGCGAAGCGCGCACCCCGATCCACTGGCCGTGCGAGGATCTCAGTCGTATAGCGCGTCGAACACGTCCGCGTAGCGGTCGTGAATCACCGTGCGCTTGACCTTCAGCGTCGGTGTCAGCTCGCCCCCCTCGATCGAGAGATCGTGGTCAAGGATCGCGAACTTCTTGATCTGCTCCACCTGGGCGTAGTGCGAATTGGCGCGGTCGAGCTCGTTCTGTATGACGCTCAGCACCTCGGGGCGCCGGGCCAGCTCGCGGAGATCCTCCGGCAGGCCCTGCCCGCTGGCCCAGGGCATGATCTCCTCGGGGTCCAGCGTGATCAGCGCAACGGGATAGGGCCGCCGGTCGCCGTACATAACCGCCTGAGAGATAAACCGCGACTGCTTGAGGTCGTTCTCGATGTTGGCGGGAGCCAGGTTCTTGCCGCCCGCGGTGATGATGATGTCCTTCTTTCGTCCGGTGATCCGCAGGTATCCCTCGCCATCCAGCTCGCCGATGTCACCAGTGTGCAGCCACCCGCCGACCAGCGCTTCGGCGGTGGCGCCTGGGTTCCGCCAGTATTCGCGGAACACGTTTGGCCCCCGCGTCAGGATCTCTCCGTCCTCAGGCGCGATCCGGATCTCGACACCCGGGAGGGCGCGGCCCACAGTGCCGAACTTGAAGTTCTCGAGTGTCGCCACGGTCCCGAGCGCTGATGTCTCCGTCATACCCCAGCCCTCGAGGACCGGGACCCCGGCGGCATAGAAAAACTCGAGGATCTCCGGGGCGATCGGCGCCGCGCCACTGATTGCCTGGCGCACTTGGCCTCCGAAAAGCTGGCGAACCCTCGAGAAGATCGCCTCGTCGGCCTTCTCGAAAGCTTGATCGAGGCCCTCGGGCACGGGCTCGCCTCGCTGGCGACGGCGGCGCACTTCCACGCCCACCGCAACCGCGCTGTGCAGCCGTTCGCGGTCCTGCTCGCCCGCCTCGCCGGCCGCAGCCTCCGCCATCGCGTAGAGCTTCTCGAACACGCGAGGCACCGACGGCAGGTAGGTGGGCTGCGTCTCCATGATCTCGGGAATGATCTGCTTGGTATCGCCGCCGTAGTAGATGATCGTCGTCCCCTGGTCATAGGACGCGAGTTGCGCGGTCAGGGCGAACGAGTGAGCCAGCGGCAGGTACAGGTATGTCTTCTCGCCGGGCTTGACGATCCCCAGCTCCTCGACAACCCGGCACACCGACATCGCGTTGGTGTGCGTCAGGACGACGCCCTTCGGCGGCCCTGTGGTGCCCGAGGTGTAGATGATCGTGTACGGGTCCTCGGCCGAGACAGCGCCGCTGCGTTCGGCGACCTCCGCCTTTCCCCGCGCTCGCCCGCGCTCCCGCAGCTCGTCGAAGCTGATCTCCCCGCCGCCGGCTTGGATCCCCACGAGCTGCTCGAGATCCGGTAGCTCCGCCCGAACCTGCTCGATCTTCTGGCGCTGCGCTTCATCCTCGCAGAACAGAATTCGCGCTCCGGAGTCCGAGAGCACCCACCGGCACTCAGACCCGGAGCTGGTGGGGTAGATCGGCACGACCACGGCGCCGGCGCAGGTGATCGCGTAGCTCGCGAGCGTCCACTGCAGGCTGGTGTCGGCGAGGATGCTTATCCTCTCGCCGGGTCGCAGGCCGAGTTCGATCAGGCCGGCGGCGAGCTCCCCGATCGCGCCGGCGGCCTCCGTGTAAGTGAGCTCGCGCCACTCACCGTCCAACCTGTAGCGTGCGGCGACTTCGTGGCCGAATCGCTCGGCCGCGCTCGCTGGCAGCAGGGCTACGGTCGGCGCGATTGCCCTCACGCGCGGCATCTTCTCACAGCCGTTCAGGCCGGCGCCCCGTGCGGTCAGGGAAAAAAAGCGCGGCACCACGGGGTCTCGTGCGCCCCCAAAGAGTCGTGGTGCCGCCCGACCTCCATCGCCCTATCGGCCTCAGGCCTTTAGCGAGCGACCGGGCGGCTGGACATCCGCTGGCCAGCCAGCAAATAGTGCGACGTTTAACAGCCTTTATGGTCCATCAAGCTCTTGTGAACGTGCTGTATCCTTACCGCTGGTTTTCCCAGGTAGGGCGGTCTGGCAGGGCCGTTGGGTGAACCAAGTCCGGCGGAGCCGTGCGGGGGGTGGTGGCGGTGCATGTCCTAGGGGAGGCCGATGCGATATCGCCCCATTCGCTGGGGGCGAATGAATTCACGCTGGGGGATCTGGAGACCGTTTCTTCGTCGCGAGAGGCAAGCCGCGGCGGGTCGATGTTCGAGGCGTCCCGGACGGTCGCGCTGGCAGACCATTTCCGGATTCCGTACCGCTTGACGGCTAGCCCCCAGGAGGGAGAGCTGGGGATGCTGACTTCGGAGCGGGGCTCTCAGCTGCTGTGGCCTGTCCGGGTCCCAGTCGAGCTGAACGCCGGGCCCGCGACGATCGCCCCGCCTGTGGGCGGCGGCATCCAGATCTTCGCGCGTGTTATCGACGACGCCCTGGCCGAATCTCTGCTTTCCGAGCACACCGGCAGCTGGCGGCGCACGATCGAGATCCGGGATGCTCAGGGCAGCACGTTCGCCTGGATCTGGCAGGAACGAGATGGAAGCGTGTTCCTGCCCTTCGACCCGGACGAGGTCTGCCATAACTACTGGAGCGAACGCTACGTCGAGCTGGCCGGGAGCGGCGGCCGCGGGCGCCTGCACAGAGCGCTGATGAGGTCTTACTACTGCGTTCGCCGCGCGCTACCTCGCGCCGCGCAGATCTGGCTTCGGCGCCGGTATTCCCGCGTGCAGGAGCGCATCGCCTTCCCCGGCTGGCCTGCAGAGCCAGCCTTGCACGACTTCTTCGACCTGTTCCTCGGCGTGCTCGCGACCGTCGCCGCCGAGCCGGTCCCGTTCATCGCGCCTTGGCCCGCTGGTCATCGCTGGGCGCTGGTGCTCACTCACGATGTCGAGACCGCCGAGGGGCTGACCCGGGTCGAGCCGATCGTCGAGCTCGAGCGCTCGCTCGGCCTGCGCTCCTCGTGGAACTTCGTCCCTCGTCGCTACGAAGTGAGCGACAGCTTCGTTCGCGAGCTGCTCAGAGATGGATTCGAGCCCGGCGTCCACGGTCTGCATCACGACGGTCGTGACCTGGTGTCACTCCCGCAGCTGCGCAAGCGCCTGCCGGCGATGCGGGAGGCCGCGGAGCGCTGGGGGGCCGTCGGGTTTCGCTCACCTGCCTCGCACCGCAACTGGGACTGGATGCCGCTGCTTGGCTTCGACTACGACTCCTCGTATCCAGACACCGACCCTTACGAGCCGCAGAGCGGCGGCTGCTGCACGTGGCTGCCGTTCTTCAACGGCGGGATGGTCGAGCTTCCGATCACGATGCCCCACGACCACAACCTGTTCGTGATCCTCGACGAGGAGGACGAGCGGCTGTGGATCGAAAAGGCGGACTTCCTGCGCGAGCGGGGTGGAATGGCGCTAATTGTCACTCATCCCGACTATCTCGTTGACGAGCGAATCTTGCGCTCGTATGAGCGCTTCGTCCGCCGCTACGCCCACGCGGAGGACGTCTGGAAGGCGCTTCCACGTGAGGTCAGCTCGTGGTGGCGCCGGCGCTCCGCATCGCGAATCGAGCGCACCGCGGACGGTTGGTCGGTTATCGGAGCGGCGTCGCCAGAGGCCAGGATCGAGTTCGCGACCGAAATGCAATGGTGCTGAGCGCGAGCGACCTCGTTGCGCAGCGGCCGCGAAGCGCGAGCCCACCCGACCTCGAGGCGGCAGTTATCGGGGCCGGCCCGCATGGCCTTTCGGCAGCCGTTCACCTGCGCCGTGCCGGAGTAGGTGCGCAGGTGTTCGGGTCCCCGATGTCGTTCTGGCGGGCCATGCCCGGGGGGATGAAGCTGCGATCGAATCTCCGCGCCACGAACATGATCGAGCCGGCTGGTCCGTATTCACTCGCGGCGCACTCGAGCGAGACCGGACAGACGATTGGGCATCCGGTACCGCTCGAGCGTTTCCTCGAGTACGGAGACTGGGTGCAGCGGGCTGCGGTCCCCGACCTCGACACCCGGATGGTCGCTCACGTCGAGCGTGTCGCCGGAGGCTTCTCGCTCCAGTGTGACGACGGACAGGGGCTGACCGCGCGCAGGGTAGTCGTAGCGGCCGGGATCGCCCCGTTCGCTCGGATTCCGCCTGGATTTGGCCACCTGACCGCAGCCCGCGTGTCTCACAGCTCACAGCATCGAGACCTTTCCTCGTTTGCGGGACGCCGGGTGCTGGTCGTCGGGGGCGGTCAGAGCGCGCTCGAGTATGCGGCTCTGATGACCGAGCGCGGCGCTGCAGGCGTCGAGGTGCTCGTGCGCGCTCCCACCGTCGTATGGCTCCGGGGACATGCGTTGATCCACCGACTGGGGAGACTTGGCCCGATCGTCTACGCCCCGACTGATGTGGGACCGCTCTGGTACAGCAGACTGGTGTCCGTGCCCGAGCTGTTCCGGCGACTCCCGCGCGCCGCTCAGGACAAAATCGCGGCCCGTTGCATCCGCCCCGCGTGCTCGCACTTCGTTCGCGTGCGACTCGGCGAGGTTGCGATCACCAACGGAGTGAAGGTCACATCCGCCTGCGAGGACGATAACTCGTTGACGGTCACGCTCTCAGATGGCAGCACCCGCGAAGCCGACCATCTGATGTTCGGCACCGGCTACCGGGTGGACATCGCCAGCTACCCGTTCCTCAGCCGTGAGTTGCTGGGAGGAATCGAGCGAGTCGAGGGGTACCCGGTGCTTGGGGCCGGGCTCGAGGCTTCGGTGCCAGGGCTTCACTTCATGGGCGCTCCGGCGGCATGGAGCTTTGGCCCGATCATGCGGTTCGTGTCGGGTAGCTGGCACTCCGGCCGGGCCCTTGCCGCCGCGATTGCCGGCTCGCGCGTCGCCGCCCGCGCCTGAGAGCATCGTCTGACTGTGACCATGGCTGCGCCACGCCAACTGCGCAGGCGGGGGAGCGCTCCCGGCGCTGTCGTGATCGGTGGCGACTATCAGGGCCTCGCGATCGTGCGCAGCCTTGGCCGCCGGGGGATCGACGTCGTCGTGCTCGATGATGAGGTCTCGGTGAGCCGCTGCTCGCGTTTCACCGCTGCGCAGGTGCGCGTCCCGGACCTCCGCCGGCAGGAGGCGATCGCCGGTGCGCTGCTCGCGCTCGCCGACCGCTACGACCTCCATGGGTGGGTGCTGTTCCCCACCCGCGAGGAGACGGTCGCGGCCATCTCCCGGTACCGCGAGGATCTCCTGGCGCGCTACCGCGTACCGACGCCGGAGTGGGATGTGGTCAAGTGGGCCTGGGACAAGCGCAACACCTACCAGCGAGCCGCAGAGCTTGGGCTCCCCGTGCCGAGGAGCTGGACCTTGAGAAGCCACGAGGAGCTTGAAGAGATCGACGGCGATCCTCCGTTCGTGATCAAGCCGGCGATCAAGGAGCACTTCTTCTACGCCACCAAGCAGAAGGCCTGGCGAGCCGATACGCGGCTCGAGCTCGCTGCGCGGGTGCGCGAGGCGATCCGTCTGATCGACGTCGGCGAAGTGATCGTCCAGGAGCTGATCCCCGGGTCGGGGCAGACGCAGCTGGCGTTCTGCGCATTCTTTAAGGGAGGTCGCGCCGCCGCGCGGATGACTGTGAAGCGTCTGCGCCAGCATCCGCCCGAGTTCGGTCGCTCCAGCACCTACGTGCAGACCATCTCGGACGCCACGCTCGATGAACCCTCCGAGCGCTTCCTGCGCTCGATCGGCTATTACGGGCTGGTTGAGCTCGAATACAAGCATGATCGCCGCGACGGTCAGACCAAGCTTCTCGACGTCAACGCCCGCACCTGGGGCTACCACGGCGTGAGCCAGCGGGCCGGGGTCGACTTCCCGTATCTCCTATACGCAGATCAGCTGGGCCTACCGGCGCAGGGCAGTGGCGTTGCCTCGCCGGGCGTCAGCTGGATTCGCCTGGTCACCGACGTGCCGACCGCGGCGCTCGAGCTGACCCGCGGACGGCTTGGTTGGCGGGAGTACTTGGGGACGCTGCGGAGCTTCGACGTGGAGTCGGTCTTCAGTCGCGACGATCCGCTTCCTGGCTTGGCGGAGCTCGCGCTGCTGCCGTATTCGGCGCTCAGGCGCGGCTTCTAGTGGGAACTAGGCGCTCTGGCGACCGGATACCAGGTCGGCAACCCGCGCCAGGGGTGAGGGCCGGTCGCGCGTCACCTCGCTGCGGTCCGCCAGCCTGTAGAGCGTATAGATGCTGCGAGCGCCGATGAACCGAAACGGTTCGGGCTCCCAGTCGCGAGCCTGCGTGCCAACCCACGGAAGCCGGGTCAGCACCGTGTCGCTGCCGAGCACAAGATCGCGCAGCGTCCGCGCCGCAAGGTTGCTGGCCGCGACGCCCTCGCCCGCATAACCGCCCGCATACCCGAGGCCGCTGGATCGGTCGAGCCCGACGCTCGGGCACCAGTCGCGCGAGACGCCGAGTACTCCGTGCCAGGCGCGAGCGACGGGCACCTCTGAGAGCGACGGAAACAGCGACAGCAAGCGGTTGTGCAGCTCGGTCACGGTGCTCTGGGGAACGGGGCCTTCACGGTCGGTCCGCGACCCAAACCGGTACGGGACGCCTCGCCCGCCGATGGCGATCCGGCCGTCGGCGGTTCGCTGCGAATAGGTGTAGGCATGGGATCCGTCGAGCAGCGTCTCGGCCCCGTCCCAGCGGATCTGGTGCCAGTGATCTGCCGGGATCGGCTCGGTGACGATCATCGTGCTGTTGAGCGGCAACAGCATCCGGTGATGGCCGGGGAAATTTGCCGTGTATCCCTCCGTGGCACGGATCACGTAGCGCGCACGAACCTCGCCCTCGTCGGAGCTCGCCGCGCCGGGTGAGATCGCCGTGACCGGCGTCGATTCGTAGATCACGGCCCCGGCGCGCTCCGCGGCGTCCGCTAGTCCCAGAACCAGGCGGGCCGGCTGCGCTCGCGCGCAGAACGGGCTGTAGCACCCGCCCACAGCGCCGTCGACCCGGACTCTTTCCTTCAGCTCGTCTGTCTCGAGCACCCGCCAGGACGCCTCCTCGCCGATCTCCTCGCGCTCGGCCGCGACTCCTGCGCGCAGCCGGGCCATCTGCGTCTCGTTCTGGGCCACCTTCAGCGTGCCGCCACGCTTCCAGTCGCATTCGATGCCCTCGCGTTCGACGGCCGTCCCGATCTCGGCCACCGTCTCCTGAATCGCCCGGGCCATTGCCCGCGGTCCCTGTGGGCCACCGCGGCGACGCCAGCCAGCCGCCGAGCCCGAGAGCTTTCCGAATACCCAGCCGCCGTTGCGCCCGGATGCTCCGAAGCCAACATGCTCTGCTTCGAGCACCACCACCTCGAGGCTCGGGTCGGCCCGGCGCAGCTCGTACGCCGTCCACAGGCCGGTGAAGCCTCCACCGACGATGCACACGTCCGCTTCGAGCACGCCGCGCAGACGGGGCCGCCTTTCGGGCGGCCCCGCTTGCTCAAGCCAGAAGGACGGCGCGGGCGCCGCTGTGAGCATCCCTGCCGAGAGCTCCTACAGCATCTGGTCCGCTGGCGCGAACTCGGCCTCGGGGGTCACCGGGACGATCTTGTCCCCGTACACCATCCGCTTCTCGTTGCGGTAGAAGTCGGGCTTGTAGCGCCGGGAGAGGAGTAGGAGCACGCCTCCGAGCGCGAATCCGAGGATCCCGATCCAGTCGGGGACACCGAGGCCGAGGAACGGCGGGCTCGAGTCGTTGGCGCTGTGGCCGTAGTAGATCATCCCTTTGACGAAGATCGCCGTCAGGACAAGGAAGCCGAACGTCGGCGCGAGGAACAGCGTGAAGAAGTTGCGGACCGACTTGAACAACTCCCGTCGATAGAAGATCACGGCCGCGAGGCCGGTGAACCCGTAGTAGAAGCAGACGATGAACCCGAGCCCGGAGACGGAGTCGGCGAGCACGTTTGTCGAGACCTGGACGATGAAAACGAACCAGATGACCGACAGCACTCCGGCCACGATCGTCGCGTATGCCGGGACGAGGTTGTCCGGGTGGATTTCGGAGAACCGCTTCGGGATCGCGCCGCGGCGGGACATCGACAGCGCTTGTCGGGCGGCCGGGAGGATCGTGGTCTGCGTCGCCGCCGTCGCGGAGGTCAGAACCGCGATGATCAGCAGGAAATGCAGCGATCCGAGCACGGCTTTCGAGAGACCGCCGGAGAAGATGTCGCTGGCGTTGTTGCCGAGATAGCTAAGTCCGCCGTACGCCTGGGCCGCGACCGCGACCAACAGGAAGGTGACGATCAGCACCAGGTTCGAGACGAGCGCCGCCTTACCGGGGGCCGTTGCCGAGTCCGCGGTCTCCTCGTTGACCGATACGCCGGAGTCCCATCCCCAGTACAGGAAGACTCCGAGGAGCATCCCTCCAAGTAGCGTCCCGATGCCAACCGAGAACGGATTGAACCAGTCGAGCTGCACGGTGATCGAGTGCTTCGGATGGTTGGCGTAGACCTTGATCAGCGCGACGACCGCGAACACCGCCAGCGTGGTGATCTCGAACCCGAGCAGGAACTGCTGTGTGAGGGCGGACAGCTCGATGCCCTTCCAGCAGATCCAGGTCAGCAGGATGATGAACAACACACCAAGGATCGTGACGTCGAGGGTGTTGGCCGCGGCGTCGTTCAGGCCGAACAGCTGGAAGCCGTAGGTACCGGCGATCTGTGCCTGGTTGGCGTTGACGACGATATCGGCGTACAGCACCGCCCAGCCGCCCATGAATCCCCAGCTCGCGCCCATCGCCCGGGACATCCACGAGAACGTGGTTCCGCAGTCCGGGTCTACCTTGTTCATGCTCTTGTAAGCCCACGCGATCCCGATCATCGGGAAGAACGAGACGACGATCACCGCCGGCATGTGGGTGCCCATCCCTGCGATCACCACGATGAACCCGATCGTCGCGGC
>JALYZY010000072.1 GCA_030948665.1 Actinomycetota bacterium | reverse complement strand
CCCGGGCCGGCGCGCATGCGCGCCGGCCGAGCTGACCTACTGAGTGAGGAGCACCGCGCTCGCTGGCGGGAGCGTGATCGAGTAAGCCCCGCCGGTGGCAAAGGTGGACTGGGTCTGCGCCGGTCCGAGCGTCCCTGAAGTCGTCGAGGTGCCGAAGCTCTGGCCGCCCAGCGTGACGCCGCTCAGCGAGGTGACACTCGGGGCCATGAGCCATTCGAGTGTGCCCGAGGCCGCGCCGGGTACCTGCAGCTGGACCTCGTGCGGATTGACGGTGTCCTTGTTGATCAGGACGACCCGCGTGACGGTCGACGCGCCCGGGCCGGACGAACCCGAGGCGCTCGTCGCCCAGATCTTCACCGGCCCCGCGGGCGCGGTGACCGGCAGCAGCTGCGCGTTCGACGGGAAGGCCTGGCCGAACATCAGCATCCCGTAGTACTCGGGGTGCACGAACGCGCTCCACCGTTGGTGCTTTGGATGGTGGAAGCTGAACAGCTCGTACCGGGCCCACGGGAGCGAGTGGACATTTACCCCGTCGACCCCGACGCTGGCCAGATTGAACATCGTGTCGAGCACCCACAGCGCCGAGGCGAACGTGTTGCTGAGGCCCTTCTGCCCGGAGTGCGAGGCGGAGTTCATCTCGTCAACGCGGAACGGCAACGAATCCGCGTGAGCCTGGGCGGCGAATGGAGCGACCGCCTGAGCGATGGCCGCCGAGGACTGATCGCCCAGCAGGTTCGCGACCGACGGATAAAGCGGCGAGGTCCGGTCCGAGACCCCGGCGCGCAGCGGGTAGCGGTGGACCGTCACGATGCCCAGCGTCGGCTGGGCGGCGATGAACTGCTGAAGCCCGCTCAGCCAGGTGAGATTCGCGAGCGAAGGCCCCGCAAGCGGGATCGTCGGCAACGCCGCCCGCCAGCGCGAGACCTCGGAGGTCAGAGCCGCCAGGTCGTAGCTGCTGCTGCGGGCATAGAAAGCCCTGTGGTGCCTGTTGTGGTACCACGGGAACAGCGAGTAGAGGTCGGGCTCGTTACCAACCTCGAGCGCCTCGATGTAGTTCCGCCCGACGCCGCGAAGGATCGCCCGGGCCTCGGCCGCGGCGAGCGCGGGACGGCCTGAGGCGAGGTTGATGTCGACGATCAACCGCGCGCCCAGCGCCGCCGCCAGCGCATGGGTGGTGCGAAGCCACCCGGGGTTCAGCGCGTAGCTCACGCCGCCGGGGGGGATGACTCCGCGCATCGGCCACCAGGTGGCGTCCGCGCTGTTGCCTCCGATCCTGAGCACCGGCGAGTCGCCGTGGGCCAGTCCCGCCATCAGGTTCAGGAACACCGGATTGATGGCGTTCGGGTCCCTTCCGGTATAGACGTGAAGCGCGCCGTACTCGAGCGACACGCCGACAAAGCCCGGAGGCATCGGCGCGCCGACTGGAGTCGTTCCGACGCTGGCGGAGATCGGCGCCTGGGCCCCGGCGCTCGGTGGGCCGGTGAACAAGACAGGCGGTAGCAGCGCCGCTGCGCTGAACATTGCTATCCATACGCTGCGCCGCCGCACGGGCGGATCGTGGCATACCGCGACAGGCCGAGTGGCGCTCGTCCGTCGCGGCCGTCAATCTTTCCAGCATGGAACAAGCCCGACTCGATCGACCGGAGCGCTCGCAGTCGTCTCGAGAGCCGCCGTCGGTGCTCAGCGATCTGGTGATCATCACCGGCTTCTCGGGCGCTGGAAAGTCGACCGCGATGGCCGCGTTCGAGGACGAGGGCTACTTCTGCGTCGACAACCTCCCATCCGAGATGATCCGCTCGCTCGTCGAGCTGTTCATGCACGAGGGCTCGAAGGTCGCGCACGCCGCGGTCGTCTCCGACGTGCGGGGAGGCAGCTATTTCCAGGGGCTTCTGTCGGTGCTCGATCACCTCGTTACGACCGGCGTCACCCACCGGATTGTCTTCCTCGACGCCTCCGAGCAGGCCCTGCTCACCCGCTACAAGGAGACTCGCCGACGTCACCCCCTCGCCCCAGCCGGCACCGTCGAGGAGGGAATCGCGCGCGAGCAGGTTCTGCTGGCCCCGCTGCGCGCGCGGGCCGATCTGGTGGTCGACACCAGCGAGCTGACCGCGGCGATGCTCCGCCGAAAGCTCGCCGATGAGCTGTTCGCCAGGCCGGCACCGGGGAAGCTGGCGGTGACCTTCGAGAGCTTCGGGTTCAAATACGGCCCCGCGCGAGATCCGGACCTGCTGCTCGACGTGCGCTTTCTGCCCAACCCCCACTACGAGCAGGACATCCGCCCGCTGACCGGGGACGACTCGAGGATCGTCGAGTACATCAACCGCGACGGGGAGCTCGACGCCTTGTACGAGCGTCTTCACCCGCTGCTCGACTATCTCCTGCCCCAGTACCTTGCCGAGGGCAAGGCCCATCTGGTCGTGGCGATCGGCTGCACCGGGGGACGGCACAGGTCCGTGGCGATCGCTCAGCATCTTGCGGCGCGCTATGCGCCCGAAGAGGACTACGTGGTGGAGGTTAGGCATCGTGACGTCACCAAGCCGGTCTGAGACCGAGCGTTGATCGATCACGTAGGTTTCGAGGTATCTGACCTGGCCCGGTCGGCCCGTTTCTACGACGCGGTGTTCTATGCCCTGGGCGCCCGCCGGATGCTCGAGTCAGAGCACGCAGTCGCCTATGGCATCAACGACGCCAGCGTGTGGATCGTCACCCGCGGCCGGCCGCCGGGGCCGGGATACGGGCATCTGGCGCTACAAGCCACCGGCAAGGCGGCTGTCGACGCCGCGTTCAGGGCGGCGCTGGTCGCCGGGGGAACCGATGACGGCGCGCCGGGCCTGCGGCCTCAGTACGGACGGCGCTACTACGCCGCCTACCTGCGCGACCCCGACGGACTTCGGGTCGAGGTGGTGAGCCGTATCTAGGTAGAGCTGGCTCTGATCGACGCGGTAAGACCACGGACGTGGTGGGATCTTGATGTTTGGGTAGGCTTGGATCGCCGACGGGTGTCGGCTTTCGTGTTTTCGGCAACGAGGAGGACACTCGCATGGCGGTACGCGTCGGGATCAACGGCTTTGGCCGCATTGGCCGCAACGTCTTCCGCGCTGCACATGAGAAGGGCGCCGACATCGAGTGGCTCGCGGTCAATGACCTGGTCGATCCTCCGACGATCGCCCACCTTCTGAAGTACGACTCGACCTACGGCCCGTTCCCCGGAACGGTGGAGGCCACCGATACCGGCCTGCGGGTTGACGGTCACGACATCCGCGTGCTCGCCGAGCGCGACCCTGCGGCGCTCCCCTGGGAGGACCTCGGAGCCGAGGTGGTGATCGAGTCGACCGGGCTGTTCACCGATCGCGAGAACGCCTCCAAGCACGTCCAGGCGGGCGCGCGCAAGGTCGTGATCTCGGCACCGGCGACTGACCCAGACGTGACCGTGGTGCTCGGGGTCAACTTCGACGACGCCTATGACCGCGAGCAGCATCAGGTGATCTCGAACGCCTCCTGCACGACCAACTGCCTCGCTCCGCTGGCCAAGGTGCTGCACGATTCGATCGGGATAAGGCACGGCCTGATGACCACGATCCACGCCTACACCGCCGATCAGCGTCTCCAGGACATGCCCCATAAGGATCTTCGGCGCGCCCGGGCCGCCGCGGTCAACCTGATCCCCGCCTCGACCGGCGCGGCAAAGGCGATCGGCGTCGTGATCCCAGCGCTCAACGGCAAGCTCCACGGCTTCGCCGTCCGGGCCCCCGTTCCCACCGGCAGCGTCATTGACCTGACCGTCGAGATGGAGCGTGAGACGACGGTTGAGGAGATCAATCGGGCGATGCGCTCCGCGGCCGACAGCGGGCCTCTGCAGGGCTTCCTCGAGTACACCGAGGACCCGATCGTCTCGACCGACATCATCAAGAACCCGGCCTCCTCGATCTTCGATTCGCAGCTGACCGCCGTTATGGACGGGACGATGGTCAAGGTTGTGTCCTGGTATGACAACGAGTGGGGCTACTCGAACCGGGTCGTAGACCTCGTGCAAAGGCTGCTGTGAGGACGCTGGCGGACCTAGGGGACCTCCACGGAAAACGGGTGCTGGTCAGGGTCGACTTCAACGTCCCGCTCGAGGATGGCGCGGTCGCTGACGACACTCGCGTGAAGGCGGCGTTGCCGACCCTCGAGGAGCTGAGGAAGCGGGGAGCGAAGCTTGTGCTCGTCTCGCACCTCGGCCGGCCGAAGGACCGCGAGCCTGAACTGTCGATGCGCCCGGTGGCCGACCGCCTCGCGGAACTGACCGGCGCCGACGTGACGATGGCGCCGGGGGTCGTTGGCGACGACGTCGAGGCGTTCGCGCGGAACCTCGCTCCAGGCGATGTGCTGATGCTCGAGAACGTCCGCTACGAGCCCGGTGAGACCAGCAACGATCCCGAGCTGGCTGCCGCGCTGGCGAGGCTAGCGGACGCTTATGTCGACGATGCGTTTGGCGCGGCGCACCGCGCGCATGCGTCGACCGTGGGGGTCGCCGGGCTGGTGGGGGAGCGGGCAGCGGGGCTGCTGCTCGAGCGGGAGGTATCGGTGCTAACGAGATTGCTCGACTCGCCCGAGCGTCCGCTCGTTGCGGTGCTGGGCGGAGCGAAGGTCAGCGACAAGATCGAGGTGATCGACCGCTTCCGCGAGCTCGCCGATACGATCCTGATCGGGGGGGCGATGTGCTTCCCGTTCCTGGCGGCGCAGGGACACTCGGTCGGTGCGTCACTGTGCGCCCCGGAGGACGTGCCGCTCGCCGAAAGTACGCTTGCGGGGCAGGAAGGGGCGCGGGCGCGCCTGGAGCTTCCGGTCGATCTCGTCGTGGCGGAGCGCATGGAAGCCGATACCGAGCGTCAGGTCACCGAGGGGGTCGAGGTTCCCGAAGGGATGATGGGGCTCGATATCGGTCCGCGGACCGCCCAGGCCTATGCCGCGAAGATCGGCGAGGCCGGGACCGTGTTCTGGAATGGCCCGATGGGAGCGTTCGAGCTGGAGGCGTTCGCCGCCGGGACGCGTGCCATCGCTGAGGCTGTCGCAGAGGCGCCCGGGACAACGATCGTGGGCGGTGGTGACTCGGCCGCCGCGCTCCAGCGGTTCGGCCTGGCCGACCGCGTCACTCATCTGTCCACCGGCGGCGGGGCAGCGCTCGAGCTGATCGAGGGCAACGAGCTTCCCGGAGTGCAGGCGCTCCGATGAACCGCGAGCGCACCCCGCTGATCGCCGGTAACTGGAAGATGCACAAGACGATCGCCGACGCCGAGGCGTTCATTGCCGCGTTTCTGCCGCACGTGTCCACGGCTTCGGTCGATGTCGCGATCTGCCCGCCGTTCCTGGATCTGCAGGCGATGGTCGACAGCACCCGGGGATCGCGCGTCCAGGTGTACGCCCAGAACATGCACCGGGCGCAGGAGGGAGCTTTCACGGGCGAGGTTTCGGTATCGATGCTGACCGAGGTGGGGGTGACGGGAGTGATCCTCGGTCATTCGGAGCGCCGTGAGATGTTCGGCGAGACCGACAAGGCGCTGGCGCTCAAGGTCCCAGCGGCTCTCGACGCGGGGCTCCTCCCGATCCTGTGCGTCGGTGAGACCGAGGAGGAGCGTGACGCGGGAGACACCGAGCGAAAGCTCCGCCACCAGGTGCGGGAGGATCTGATGCGGGTCGATCCCGACCGCCTCGGGGACGTGGTGATCGCCTACGAGCCGATCTGGGCGATCGGAACCGGACGGGTCGCATCACCCGAGCAGGCCCAGGACGCGATCGCGTTCGTGCGCGCACTGGTGGCCGACCGCGCTCCCGAGCAGGCGCAGCGGACCCGGGTTCTGTACGGCGGCAGCGCCAAGCCCGATAACGCGGCCGAGCTGCTCGCGCTGCCCGATGTCGATGGCGCGCTCGTCGGCGGGGCGAGCCTCGACGCCGAGTCGCTGGCCGCGATTGTCGCGGCGGCTGGCTGATGGCGCCTTCGGCCGCGGGTTTGCCGGCGCCCTCGGTGGCGCTGATCGTGCTCGACGGCTGGGGGCTCGCTCCGGATGGTCCGGGCAACGCGATCTCGCTGGCGCAGACGCCCGTGTTCGACGAGCTCTGGTCGGTGTACCCGCACACCCAGCTGACCGCTTGCGGTCGTGCGGTCGGGCTGCCGGAAGGGCAGATGGGCAACTCGGAGGTGGGCCACCTGAACCTCGGCGCGGGGGCTGTGGTGGTGCAGGATCTGACCCGCATCGATCAGGCGGTCCTCGCGGGTGAGCTGTCTTCCAACCAGGTGCTCCGGGCGGCTTTCTCTGATGCTGAGAGGGTCCATCTGATCGGGCTCGTCTCCGATGGCGGAGTTCATTCCGGGTGGTCGCACCTCAAAGGTTTGATCGGGCTTGCGGCCGAACTTTCGGTGCCTGATCTGGTGCTGCATGCGTTCACCGACGGCCGCGACACGCTGCCAAAGTCGGGCGCGAAGTACCTGCGGGCTGTCGAGGGCTGGATGGCGCACGCGGGCGCCGGCCGTGTGGGGTCGGTCGTGGGGCGCTACTACGCGATGGATCGAGATCAGCGCTGGGACCGGATCCAGCGGGCGTACGACTTGATCGTTCACGGTCGGGCGGAGCACACTGCTGATGACGGCGAGGAGGCGGCGAGCGATGCCTACTCGCGAGACGAGACCGACGAGTTCATCTCGCCGACGCTGGTCGGCTCCGAGGCCTCGATCCGGCCGGGCGACTCGGTAGTCGCCTTCAACTTCCGTCCCGCCCGCATGCGTGAGATCACCCGCGCGCTGGCCGAGCCGGGGTTCGAGGAATTCGACCGCGGTGGCGCCCAGCCGATCGAGCGTTACGTGACGATGACCTCCTACGAGGAGGACTGGGACTATCCGGTGGCGTTTCCCCCAGAGCGCCCCGCGACGACGCTGCCGGCGGTGCTCGCGGAGCAGGGCGCTCGTCAGCTGCACGTCGCCGAGACCGAGAAGTACGCGCACGTGACCTACTTCTTCGGGGGTGGAAAGGAGCAGCCCTACGAAGGCGAGCGGCGCGAGCTGGTCCCCTCGCCGCGGGATGTCCCGACCTACGATCACAAACCGGAGATGAGCGCCGCTGGGGCCGCGGACGCGTTCGTTACGGCGTGGAGCGAGGATTCGCCGACGTTCGGGATCATCAACTTCGCCAATCCCGACATGGTTGGGCATACCGGCGTGATCCCGGCGGCCGTTGCGGCAGTGGAGGCGGTCGACCAATGTCTGGGCGAGGTGGTGGAGGCAGTGCGCTCCACCGGCGGAGCCTGCGTGGTCACCGCCGACCACGGCAACGCCGACCACATGCTGGAGGACGACGGCAGCGCCAACACCGCGCACTCACTGAATCCGGTGCCGCTGATCGTGACGGTCGAAGGATTGCGGTTGCGCGACGGTGGGGTTCTCGCGGATGTTGCTCCGACCGTGCTCGAACTGCTGGGGATCCCCGCCCCTGAGGCGATGACCGGGCAGTCGCTGATCGCCAGCTGGCCCGCCCGCTCGTTCGCTCCCTCGGCCGAGGGTGGATAACACGGCAATCGCGGCAGCTCAGTCGACGAAAGCCGCGCTATCCACACCAGGGGAGAATGGTGCGGCAACCGTCCCGGGAGCGGCAGCGATTGACGCACTATCCACCCTGGCGAGAGTCTCCGCGTGACGCCCTGGCCCGTAGTCTCGGCGACCACCAGGATCGCGGCGGTCGCCCGCGGACCCGGACCTCACAGCGCGCCCCGGGGCCCCGTTGTCCGCCGTCCAGTACACATGAGCCGTGTTCACCATCCGGACCCGCTCGAGCAGCTCCCGCGCCCGGACCGGAACGCTG
>JALYZY010000192.1 GCA_030948665.1 Actinomycetota bacterium | reverse complement strand
CTTGGTCAGCCCCTCGATCAGCTCAGCGCGCTTGATCGCGATCGCCGCCAGCAGAGCGGTTGCCCGCGCGAGCTTGTCGTCCTCCTCGCTGAACGGATGCCCGGTCCGCGCTCCGGCGCAGAGCAGTCCGATGCGCTCTCCGCCGGCCGCGAGCGGGGCGACGAGCAGATCCCCCACGTCGAGCTCCGGCCATAGGGTCCTGGCTGCAGGCCGTGCATCCCCAGATTCGAGCGTCGCCAGCAGCAAGCGCGCCGCTGAGAGAACCGGCTGCTCGTCGGCCGCATCGGGCGCGCTGGCGAGCATTGTGACTCGGTCGCCGGTGTCGAGACGGTAGAGCTGGCAGATCTCGGCGCGGAGGAGCCGCCGGAGTCCGTCAGTCACCGCCAGCCCGATATCTGACGCCCGGCTGGCGGCGGCCACCGCCTGCGCGACGGCCGAGAGCCCGGTCAAGGTGTCCACCCGGCGTCGGACCTGGTCGTAGAGCTGAGCGTTCTCGATTGCTCCCGAGACGAGCGAGGCGATATGCACCAGCAGCTTCAGCGTGTCCTCTGTGAACTCCCGCGGAGCCTCGGTGTGAAGCACGATCACCCCGATCGTCTCCCCGGACCGGGCCAGGATCGGGACTGCCACCATCGACTGGAAGCGCTCTTCCTCCAGCAGCGGCACGTACCTCATCCGCGGGTCGCTCATCGCGTTCTCGCGGATGAACGCCGGGGTTCGGTGACTGGCGACCCAGCCGGTGAGGCCTTCGTCGACTCCGAGCCGAACCTCGCCGACGGCATCCGCGTATACCGGCGAGGCCGCCCGGATCGTGAGCTGCCGGTCCTCGAGCAGATAGATGAAGCACGCGTGGCAGCCGGTCGCCTCGGTCGCGAGGTCGACGATCCCCTCCAGCATCGGATCGAGCTCGATCGAGGACGAGACCAGCTTGATCACCCGATAGAGGGTGCGATTCTCTTCGCGGAGCGCAAGCGGCCCAGCCGTTGCGGTCATTTAGCGCAGCTCCTATGTGCGATGCGAACATCGTAACCGCCGCTTACCGGTGGCGGGAGCCATTGCCGCGGGCCAGTCGGCCTAGGTATACATCCGCTCATGGCTACTACTGAGAACGTCGAAGCTGCACAGGGTCCCGACGCGGACGAAGTCCGGCGAATCGTGAGCGAGCGGGGCATCGAGTTCTTGTTCGCGCAGTTCGTCGATATGCACGGCAAGCCGAGCGCCAAGCTCGTGCCCGCGCACCACCTCGACGACCTCCTGACCGAGGGCGCGGGCTTTGCCGGCTTCGCGGCCGGCGACATCGGCCAGGGCCCCCATGACCCCGACCTGATCGCAATGCCCGACCCGCGCAGCCTGACGATCCTGCCGTGGCAGCCGAACGTCGCGCGGTTCGCCTGCGACGTGACAGTCGAAGGTGAGCCGTGGCCGTACTGTCCGCGCACGATCCTGCGCAACGCGCTCGATCACGCCCGCACGCTGGGATACGAACTGAGGATGGGCGCCGAGCTCGAGTACTTCCTGGTCCGGCGCACCGAGGATGGCGGCATCGAGATCGCCGACAAGCTCGACACGCTGGAGCTCCCCTGCTACGACATGCGCGCGCTGACGCGCAACCTCGAGTTCGTCTCTCAGGTGTCGCACGCGGTCACCGAGCTCGGCTGGGACAACTACGCCACCGACCATGAGGATGCGAACGGCCAGTTCGAGCAGAACTTCCAGTTCGACGAGGCTCTGCGGACCTGTGACCGCGCAGTGTTCTTCCGCTACATGGTTGAGTCGCTGGCCCAGCAGCGCGGGCTGATCGCGACGTTCATGCCCAAGCCGTTCGGGAACCTGACGGGCAATGGCTGCCACTTCCACGTGAGCTTGTGGTCGGGCGAGCAGAACCTGTTCGAGCGGGAAGCGAGCGAGGATCCCCGCGGGCTCGGCCTCTCGGAGATCGCCTACCAGTTCATAGCGGGGCTCAAGGCCCACGCCAAGGCCTACATCGCTGTGACGGCCCCCACCGTGAACTCCTACAAGCGGCTCGTCGTCGGCGCTCCGACCAGCGGCGCGACCTGGGCGCCGGCGTATGTCAGCTACGGCTACAACAACCGCACCCAGATGCTGCGGATCCCGGCCGCAGGCCGCATTGAGGACCGCACCGTCGACGGCTCGTGCAACCCGTACCTCGGTGCGACAGCGATGCTTGCGGCAGGACTCGACGGGATTGAGCGCGGCCTTGACCCTGGAGATCCCAACTCGGAGAACCTCTATACGATGAGCGTCGCCGACCGCGAGCGGGCGGGGATCGAGCTACTCCCGGCCAATCTGCTCGACGCAACCCGAGAGCTCGAGGGCTGCGAAGTGCTGCGCAAGGCCCTCGGGAAAGTCCGCGACGGCGACTACGTCGACTACTTCATCAAGGTCAAGCGCGGCGAGTGGCAGGCGGCGCACGAGCAAATCACCAAGTGGGAGCTCGATCGGTACCTCCAGCTGTTCTGAGCAGTCCGGGCGCGAGCCAGCTGCAGACGGGGCGTACGTCTCAATAGTGCGCTAGGCCAAACAAAGCTCCGTGCTAGGGTCTGGCTATGTCTCGTCAGAGCCAGCTATCGAGCGCTGAATTGATGTTCGTCGCCGGCGAGGTCAAACGCCTCGTATTGCCTGATGACACGGCTGTCGAGGTGCGTCAGCTCGAGCGCAAGGACCGCCCCGGCCTCGCCGCTGCCGCGGCGCGACTATCGAACGAGACGATGTATCTGCGCTTCGCCTCCCCCAAGACGCGCATGACCGAGCGCGACCTCGACCTCCTCACCGATATAGATCACCACGGTCGAGAGGCGCTGATCGCTGTCGATCCCTGGACTCGTCGAGGGGTGGCCGTTGCCCGCTACATACAGCTCGCGCAGGAGCCTGGAGTCGCGGACGTCGCTGTGACAGTCGATGACGCGTGGCAGGGGCGTGGTCTCGGCAGCGCCCTGCTCGCGTTGCTGATCCAGCGAGCGGCCGCGGAAGGCCTCCTAGCCCTGAGAGGGACGGTCCTGGCCGAGAACGCGCGGTCTCTGGCCATGCTGCGGCGGGCGGGCTTTCGCCCTCGCAGCTCGACCGGATCGCTCCAGGAGCTCGAGCTGCCGCTCTCACAGACATGGCCTGCCCCATCCGAAGCTCTCTCGCGACAGCGATAGCAGCGTCGTAGTCCTCGACGACGAATCGCGACCAGTTGCAGAAACCCATCCGGGAGTCAGCGCCCCAGGTTTCGCGCCGCCCGCAGGGCGAGCGCCATGATCGTCAGCGTCGGATTGAAGCCGCCGGATGAGGCGAATACCGATGCGTCGGCAAGGACGACGTTGTCGACCTCATGGAGCCGTCCGAAGCGATCGGCGACCGAGCGGCGGGGATCATTTCCCATCCGTGCGGTGCCCATGATGTGCGCAGTTCCGTAGGGGCCGCCGTAGCCGGTGGGCCCGGCAAGCGAATCGAACGCCTTACTCAACAGTGCGGTATTCGCCGTCGGCGCCGCGACGTTGCAAATCGCCTGGACCGCAGGCCGGAAGTGCCGGGCCGCGGCAAGCTCGAACCGGTGCGAGGAATGGGTGATGCGGGGCACGGGGAACCCGTGGACGTCGCGGATCTTCGGATCGAGATCGACTCGGTTTGCGTGCTGGGGAAGGTCCTCTCCGACGAGCTGGATGACCCCAATGTGGTCCCGAAGGGCGATGTCGCGTAGCGCTGCGGTGAGCTGCGCGCCTCGGTATCCGGCGGCGGCGTACAGCTGGGCCTCCTGGAGCAGCAGCGTTCCTGCACCGACCTCGCAGACACCGCCCTTCAGATACGGCAACCCGGCACTGCGCGCGGGCGCTCCGGTAACCGGCCCGACGAAGTCATCGAGCGTGAAAGTGGTCGATGGCCCGCGCCAGGCGTGCGCGCGCTCATTGAAGTAACCGACGCCGAACGAGAAGTAGTGGAACATCAGGTTGCGCCCGACCTGTCCGGACCGGTTGCCGAGTCCGTTTTCATGATGCGCTCCGCGGGACAGCAGCAGCAGACGCGCGGTCTCGATCGCCGAGGGCGCCAGCACCACCACGTCCGCGCGGGCGGTGCGCTGCCGCCCGGTGTGATCGAGATAGGACACTCCAGTAGCGCGCCGCCCGTTGCGGCTGACGTCGATCCGGTGCACGAAACAACGGGTGCGGAGCCTCGCTCCGGCTTGGATCGCGTGGTGCAGGAACGAGACCGCGGCGTCGCCGCGGGCAAGGATCGGACAGCCGAACCCCGAGCAGAATCCGCACGAGTTGCAGGCCGGACGTCCATGGTGAACCGCCGAGTTGATCGCCATCGGAAACGGATACGGCTGGTGGCCAAGCGCCTCGGCGGCCCGTGCCAGCTGCGAGCCGGCGTACATCGGCGGGTTCGGGCGCATCGCGAAGTCATGCCTGCGCGGAGCTTGCGCAAGCGTACTTGCCGGCATGCTTGCGCGATCTCCCTGCACCCCGAGGCGGCGTTCGATCGCGTCGTAGTAGGGCTCGAGCTCTCCATAGTCGAGCGGCCAGTCCGCCACGCTCGCGCCGCGGATCGGGCCGTAGAGAGAGCGACTTTTGAAGTCCTGACGCCAGAAACGCGGGACCTTCGCATCCCAATGGACTGTTCCACCGCCCGCGGTGGTCGGGAGGTCCGCGACATCTCCGATGAACGAACGGCCCACGCCGCGCCGCGCTTCGGACTGGGTTCGTCGCGTACGCGGTTCGAGCAGCGGGTCTTGGGCCTCGAAGAGCCTGCCAGCCTTGACCTCATCGTTGGAGAAGAGCGTCCGCACGGGGCCCGATCGACCCAAGCCCGGAAGTAGATTGCGTCCCTTCTCGAGGATCAGCACCGGATGCCCGGCACTCGCCAGCGCCCACGCCGCGACGCTGCCCCCGGCGCCCGATCCGATCACGAGGACCGACTCCCGGCTCATCTGCGCAGTCCGCCGCGAGCGCTCCACCAGCGCTCGTTCGGCGCTCCACGTGAGAAATCGAGCCGAGACACGCGCTCCACCCGACTCGGGTCAGCGGGTTCCGCCGCGGCCGCAGCAGGGTCCGCCGCCGCCGCGGTGGCTATCGGTGGGTCTGGCTCTGACACTTCGCCCGCGCTCCACCCCGCCGGCTGTCGGTCCCCTTGCCATCGCAGCGTGCGCCAGCCGGTCAGCCGGTGGTCACCGCCGTACTCCGGTGGACCGCACAGCGCCTCAAGCGTGTTGGCCATCGCGGCGTCGACGAGTCGTGCCACGAACGGGTGCGAGGAGCTCAGCAGCATGTCCTGGTGTCGTGGCGAAACGGCCGCGAAAGGGACCGAGAAGCGCTTTGACGCGATCTGATCGAGCCGAGCGAGCCCGGAGCGGTAGATCTCCTGGAGACCAACCACCGGCCCGGCGAACTCGCGTTGCGGGTCCCCGCGCGAGCCTTCGAGGCGTATCCGCCAGCCGAGCTCCGCCAGGCGGTCGAGCGGCACGAAGTGCGCGAAGTCATCGCGCTTGCCGCCGGCTCTTCCCGAGAACGGCCCGCCGGCATGGATCAGCGGCGGGTCGAGCTCGAATGCCCCGAGCAGCAGATCGATCGCCTCGGCGGCGTGAACCTCGAGCGCGCCGGGTCCGGGGTCCGCCGGCGGTCCCGGCGCGAGGCGCGCTGTCACAGCGCGAAGCGTCCGCAATTCGCCCGCGCGGAGAAACCGCCCACTACCCGACGGGGCAGCGACAACCTCGTCGAGCAGACGTCGCACGCGCGTCCCAGGAACGAGCGCAAGCACGGCGAGCCCTCCCCCACCGCTGAGAAATCGACGGCGATCGATCCCTTGCGCCACGGCGGCAACCTACCAGGCGACCATCCGACGCCGACCCCCTCAGGCCACCTATGGGAAGCCGAGCCGCGACTAGATCGGGCCGAACCGCCCGCCGCCTCGAAAGTGATCCGGGGCCCGGACCAGCTTTCCCACGCTCTGCGGCTCGCGCTCCTCGAGGTGCGTAGCAAGCGCGATGAACACTTGCGCTGTCATCAGCGCATCGCCGAGCGCGTGATGGGTGATCTCCGTGTCCTGGCCGAGCATCCGGGCAAGCCTGGTCAGCGGTAGCCCGGCGGGCGCCGGCTCACCGCGCTGGAGAAGCCATAGGCGGGCGAGCACCTGCGTGTCGGCTGCGTCCGGCATGCGCGCCCGCCGCGATGCGAACAGCGGCCCGAGGAATCCCCGCTCGATCGCGGCGCAGTGAAACACTGCCGCACGACCGGCCAGCACGCCGGCCAGCAGCTCCAATGCCTCGTCGATCGGGGGAGCCCCCTCGAGATCGGCGGAGCGCAGCTTGTGGGTGAGGATCGCGCCCAGCTCGGAGGGCCTTGACGTTCGCACAAGCGTGTACAGCGTGCTGCCCAGGACGACTCGACCCTCCTCGATCAGTACGGCACCGATCGCGACGATGTGGTCCTTCCGAGGATCGAGGCCTGTCAGCTCCAGGTCCACAGCGCACCAGCTCGCCTGACGCCACGGCACGCTGAGCGCGGGGCGCGGCGCATCGGGAAGAGGGGCCGGGCGGGCGCCGCGGATGGGAAGTCGGAGCCTCACTGCCGAAGGTTCCGCTGGACTGCCGCGATCGCGCGGAAGACGTCGCGCAACTCGTCTCGCATCAGCGGGCTGAGCAGGCGAGGATCGATCCGGTCATCCGCGGGCGTGCCCGCTGAGAGCTGCTCGATGTGATGGCTGACCCGCAGCTCCAGTGCGAGCGAGAACGCGTCAATCAGGATGCATGCGTCGTCTTGGCTCAGCGCGCCCGCCGCGGCAGCGGCGGTTAGGCGCTCCGCTGTTGATCCCTCGAGCACTCCAGCGATTGCGCCCACCCAGCGCCCCAGCGCCATGATCGGAAGCACGGCCGCCCGGCGGATGTCGAGCCGCTCACTGCGCCGGCCGTCCGCCTCGAGCACGTAGCGCTCGTCAAACCCGGTCGGTGGGCGGCACTCGGCAGCAAGCTGCGCGAGCCTCCGCACAAACGCGGCCTGTGCCGCCTCGGACGCAAACGGCAGGGGCTCCTGGGGCGTTCCCCAGATCGCCCGGCGCTCCACAAGCAGCATCAACGCCAGCTCCTCCGTCGCCGCGCTCTGGCGCCACTGCTCGGCGCCCCGGGCAATCACCTCGCCGGTAAAACCGATTCGGCGCAGCGCCTCGCCGACCGCCTCGATCCAGGCGCGCTCCGGCGCACGGGCGCAGACGATCGCTCCGCGCAAGGGCGAGGCAGGGGTCAGCTCGCGCCGGGCATGACTGCCGACAGCAACCCAGACCACACCCGCGCCGGCGGGGGTGCCCGCGTTAGCGGCAAGATCGAGGGCGCGGATCGTGACCGCGTCGATCAGCGCCGAGAAGACGCGGATCAGGTCGGTGGCGCGAAGTTGCGAGCTGCCGCGGTCGAACACGAGCGCCGGCAGCTGCCCTGCAGCTCGCGCAAGGTCTTCGAGCGTCTCCGCTCGGTCAAGCTGGCGCCTGACGCCAAACCAGGAACGCGGGCCGACCGCGAACAGGTCAGCGTCCTCGACGACTCCGACGACCTGTCCCCGTCCGCTCACAACCGGCGCGTGAGAGATGCCTCGCTCGAGCATCTCGAACAAGACCTCGCCGCCAAGCCTGTCGGGCGTGACCGAATAGACGGGGGTACTCATCACGGTCGCGACCAGTGTGCTCAGAGGTTCGCCGCCGGCGACGATCTTGCTGCGGATGTCGCGGTCGGTGACGATCCCCAGACCGCCCGAAGCCATCACGATCGCGCAGCTCGCGCCCGCGTCGGTCATCCGTCGCGCCACCTCGCGGATAGTCTCCGCCGGCTCGCACATCACTGCCGGCACGCGGATCAGCCGGGCAACGGGGTGGCTCCCGGAGTCGGTTGCGCCGACCGCGAGCTCCCGCGTGCGGGCACGGTCGAGCAGCGGTCGCGCCGCCGCGACAGGGATTCGGTAGCAGAGGGTGTCCTGCGACGCGCTCGCCTGGAATCCCGACGGCAGGCCGGACAGCATCGGCGCATGGCCGAACGTGTCGCCCGGCCCCAGCAGGTCAAGCAGCTGGCCGTCGTGGGTGAGGTCTACCGCTCCGCTGTGGATCACACGCAGGAGCGTTACGGGCCCGCCGTCCTCGCTGAGGATCACCGTCCCGGCAGGATGAAACTCGAGCTCCGTGGCGGAGATCAGCTCGCCCAGCTCGGCGGGAGTCAAGACATCGAACGGCGGCCGCAGGGCGAGAAACCGCGCGACCTCGCTGCTTCCTGGGTGCGTCACGCCCATCCGGGAACGCTACTGCGGATCCACATCAATCCCGACTTTGGGCGCTAGGGTATCGAGCGTCCCCGCGGGGAAATGAGCGACAGCCGCAGCGCCTGCTGCGGCGCCAGGTACACGCTCCAGCACTCCCCACAGCCGGGGCACTCGCACTGCACGGACGGGTCATGGCCGTCGAGCGAGGCTTCCCAGTCGACCTGTTGGCTGCGAAGGCAGATCGGGCATGCCAGCGAGGCGATCACCAACGAGTCGGGGTCGTCCGTCCGAAAACGGGCCGTGTCTGTGAGGACGGGCACAGCGGGAGCATGTCGCAACCCCCGCCCGCCGGCAACCCCCCACGTGGGGGTCCCGGCTCGGCGCTACTCCTTCAGAAAGTCCCGCAGCACCTTTCCAAACCTCTCCGGGGTTTCGATTGGCGCGAGATGACCGGCGTCCTCGATGACCACCAGGCGCCCCCGGGGGAGCGCGCCTGCAAGCAGCTCGGCTCCCTGCACGAAATCGGTGAAATCTCTCGCGCCGGCGATCACCAGACTGGCATGCCCAGCGCGCTGACCGCACCCAGATCCTCGCCCACCGGATCCTCGTCTTCGTCTGCTTCCTCGTCGGCTGCGTCCCGTTGGAGCTGGAGGGCACGCCGCTGCATCACCGCGACCCGTTGACGCAACGCCGGCGGCGCATCGTCGATCAGCCATGCAGCGAGAACCGCATCAACGGCACCCTCGACATCCTCTCGCTCCAGTGCAGCTTCCTCGGCGTCCCAGGCCGCCTGTAGCTCCGTCGACGGCTCGACTCCGGGAACCGGGATCGAGACCAGCACCATTGACCTCACGCGCGGCGTGGCAAGCGCTGCTACACGCAGCGCCACCGCGCCACCGAACGAATTCCCTACGAGCGTCGCGCTCTCTATCTCGAGTCCATCCATCGTCGCCAGGACGTCGTCCCATGGCTTCGCCGACCCGACGCCGGGAACGGCCTCGCCGAAGCCGGGGAGATCCATCGCCACGACTCGGTATCCAGCGTCCGCAAGCGGCTCGAGGTGCTCGGACCACATCCGCCGGTCGGCGACGCCTGCGTGTAACAGCACGACGGCGTCACCGCTTCCGAGCTCGTCATAGGGGAGCATCCCGTGACTATGCCACTGAGGATCAGCGTCTGGGCTTGCCGAGGCTCGCGGGCTGCCAGAGCCGATGCAGGGGCGCCGGGTCGCGCAGGAGCTCGCCTATGTCCTCCGCCGGAAGCGCCCGAGCGAAGTAGTGGCCCTGACCCAGCTTGCAGCCGATCTCGCGGAGCGCCATCAGCTGTGCGGGCTGCTCGATCCCCTCGGCGACGGTCTCGAGCTCGAAGGTCTCGCCGAGCTTGATGATCGCGCGTGTGAGCGCCGAATCGCCGGCCCCCTTTGACACATCGTCGACGAACTGCTTGGCGACCTTGATCCGGTCAAGCGGGAAGCGCCGGAGATACCCGAGGGACGAGTAGCCGGTGCCGAAATCGTCGATCGCGAGCTTGACCCCAAGCCGCTTCAGACCGGAGAGGCGCTCCAGCGTGGCCTCGGTGTCCTGCATGAACACACTCTCCGTGAGCTCGAGGATCAGCCGGTCGGGGCGCAGGCCTGAATCGCGCAATGCGGCTGCGACCTGCTGGACGAGCTCTGGCTCTAGCAGCTCGCTTGGGGACAGGTTGACGCTGATCGTCAGGGGCATGTGATCGCCGACGCGGCGCTGCCATTCGGCACCCTGCCGGCATGACTCGCGCAGGACCCAGTGCCCGACAGGACGGACCAAGCCGGTCTCCTCCGCTAGAGGAAGGAACTCGGCCGGATTCATGAGCCCGCGGGTGGGGTGTCGCCAGCGGATCAGCGCCTCGAGCCCATCGATCCTTCCCTGCACGAGCGAGACGATCGGCTGGTAGTGGATCGTAAAGTCACGTTGGCCGAGGGCTCGCTCGAGATCGGCCTTGAGCTCGAGCCGCGCCAGCAGCCCGGCGTGCATCCCCGGCGCAAAGAACCTGTGGCTGCCCTTCTTCTCGCTCTTGGCCATATACATCGCGAGGTCCGCGTTGCGCAGCAGCTCAGACGCCTGGTCCGAGCGGCTTCCCAGTGGTCCCAGCGCGATGCCGATGCTCGCCCTCACGAAGACCTCGGTGCCGGCAAGCGTGAACGGGGGCTGCAGCGCCTCGAGGATGCGCTCCGCGCTGCGAGCCGCACCGTCTGGGTGGTCGATGTCCTCGAGCAAGATCGCGAACTCGTCGCCGCTGATCCGTGCCGCGGTGTCGGCCTCGCGCACGCATCCGCGGAGACGCTGCGCAACCGCGATCAGCAGCTCGTCGCCGACACCATGCCCCAGCGAGTCGTTGATCGTCTTGAAGTCATCGAGGTCGAGGAACAAGACAGCGAGATTTGTCTTACTTCGCTGCGCCCTGCGCACCGCGTGTTCGACGCCCTCTGAGAGCAGGACGCGGTTCGGAAGATTCGTGAGCGAGTCGTGGAATGCCATGTGGTTGAGCTGGCCGGCGATCTGGCGCTCGCGTTCGTAGGCATTGGTCAGCTCCTTCACGCTGTAGTCCAGCCGGCGGTTGGCGTCCTCGAGCTGAGATGTCCGGCGCCCCAGCGAAGTAGCGAGCTCCTGTGCGGCGGCGAATCCGGCGGCGTTCTCGAGCGCGGCCCCGCCGAGGGTCGCGATGAACCCGGCCAGGCGACGTTCGTCTTCGCCGAATAGGCCGCTGACCCGGCGGTGCGCCACGTACAGGCATCCGACCGGGCGTCCTCGCACCGTGATCGGCGCACAGAGCGCCGAGCGCACCCCGCTGAACGCAAGGCGCGTCTGGAGCGGGTCTTCATGGCGACCTTCGAATGAATAGATCAGGATCTCGCCCTTGCCCATCGCCTCGAGGGCGATGGCCTGGAGGTAGTCCTCGATGCCCGGATCCGCGGCGCCCGCGACGGCCCTGACGTTAGTGATCGCGCCGTCGGGCGCCAAAGCCATGATCACGCACTCTTCCCCGCGAAGCAGGGATTCCCCAGCTTCCCTGAGCGTTTCGAACACCGCCTCCCGCGAAAGCCCCGTCGCGATCTGCCTGCCGACCTCGAGCAGCGTCTGGAACCGATCGGCCAGCGACAGCGTCAGCTGATTTCCCGCATCCGCGAGCGCCACCGAGCCGGCGGCTTCGGGCTCTTGCGCCGCCCCGACGTGGTTCCCATTGGAATGGGTCCGCTCGTCATCGGCGACGCCGGAGGTCGTGCCCCGTTCGTAGTCAGTGGGCTCTGCGCTCATGCCCCTGCTCAGCGACTCCGCTCATAGGATTTCGTTCGCCAGTTGCCCCAGGCTTTCCTTGGCGGCCGCGATCCCCGAAAACGCGAGCAACCAAGGACTTCCCGGGACAATACTCCCCATTTCTGTACGCGCGCAGGCGGAGGGAAACCTTTGCCAGGGCTTAAACATCCAAAAGCTCCTGAATTCGCCTGAAAGCTGATGACCGGTTGGTGTTCGATTCGGTTGATCGCTTTTTCGGTGCTCTGAGGACCCGACTGCGTCGTTGACGCCGCCGCGCTGGCGCAAGTCACCCGTGCGCTTCGCTGTGTATTGACTCACAGCCCACCCCGGCCGGTATCGTCTCCCCGACGTGAACGAAGGCCTGCCGATCGCATACGAGGTGCTCGAAGAGGGCGTGTCCGTTTACGCCTCCGGCGGTGAGCAGGTAGGCACGGTCGCACACGTCGTCGCCGCACCAGAGCTCGACATCTTCCACGGGATCGTCATCGACGCCGGCAGCGATCGGAGGTTCGTGCCCGCCGATCAGATCGCGTCGTTACACGAGCGGGGGGTAGACCTGGGAATCGACGCGGCAGCGGCTGCCGCGCTGCCCCCACCGCACGGTGGAGCACCCGCATGGCGTGATGCCGAGCCCGGCGTCAAGCCGAGTGGCTGGCAACACTTCCTCGATCTCCTCTCGGGCCGTGATCCCAGAAGCAGGAACTGGACCGAGGAGAAGTAGCTACCAGCGCCCGCGGTGCACGACCTCCTCGAACGGTCTGCGATTCGGGTTGCGCAGCGGGCGTAGCGGACGGTCTGCCGGATAGCCGAAGTCGATCAGATAGGCGGCGGTCCGATCCTCGGGAAGTGCGAGCAGCCGCCGGGCTTCCTCCTGGTCGCCGACCGCGGAATGTCCGGAGCCGATCCCTAGATCGGCGGCAGCGATCATCATCGCCATCGTCGCCTGCCCGAGGTCGTACCTCGCCGTAAGGCGTTGCCGCTCCTCATCAAAGTCCTCGGTCACCAGCGCCACCGTCGCCGCGGAGCTCGCGACATGGCCGGCACCTCGCCACACAGTTGACAGCTCGCGCAACTGGTCGCGGTCGGTCACGAGGACGAAGTCCCACGGCTGTGAGTTACGGGAGGACGGGGCCCGCCTTCCGGCCTCGAGGATCCGGTCGAGATCGCCAGGGGCGATCGGCTGGTCATCGAAGCTACGGACGTTACGGCGAGAAGTGATCGCGTCCCAGGTGTCCATGCTGACTTCCTTTCGGTGGCCTTGAACGGACTCTAGGACGCGAACCGCCGATAATCCCTGGGGTGCCGGAGTTCGCAAAGCCCCTGAGCGAGCGCGATGTCGATGCGGACCCTGTTGCTCAGTTCGCCGCGTGGTTTGCGCAGGCGTCCGATGCAGGGATCCGGATGCCGGAGGCCACGACCGTCGCGACTGCCTCGGCGACGGGCCAGCCGTCGATGCGGATGGTGCTCGTCAAGCGCTTCGACGAACGCGGCTTGGTGTTCTTCACCAACTATGAGAGCCGAAAGGGAAGGGAGCTGACCGAGAACCCGCGGGCTGCGATGCTCTTCTACTGGGACGTTCTCGGTCGCCAGGTGCGAATCGAGGGGCCGGTGCGGCGAACGTCCACAGAGGAGTCCGAGGACTATGTGCGGAGCCGAGCGCGCGGGAGCCAGCTGAGCGCCCTGGCCTCACCGCAGAGCCGCCCCGTGGCGGATCGTGCGACGCTCGAGCGCAGCGTGGCAGAGATCGCTGCACGCCACGCCGACGGCGAGTTGCCGATCCCGACTTGGTGGGGTGGCTACCTTCTGGAGCCAGAGAGCTTCGAGTTCTGGCAGCACCGCGAGGATCGGCTGCACGACCGGCTCCACTACACCCGCGACGGCGTGGGCTGGCGGATCGAGAGGCTCGCGCCCTAGTGTCGGTCCTCACCCAATCGGCACGCGCGGTGATCGAGTCAGACCACCTTGCCCACCTGGTGACGCTCAACCCGGACGGCACCCCACACGTCACGATCGCCTGGTTGGGACTCGACGGCAATGAGATCGTGATCGCCAGCCTTCGCTGGTTTCGCAAGCTCCGCAATATCCAGCGAGACCCGCGCGTCTCGGTCTCCATGGAAGGTCTCGCGCTTCACCGGATCGGGCTTCGCGAGTACCTGGTCGTATATGGAACTGCACGGATCGAGGAGGGCGGCGCCGCGGATCTGCTGCGGCGGCTCGCGCGGGTTTATATCGGCCCCGATACGACCTTCCCTCCCGACCAGGACCCGCCACCGGGCTGGATCACACGGATCACGCCGAAGCGCTTGGGTGGAGCGGGGCCCTGGCTGCGGGGGGAGTGAGCGCCTCCGCTCCTAAGATCGGTACATGCGCCTGTCGGTCCTCGACCAGTCTCCAGTGTCCGAGGGGTTCACCGCGGCCGACGCCCTTCATAACACGCTCGACCTGGCCCAGCTGACGGACGAGCTGGGCTACCACCGCTACTGGGTCGCCGAGCACCATGGCGGCCCGATGCTCGCGAGTGCCGCACCTGAGGTCCTGATCGGCCCGATCGCGGGCGCCACCAACCGGATCCGAGTCGGCAGCGGCGGCGTGATGCTCCCCCACTACAGCCCACTGAAGGTCGCCGAGACGTTCACGATGCTGGCGGCACTGTTTCCTGGGCGAATCGACCTCGGGATCGGTCGTGCATCTGGCACCGATCCGTTGACGACCTACGCGCTCCAGCGAGACCGCCGTCAGGCGTCGCCCGACGACTTCCCCCAGCAGCTGGCGGAGTTGCTGGCCTACCTGGACGACAGCCTGCCCGCCGATCACCCCTTCCACCGGCTCGGAGCGGCGCTTCCGGGCCGCCCCGAGGTCCCGGCCACGTGGCTGCTTGGCTCCTCGCCACAGAGTGCAATCTGGGCGGCTGAGCTTCGTATGCCCTACGCGTTCGCCGACTTCATCAACCGCGACGGCGCGGAGATCGCGGCGCTCTACCGTGAGCGCTTCCCGGCTGACGGTCAGGAGCCGGGTCCGCAGACGGCGGTTGCTGCATGGGTGCTGTGCGCCCCGAGCGACGAAGAGGCAGAGATCCTCGCGATGAGCAGCCGGATGACGTTGAGGATGTTGCGACGCGGGCAGCTGATCCCAATCCCTCCGCCCGAGAAGGCACGGGAGTGGCTGGCGCGAGAGGACGGGCCGCGGAGCGGAGCCCCACCGGGTCGCCGCGCGATCGTCGGCTCGCCACAGACCGTGCTCCCGGAGCTGGAATCACTTGCCGAGGAATACGGCGCCGATGAGGTCATCGTCGTGACGATCACCCACGATCACCAGGCTAGACGTCGCTCCTACGAGCTCCTTGCCGAGGCCGTCGGGCTAGCCGGTCCGCGACCCGAGCCGGCTGATCCCGTTGTTCGGCTGAGCTGAATTGCACCGAGCCGATAGGCGTATGGTTCCCTCTGTGCGTGGGCTGCTGCTGACCCTGGTCACGAACTGCCTCGGACTCGCGTTGGCGGCGGTGCTGATCCCATCGATCAGCTACCACCACCACGTCGTCACGCTGATCGTCGCGGGCTTGATCCTCGGCCTTGTCAACGTCGCATTGCGGCCCATTGTCGTCGTCCTGACGCTTCCAGCGGTGATCCTGTCATTCGGTATCGCGCTGCTGTTCATCAACGCGCTGATGTTGTGGCTGACCACCAGGATCGTGAGCGGCTTCGACATCCACGGCTTCTGGGCGACGGTCGGAGGTGCACTGATCCTGTGGGTGGTCAACCTCGTGCTGGCACCCTGGCGTCGCAAGGCCCGCAAGCACAAGCGAGGCCGCGCCAGAATGCCCCGAGCGCGCGCGGGCTAGCTCTCTAAGCGCCCGAGTGCGTCGAGCGCCGCATGCAGAAACCCACTCGCGATCGAATCCGCGAGACCTCCCAGGGGCATCATCCGCGGCACTGACAGGTTCGCATTTAGCGCGACGCCCAGACGGCTAGCGCCGCCGAGACGCCAGGTCACGGAGAAGCGCTCGCCGTCACCGGGACCGTTCGCGATCCGCTCGAGCGTCACAGTTCCGGCCGGGTCGATGCGCAACGCCATCGTCAGCTCGAAGTCCCTCACCAGGGGTCCCCTGGCGATGTGCAGCTTGGCCTGGACCCGCGCGGGATTGCCGTCGTCGTCGCGCTCGAGCACCCGCACCTCCCGCACGGTCTCCGGGTACCACTGCGGGTATGCGTCGACGGCGGCGAGGAAGCGAAGGCACTCGTCCTTGGCGACGTCTACGGTGGCGCTCGCCTCGCCGCGCAGCTCCTTCATGGCGTCTCGAGGCTACAGCTGGCGCGAGGACCAGAGCACGGCTGAGAGCAGCACGCTGACGAGCGCGATGACCAGCCCAATGATCCAGCCCTGCACCTTGTTGGCACCGAGGATCGCGCCGAGCGCGACGCCGATGCCCACGACACCCCCGGTGGCGATCAGCCGAACGAACAGCCGCTCGACGCGTGAGCGCCTGCGCTCACGCCCTGGCAGCATGTTCGATGCCGGGGGCTGGGGCTCCTCGACCGCAGCGGCGTCGGGCACGGCAGCCGGATCGACAGCGTCCGCCCGCTCATCCACGGGTGCGGTGCGGGGCGGGGCAACGGGGTCGGGGCGCTCTTCTTCGGTTCCCATGGCTTACGTCTCCCCGCAGGCACCCGGAGGGAAACGTGAGCGCGACGCGGCGGCGGCCGGCGGATGCCCGATCTTCTGACCCTGGACCCGCTGGTCCTCACCGGAGGCCGGTCGGTGATCGCGCCCGTCGCCATCGACGGGCTGCCGGCGGAGGTCGAGGCGCTCGGCGAGCGCTGGCAGCGAAAGTCGGAGTTCCACCTGACCGCGATCGCCTTTCGGGCGCTCGAGTCTCTGGGCCCTGCCTTGCCGGGAGCGTGGGAGCTGGTCGAGCGGCTGGTGGCGGGCCGAGCACTGGGTCCGGTTTCAGTCACCGCCGACCTCAGGCGTGTGCGCCATCCCGACGAACCGCAGCTCCGCACGTTGATCGTGATCGTCGAATGCCCAGGTCTTGTCCCGCTCTACGGCGTGCTTTCGGCCGCGCTGGGCGTTCCTCTCTTCCCACCTCCCGCTCACGTCACCTTGTATTCGACCGACCCTGACAAGGGAATCGGTATCGTCGATCGCCGCGAGCTGCTCGAGCGAGCGCCGCCGCTCAGTCCTGATGAGCGCACCGAGATCCGCCGCGCGGTGCGGTTCGACCAGCTGTTCGGGCGCTGATAGAGACGGCGGCGCGGCGGTCCTAGGCCATCACGATCGAGGCGAGCGTCTCGCCCTGGTCGCCAATGATCCAGCGCCAATGCCCGTCGCAGATCACGGTCTTCACGCCGGGCTGCGCCGGCGTTCGGTACTCGATCTCGACGTCGAGGGTCTCCGGGTCCCCGATCAGGAGCAGCTCCTCCTCGACCGGATGCCAGAACGCGGCGTTGTTTATGTGTCCGGCGAGATCGCATTCGGTCGCGCGAAACGTCCACGAGAACGTCCGCTGCGGCTCGGTCGGTGGGGGGTGGCGTAGCCGAGCGCTCACGCGCCGACCCCCGGCCGCCTCGCGATATTTGGTGAGCTCGTGCGCGGTCAGGGCGGTGGGAATCCGCTTCACCGGGTCGAGGTGCACCCACAGGAATACCGCGTCCACCGCCGCGTCGTCATCCGCAGCGCCCTCGCCGGTAAGCGTCGTCCCGCGCTCGGCCCACATCCGGCCCAGACCCGCGCAGAAGGTGCGCAGCGTGAACGACTCACCGAAGCGCGGGAAGCGCTTGACCCTGATGCGCGCTCGTCGAACCACCCACACTGCCATGTCCGCCACTCCGGCATCCTCGACATCGGCGTACGCGATGTCCTGAAGCCAGCAAGCCAGCGCATCGAGCCGCAGCCTTCCGGACGGCGCACAATCACCCATTCCGGGGCGGCGGATCTGGCTGTAGACGCGCCCTGGCCGGGGTCCTGCGACAAGTTCGGTGATCGGCTCCTGCTTCACGCTGCTCACACCCCAGAGCGTACGCACTGCGTAGCCTCTGCCGCGAGAATTTCAGGTGAACAGGCGCGGATCCGAAGTCACGATGCCGTCCACGCCTTGCACCTGGAGCCCGCGGTAGAAGATCGCCGCCGCGGCGGCGTCAGCCCGCTACGGAGCCGCCTGGACGGCCGCCGCTAGCCGGTCGAGGATCTCCCCGTAGATGCGGCGCAGGCCGAGGGGAGCGAACACTCCTTCGAAGAAGCCGCCGATCCCGCCGGCCCCATTCCAGGTCGCCTCGAGCGTGACCATGGAGCCGGCGGCGCCCGAAGCGACGGTCCACCTCGAGACGAACGAGGACAGCTGATCGCGCTCAGAAAGTGTCCCATCGGACTCCTGCACCTCGAGCCGGTAGTCGCGCTCCCGGCGGCCAGCAGCGAAGTGGTACCCAATGACCGTGCCCGCGCCGTGACCGCCCTGCTCGACACGGTAGACGGTGTAGTTCTCGGTGAGGATCTTCGGTCGAGCCTCGCGGTAGTCGCGCAGAAACTCGAGCACCGCCTCGGGCGTGGCTCCTACTGGTTTGCTGGCGCTCGCTCGGACGACTCCCACGGAGTGATTCTGGCAGGCGCGCCCGGCCGGGCACTGACATGATTGCGGCGTGCTCGCCGTGTTCGCAGCTTCGATCGATCGCGAGGACCCGCTGAGCGGGCTCTCGATCGGAGAGCAGCCCGACCCCTCGGAGCGCGACGGATGGACGACCGTGAGCGTGAGAGCAGCTTCGCTGAACCACCACGATGTGTGGTCGCTGCGCGGCGTTGGCATGACGGAGGAGCGGCTTCCGATGATCCTCGGTTGCGACGCCGCGGCAGTGGACGAGGACGGCAACGAGGTCGTCGTCTACTCGGTGATCACGAGCGAAGACTGGCGTGCGGACGAGACCTTCGACCCTCGGCGCTCGATCCTCTCCGAACGGCATCCGGGCACCTTCGCCGAACGGGTGTCCGTGCCCCGCCGCAACCTGATCCCCAAGCCCCCCGAGCTGTCTTTCTCCGAAGCGGCTTGCCTTCCGACCGCTTGGCTTACCGCCTACCGGATGCTGTTCACCCGCGGCGGAGTCACGCCGGGGTCGACGATCCTCGTCCAAGGCTCATCCGGCGGCGTGGCAACAGCACTGACCGTCCTCGGTGGCGCGGCGGGCATCCGCGTCTGGGTGACGGGCCGCAGCGAGCACAAGCGCGAGCAGGCGCTAGCGCTCGGAGCCGACCAGGCGTTCGAGCCGGGCACCCGCCTGCCCGAGCGCGTCGACGCCGTGATGGAGACCACCGGCGAGGCCACCTGGGCTCATTCGATCAGATCGCTGAAACCCGGGGGAACGATCGTCATATCCGGGGCGACCACCGGCGATGCCCCGCCCGCCGAGCTGCGCCGGGTGTTCTTCCAGCAGCTCTCGATCGTCGGCTCGACCATGGGTACCCGCGACGAGCTGGAGCGCCTGATCCGGTTGTGCGTCGATAAGGATGTGCGGCCCGCTATCCACGCGACGTTTGCGCTTGCTGACGCCCGGCAGGGCTTCGAGTCGCTGCTCGACGGCGAAGTCGTCGGCAAGGTCGTGCTGACCGTCTGAGCTGCGGCGCCAGCTCAGTGGCGGGCGACCACGCCAGCTCAGTCACAGCCGACCGCGCCAGCTCAGTCGCGGGCGACCACGCAGCTCAGTCGCGAGCGACCGCAGTCAGCTCGCGGCGGAACGGGACACTGTCCTGGTCTTGGGCGGCCGGATCGTCAAGCTCCTCTGCGTAGCGGTGCCCGTCCCACACCGCGCTGGCGATGGTGCCCGGAGCGAGAGCGTCGCCGATCGCCTGCACAACCGGCCCGTTACCGGCGCCGGCCAGCTCGAGTGCCAGCTCGTCGTTGGGTAGTCGCGCGGTCACCAGCACCAGCGAATCTGCCTGCAGCGTCTCCTCGCGGCCTGTGAATACGCAAGCCAGGCGGATCTCGCCCGCACCGGCGCCGCTCAGCATGCGGGAGGTTGCGATCGTCACTCCGGCCTGCGCGAGTCGCGCGTGGATGCGGGACTGCTCCATTGTGTACTCGGTCCACGCGGAGACCAGCGCCTGCGGCGTAACCAGCACCACTTGCTTGCCGGCGGTGGCGAGGAGTTCGGCGAGCGCGCCACCCATGTAGTAGTGGTCGTCGTCGTAGAGGACGACGCGCTCGCCCACCGGAAGCGCTCCGCGCAGAAGCTGATCGGGCGTGAGGACCTCGACCGCTGAGTCGATCGGAAGCGGGTTCAGCGCCGCGCGACCGACGCCATCGTTACGCCAGCGCGAACCGGTGGCGACCGCGACGTGGTCGAAGTCATATCCGAGCACCTCTGGGGCGCTCACAGCGCTGCCTCGCGCGATCTCGACGTTGCGCAGGCGCCGCAATTGCGCGAGGCGGTAGTCGAGCACCCGGATCCAGGCCGCGAGACCAGGTAACCGGGCCTCTAGGGTGACTCGGCCGCCGAGCTCCCTGGGCTCGGCCTCGGCGACCACGACCTCGTAGCCCCGCTGACCCAGGGACACCGCGGCCTCGAGCCCGGCGGGCCCGGCGCCGACGACGAGGACCTTCTTGTCGCTCGCCTTCGGCCGGATCCGCTCCGGGTGCCAGCCGCGCCGCCACTCCTCCCCGACGGTCGGATTCTGGGTGCACCGCAGCGACGAGATCGTCCAGTCGCTGGCCACGCAGATGTTGCATCCGATGCACTCCCTGATGTCCTCCCAGCGGCCCTCGCGGATCTTGTTGGGCAGGAACGGGTCGGCGATCGACGGGCGGGCGGAGCCGATCAGGTCGAGCACGCCTTCGCGAACCATCCGCACCATCGTGTCGGCCGAGGTGAAGCGGCCGACCCCGACGACCGGCTTGGAGGTAAGCGCCTTCAGTCCGCGCACGTACGGCTCCTGGTAGCCCTCATCGCCGAACCTCGAGGTCAAAGAGTCGAAGTCCCAGTCGCCAACCATGAAGTCCCACACGTCGGGCATCTCGCCCAGGGTCCCGAGCAGCTCCTCGATCTCGCCGCGCTCGAGGCCTCCTTCGCCAATCAGCTCGTCCACGCAAATGCGACAAACGACGGCGACGCGTCCCGCGGCCAGCTCGAGCGTGTCCTCCAATACCTCGCGGAGCAACCGCGCACGGTTCTCCAGCGACCCTCCATACGCGTCCGTCCGGGTGTTGAAGCGACGGGACAGGAACGTCTGAAGCGTGGCCAGGGCATGGCCCGCGTACACGTAGACGAGGTCGTATCCCGCCCGCATTGCCCGCTGCACACCCTGGCGATGCCAGCGCCGCAGGTCGGCGATGTCGCGTGAGCTCATCGCGCGGGCCTGGACTGGGTGGGTCCCGGCGACCGGCATGGCCGTGACTCCCATCGGGGGTACCCGCACCTCGAGGTTTGCTGCGGTGCGGCCTGAGTGAACCAGCTCGCAGCCGGCCAGAGACCCGTGCTCGTGCACTCGCTCCACCATCAGCTCGTGCATGGGTAAGTCGTCGTCGTCGATCAAGCTGCCCTCGGCGAACGGCGCCAGGTCGCTCGCCCAGTGGAACTCCACCTCCTCGGTGCAGACCACCGCCCAGCCGCCCTCGGCCTTCACGCCGCGCATCTCGGCCAGCGCAGCCGGCCGAAGGTGGCCCATCCCGTTGCAGTGAGGCACCTGGAAGAAGCGGTTGCGGGCCGTCACCGGGCCGAGCTGCACCGGTTCGAACAGCACGTCGTAGCGAGAGTCGGCGGCGCTCATCGGGCTCTTGAGCTCATCCTGGAAGCGCTAGGCGTAGCTCTCGGGTGTCCGCGCAAGGGCGTCAGTATGCGGCGTCAGCGCGGCGCGCGCGGCCTGAGCCCTGGTCGAGGGAGCCTCAGCACCGGGCGAGAACCGCCTGCCGCAGGAAGCGCTCGGCCATCTTCCGGCCGAGTTCGTTCCAGTCCTTGATCCGCTGTTCGCTGCAGACCCGGAGCTCGTCGAAGTCAACCTCACTCGCGTCCGGATCCTGGTCAGAATCCTCGATCCAGGCGAGCAGGTCCCGTCGGGCTACCTCGGAATGAAACTGGATCCCCCAGGCGCACTCGCCGATGCGGAACGCCTGGATGCACGCCGCGCTGCACGCCAGCGGGGTCGCGTCCTCGGGCAGCTCGACTTCGTAGCTGTGCCAGCCCAGGGCTTCGAAGCTGGGCGCAAGCGGACCCATCACAGGGTCGGCGGTACCGTCCCGGTTGACTTCCACCTCGTACCAGCCGATCTCGGGCTTGGGCGCTCGCGGGGCCTGACCGCCGGTCGCCTGAGCCAGCAGCTGCGCACCGAGACATACGCCGAGCAGCGGGACTCGTTCGTGTACCAGCTCGGCCAGCAGCCCCCGCTCGCGATCCAGCCACGGGTGCGCCTGTGTCTGATCCGGGTGCATCGCGCCTCCGAGCACGATCACCGCGCTGTACTCGCGCGGGTCTCGAGGAAGCGGAGCCCCGTCTACGATCAGCCACTCATCGAGCTCCGCGCCGGTGGCGCGGATCGCGTCGGCGAACACCCCAGGGCCGGCGTCCGGCTGATGCACGATCGCCAGGACATGCGCGGGCTGGCCCGTCATCTTGAGACCACCCCGGCGCCGATCGTCAGCGCGTGGCGCTTCTCGCCGTTCATCTCGAGACCACGTCGGTGGCTTCTCGCGGGTGTCGAGTCGTGGCCTGATCCGCATAGGTCGTCCGGGCCAGCTCGAGCAGCTCCCTCGCCGCCGGCGAATGACGCCGTCCGTCGCGCCAGGCGAGCGTGATGTCTCGCGTCAGCGAAGGGTGGGTGAGCTGGAGGACCGACACATCGGCTCCAGGCGATACGGCATCGGACCGGGGCAGGATCGCGACGCCCATCCCGCGCGCGACGAGACGACGGATCCGCTGGCTCTCGTTCGATTCGAGCTTAACCTGCGGCTCGAAGCCGGCGGAGCGGCCTGCCGCGTTGAGCAGCTCACGCAGGCGGGCGCCTTCGCGGAAGCTGATGAACTGCTCGTCCTCGAGCTCTGACATTCGCACCCGCCGGCGCCTGCCGAGCGGATGCTCGCGGGCGGCGATCAGCACCAGCTGTTCGTTCACCAGCTGTTGCAGTCCGAGCCCGTGACTCTCGATCCGCTCGGTGACCGACAGGAACGCCAGGTCGAGCTCATCGACCCGCAACATCTCCGCAAGGTCCTCGCTCGACTCCTCGCGGACGGTCAGCTCGACAGCCGGGTGCCTGCTGTGGAAGATCGCCAGGACCAGGGAGAGGTCGACGGGCCCCATTGTGTGCATCGCGCCGACCGACACATGCCCGATCGCCACTCCTCGCAGCGCCTGCAGCTCCGTGTGGGCGGCCTCGAGCTCGGCGAGGATCCGCCGGGCGCGGGCCACCAGAAGCTCGCCCGCATCGGTAACCGCGACACGGCGCGTAGTCCGTTCGACCAGCGCCAGCCCGACCTCCTCCTCGAGTCGGCGGATCTGCTGCGAGAGCGCCGGCTGAGCGATGTGCTCTCGCGCCGCGGCGCGGGTGAAATGCCGCTCCTCGGCGAGCGCGACAAGGTAGCGGAGCTGGCCAAGTTCCATAAGCAAAGACTATAGATATCTGCGAATACCCGTCTTGGACATCTAAAGCCACACGCGCAATCATCTCCGACCGAAGCACCCTCTCCTCCCTCGAGCGCGCTCCTGGGGCCGGCCTCATATCACGCCGGCTCGGGAGCGCGTTCATTTTGTAGCCAGGCTGGTGATCTCGGTTCCGATCGACGAACGTCCGCCCCTGGTGAGCCTCCGGACCTACGGCGCGTGCCAGCACACCACGTTTCAGTACGGCACCATCTCCAGCCGAACAACTGGGGTGTTCCTCGACCGAGGCCAGTTCGCCAATACCGTGCGCGGCATCACGTTCCGCGGTCAGGCATGTGCCGCGATCGTGGACAACCAGGGCACGGGCAACACCTACCCCGACAATAATTTCACCGGCGTTGCTCCGGGCGCCGTGGCCGTGGCGAACTACTGCCGCTGAGCGGGGCGCTAGACGCTCGCGGAAGCCTGAGCCGGAGCGCACACTGACAGCGCGCGGCGCAGATCCGCAACCAGATCGTCGGGGTCCTCGACCCCGCAGCTCAGCCGCACCAGGTCAAACGGGACAGCAGCGGTGGAGCCTTCGACCGACTGGTGCGTCATCGCCTGCGGTACCTCGATCAGCGACTCGACTCCACCGAGCGACTCGGCGAGCGTGAACAGTTCGGTACTCGCGGCAAGCTCAGTCGCCCGGGGATGGCGGAAGCTGACCATTCCGCCGAACCCCGGCCATCGAACGTGAGTCACCTCTGGAGTCTCCTCCAGGAGCCCCACTATCGCCCGCGCGCTGCGGGCATGGGCCTCCATCCTGAGGTGAAGCGTTCGGAGCCCGCGGTGTACCAGGAAGCAATCGAACGGTCCCGGTACCGCCCCAACCGCGTTCTGCACGAACCGCAGTGCCTGGTACCAATGGTCGTCTCGAGCGATGGCGACTCCCCCGATCACGTCGGAATGACCGCCGAGGTACTTGGTGGTTGAGTGCACCACGAAATCCGCGCCCAGCTCGAGCGGACGTTGATTGGCGGGCGTTGCGAACGTATTGTCGACCGCGACGAGCGCCCCGCGCCGCCGCGCGACAACGCCGGCGATGTCGACCACGTTCAGCAACGGATTCGTGGGCGTCTCTACCCAGATCAGTCTGGTCTCGTCGGTGACCGCGCGCTCGAGCGCACCGAGGTCGGTTTGATCGACCAGGTCGTAGCGGAGGCCCCAGCGGCTGAACACCTTGTCGACGAGGCGGTAGGTGCCTCCGTAGAGGTCCGCCGGAATCACGACGTGTGAGCCTGCTCGGCATGTTTCGGTGATCACCGCGTGCTCCGCCGCGAGCCCTGAGGAGAACGCTACGGCGTGGCCGCCCTCGAGCTCCCCGAGCGCCTGCTCGAGCGCAGCGCGCGTCGGATTTGCCCCGCGCGCATAGTCGTAGTCCTCGACGTACTCACCCGGACGCTCCTGAACATACGTCGAGGTCTGGTGGATCGCTGGGATCACCGACCGGTAAGTCGGGTCGGGGTTCAGGCCGGCATGAACGGCTCGCGTACCAAACCCATGCTTCTCGCTCACGAGACGAGCGCCTCGAGCAGATCAGTGCGGGTCACGATCCCGGCCGCCCGGCCTTCGTGAGTGACCAGCAGGGCCTGCCGGGAGCCGGCAAGCAGCTCGACCGCGTCGCGGGCCGGGTCTTCGGTCGATACCGCCGGGAACGGCGACTCCATGACCTCGATTATCTCTTCGCCAAGCAGCGACGGATCCTCGATCGCGCGGAGCAGAAGCCCCCGCTCGTCGATCGCTCCGACCACGCTCCCGGGGTCGTGCGCGCTGACGACGGGGAGCTGCGAGACGCGGTGCTCGTGCAGCAACGCGATTGCGTCACGAACGCGGTCGTGGGTGCGGACGCTGACTAGCGGTGGGATCTCACCGGCATCGCTCTTGCGGCGAAGCACGTCGCCGACCGTCGCCTCGGGACCGCGCTCGAGAAAGCCGTACTGGCGCATCCAGCTGTCGGAGTAGATCTTCGACAGGTAGGCGCGTCCGCCGTCCGGGAGGATCACCACGACCAGCGCATCGGGATCGTCGAGCTCGGATGCGACCTGGACCGCCGCGTGGACCGCGAGGCCGCCAGACCCGCCGGCGAGGATGCCTTCGGCCTGAACCAGCTTTCGCGTGGTCAGGAAGGAGTCGCGGTCTGAGACGCTCACCCAGCGATCGATCAGCGAGGGATCGAAGGTCTCGGGCCAGAAGTCCTCGCCTACCCCCTCGACCAGGTACGGGCGCACGTTGTCCTGGCCACCGGAGTAGATCGATCCGTCCGGATCGGCTCCGACGACCACCAGCTCGGGATTGCGCTCGCGGAGGTAGCGCGCGGTCCCGGTGACCGTCCCGCCCGTACCGACGCCGAGGACGAGATGGGTGATCTCGCCGCCGGTCTGCTCCCAGAGCTCCGGCCCAGTCGACTCGTAGTGAGCCTGCGGATTTGCCTGATTGAAGTATTGGTTGGGCTGAAACGCCCCGGGAATCTCCTGGGCGAGTCGATCGGCGACCCGGTAGTAGGACTGGGGGGACTCCGGTGGGACGTCTGTCGGCGCGACAACCACCTCGGCGCCGTAGGCCCTGAGCAGGTCGATCTTCTCCTTGGACATCTTGTCGGGCATCACCGCGATCACCCGGTAGCCCTTGAGGCACGCGGCCATCGCCAGGCCGGTGCCGGTGTTCCCGGAGGTCGGTTCGACGATCGTGCCGCCGGGGCGCAGGAGTCCATCTCGCTCGGCCGCCTCGATCAGCGCGAGCCCCACTCGGTCCTTGATCGATCCGCCCGGGTTGAGCGATTCAACCTTAGCGACGATCGGGGTCCTGATCCCCGGGGCAATCCGCGAGAGGCGAACGAGCGGCGTGTTGCCGATCACATCCAGGATCGAGTCGTGGATCAGCGGTGCGAGGGCGGCCCTACGTGAGTGAAGCTCGGTCTGGTGCATGCGCCAATGGTGACTGATATTGCGGCGATCGAACAGGAATGCGAAGATCCTGCGCGTTTCAGGTGAGGGTGCCGCATATAATTCGGTCGGAGGCCATTCTGTGTCCCCGCTCCAACAGCTTTCACAGCCAGACGTGGACGACCTCGATCGGGCAATCCTCGAGGTCCTCGCCGGGGACGCCCGAATTACCAATCAGCGGCTCGCCGAACGGGTTGGAATCGCCCCTTCGACCGCTCTCGCCCGCCTCCGCTCGTTGCGCGCCCGCGGCGTCATCCGTGGGTTCCACACGGAGATCAATCTCGCCGCGCTCGGGCGGCCGCTTCAGGCGATGATCGCGGTCCGACTCGCTGTCCACGCTCGCGAGCAGATCGAGGCCTTCACCGACGCCGTCCGGGCATTGCCAGGCGTGCTGATGGTGTTCCACCTCACCGGCGTGACCGACTACCTGATCTGGCTGGCCGCCGCCGACACCGAGGACCTCCGCGAGTTCGTCCTCGACCACCTGACCACGCATCCCTCGGTCGCGCACGCCGAAACAGCGCTGATCTACGAGCACCGGCACGGCCCCGGGATCTGGGGCGCCGCCACGCCGGGGTAGAGCGAACCGACCGGTCTGCGCATTCGCGCGTAGCTTGGCTGTCGGGTCCGTCGGATAACTTCGTGCGATCCGCAACGAGCTCGAAGGCGTGAACTCGGACCGGCCGCACGGAAGCGGGAGCGTCGCGCTGCGCTGGGGCGCGCTGCTGCTCATTGCTGCGCTCGCACCCGCCGCCGCACTGACCACTCCGGATTCGGGCGCGGCGGCCCGACCGCTCAAGCATCGACCTACGAAGGTCTGCCTGGTCCCCGGGACCGGCAAGCCGCTCGACAAGATTTGGCATCCGCACCTGTTCTCGGCGATCGGCTACAACGACATGCGCACCGGCGACATCGCGTTTGCCGTCCGCACCGATCACCACCTCTACAGCTACCGGCCCGACCATCAGGAGTGGTCAGCGAGCATGGTCAAGGCGATGCTGCTGGTCACCTATCTGGACCTGCCTCGGGTCCGCGGGCGACCGCTGAGCGGAGCAGAGAAGTCCGTCCTCGGCCCGATGATCACCGAGTCAGACAACAACGATGCCCAGCAGATCTTCGACACCGTCGGGCAAGGAGGCCTCCGCGCGCTCGCGGACAGGGTCGGAATGTCGCATTTCGCCACAAGCCCCATCTGGGGAGCGACCGGAGTGACGGCGCGTGATCTGACCAAGTTCTTCCTGCATGTCGACAGCTACATCGCTCGCCTGCATCGCGGCTACGCCATGCGGCTGCTGAGGAGCATCGTGCCCTCTGAGCGCTGGGGCATCGGCGAGGTTGCCCCGAAGGGCTGGAGGCTCTACTTCAAGGGTGGCTGGGGTTACGGCACCGGCTTGATCGACAGTCAGGTGGCGCTTCTGGTCCGGGGCTGCGCCCGTGTGTCGATCGCGGTGCTGACCATGTACGACGGCTCACACGCCTACGGCAAGGAGACCCTGCACGGGATCTTCGCGCGGCTGGTGCGTGGGCTGCCAACCGGCAAGCGGCACCACCGTCATCGGAGGCATGGGCACCCGGTCGCAGCATCGACCGCGCACAGTCGCGGCCGCGGAACCGCGGACGGCGTAGGAAGCCTCAACGCGACCGGGTCACGCCACGGGCGGCCCCTGGACCCAGTTTCCAGCGACGAGCGTGCCGCAGGCCCGTAACCGATCGTCGAGCACCGTCAGGTCGGCGTCCATGCCGGGCGCGATCTGCCCCTTGCAGCCTTGCAGCCCGAGCAGCCGCGCCGAATTGGTCGATGCGAGCGCCACGGCTTCGTGCACTGGGATGTCGAGGAACTCGACGGCGAGGGAAAGCGCGCGATCCATGGTCAGCGTGCTGCCCGCGAGCGATCCGTCGCCGGCGATCGTGGCCCGGCCCTCCCGAACCTCAACGCGCGCGGAGCCCAGCAGGTAGTCGCCGTCTGGCATTCCGGCGGCCTGCATCGCGTCGCTTACCAGCCGGACGCCGGGTGTGCCCTTGGCGCGGTGGATCAGTCGGAGGGCAGCGGGATCCGCGTGAATGCCGTCGCAGATCAACTCACAACTGACCCCGGGAAGGTCGAGCACCGCGCCGAGAACCCCAGGCTCGCGGTGATGGAAAGGGCGCATCCCGTTGAACACGTGGGTCGCTGCGCGGGCGCCGGCGGCGACCGCGGCATGGGTTTGGGCATACGTCGCGTCGCTGTGGCCGATCGACGCGAGCACTCGGCGATCGGCGAGCAGGCGCACCAGCTCGAGCGCCCCGGGCAGCTCCGGAGCGAGTGTCATCACGGGCACGGCGCCTCCCCCGGCATCGAGAAGCTCGAGGACCAGAGGCTCGTCAGGCTCGCGGAAAGCCGCCGGGTCCATCGCACCGGGGCGCTTAGGGCTGAGGAACGGGCCCTCCAGGTGGGCACCGAGCACAGTCGCGCCCACGCCCACGCCGGCGGCACCGGCACTCCGCGCTTTCGAATCCCCGAGCTCCATCGCCCGCCGGATCGCCCGTAGCGAGGCCGCAAGATCGTACGGGTCAGCCGCGACCGTCGTCGCCAGTAGCGCGGTCGTCCCGTGCGCGGCGTGAAACGCGGCGACGGCGAGGACCTCGTCGGCGTCGGCGGTGTTGCATTGGGCCCCGCCTCCACCGTGGACGTGGAGATCGATCAGGCCCGGCGCGAGCCAGTGAGCTCCCAAGTCAATCGCCTCGCCGGCAGCAGGGGCCCGTCGTCCCTGGCCGGTCGCATCGACGCCTTCGATTCGCCCGTTGGCGATCCGGACCTCGCCCGCGATCGTTCCGGCCGGCGTGACGATCCGCTCGCTCCGCAGACGCATCACTGCCCGCTCCGGTCCCCCACCACTATTCCTCCCACTCCGCAAGCTCCTCCTGGTCGACACCCTGCGGCGAAAGCTAGTGGAGCGGCCCCTGGGTAGCCTCAAAGCGATGGCTCAGATAATGCTGGAGTGCGGCCTGGCGCCAATGCTGGTGGCGCTCACCACGCTGGTAGCGCGGCGTTTCGGACCTCGCGCCGGCGGGATGCTCAGCGCGTTCCCGGCGATCGTCGGCCCGGTGCTGCTGGTGGTGGCGCTCGACCATGGCCGGAGCTTCGCCGCCCAGGCCGCCAATGGCACGCTGCTCGGACTTGTCGCGCTCAGCGGCTTCGCTCTGGCGTACGGTCGCGCCGCGCTGCGGTGGAGCTGGCCGACTTGCTTGACGGCCGGATGGGCGGCGGCTGGCGCCACCGCGACGGTCGCGGGCGTGCTCACGCGCGGCGCTGACCCCACGTCGTCCCTGGCGATCGCAGTGCTGTCGCTTAGCGTCGCGTACCTTGCGCTGCCAAGGCCGCGCCCAGCGCCAGCGCTGGCCGTCATGAAGTTCGGAAGCCTCCGGATGCGGATGGCCCTTACCGCCGTCCTAGTGTGCGCGCTATCGATCGCGGCTGGCGTGCTCGGCCCGCTCGTGGGCGGAATGCTTGCGGCGCTGCCGGTGCTCGCGTCAGTGCTGTCGGTGTTCACTCACCGCGAAGCAGATCCCCAGATGCTGCTTTCGTTCTTGCGGGGGATGCTTATCGGGATGGGCGGGTTCGTCGCGTTCTGCGAGGTCGTCGCGCTTGCGATCGTTCACCAGGGCACAGCGTTCGCGTTCGCAGCCGCCACCGCCGCCGCCGTGGTCGCCCAGGGCGCGGCCGTTTACTGGCCTGCCGCCAGTCGCGCGTAAGACCCGACGGATCGCGCGGACCCACGTACGGGGGAGTACGCCCCCCCCGCTTCTCAGCGGCGTTGCGGGGGTACCTGGCAGGAACCCAACCGGAGATGAGCAAGTGCTCCTCGCGCTGGCAGTAATCCTGCTGGTAATCGCGGTGGTAGGCGGTATCACTGTCCATCCACTGCTGTTCCTGATAGCGATCCTGGCGATCCTCGCGCTGGTTAGCGGCAGGCTCTGATCGCCGGACGGGCGGCCGGACCGCGAGCCTCACGCGCGGACCGGCCCCGGAGCTTCAGTCCAGACGGTGCCTGGACCGCAGATGCCAGAGCGTTAGCGAGAGGGCGCCTGAACGCGCAAATGCCGCAGTTGCGGCGGCGGTGCCCCGTGCAGGACCCACACGCCTTGCTTGTCCCGGCTGAGCCTGCCGTCCTTCACCAGGTCGCCCGACGCAGTCGTTACTGACGGGCGATGGGCTCCAATCAGGTCGGCAAGCCGCTGATGCGGTAGCGGAAGCGGGAGCGCGATTCCCTCGCGGCGGACCCTTCCCCAGCGCTCGGCGAGATGCCACAGGGTTAAGAGAAGCCTGTCGGCGACCCGATGATGGTGGGCGATCGCCAGCGCCACGGCGAGCGAATGAGCCCGCCGCGTGCCGCGCGCGAACAGCTCGAGCCCTAGCTGCGGCCAATCGTTCATCCGTGTCACCAAGCCGTGGTCGAGCACTGCCATCTGTGTCGGCTCGAGCACCACCCAGCCCACCTCGGCGTGTACGTGAGACCCGTCTGGATCCCAGCTCCAGGGCCGAAGCACATCACCGGGTCCGAGCAACTCCACGCACGTGCGCCCGAGCACCTCCACCTGGCGCGAGATCAGCCCGTCGATGATCAGGAAACCCCGATGGTGGACCTCCGGCATGATCGCGTCGGCCGGATCCCAGGGACCGGGCTCCAGCCGAGCGACCCGGGTCAGCGCCTGGCGCCGGGCCCGCTCACGCTCCTCCGGATCTAGAAGATCGGCGAGGTCGGGATCGGCGTCGACAATGCTGATCAGCTCCGGGGGCGATTGCAGGGCGGAGGTGCCCAGATGATTCCCGTCGCTGGAGTTGCTCATGTTGACCACCCTATCGCTGCGCATAAGGCAGGGTTACCCGAAAACCCGCTTCCCATCCGACCTGCCGTTGCGCGACACTGCAACCCGTGAGCGTGGTGCTTGCTCATTGGGCCAGCGTCTGGACCGAAGGCGCCGGGTCGGCTCGCGACGGATCGGGGAAGGCCAGGCTTGCCCACACCAAATGAACGCGGCCGGCGATACGTCGCCGGCCTCGATGGCATCCGTGCGCTCGCTGTCGCATGCGTGATCTCCTACCACCTCGGGGCGCGGTGGGCTCCCGGCGGGATGCTCGGAGTGGGCGTGTTCTTCACTCTGTCCGGCTACCTGATCACCGATCTGCTGCTGGAGCATCACCGGCGTCGTGGGAACCTCGGGCTGGCCGGCTTCTGGCTTCGCCGCGCCAGGCGCCTGCTGCCGGCGCTGTTCTTGATGCTCGCGGTGGTGAGCGTATGGGTGGCATTGTTCGACGCCTCCCAGCTGGCAGCGGTCCGTACCCAGGTGCTCGCCGCCGCTGTGTACATCTCCAACTGGGTGACGATCGCCCAGCACGGCTCGTATTTCGCGCGCTTTGCGGCTCCCCTGCCGCTGGACCACCTGTGGTCGCTCGCGATCGAGGAGCAGTTCTACCTGGTGTGGCCCTGGCTTGTGGGCCTGGGGATCTGGGCGGTGCACAGCCGCAAGGTGCTCGCGGTCGTGACGCTCGTGGCCGCGGCCGGGTCGGCGCTGCTGATGGGTCACCTGTACCACCCTGGCTATGACCCGACGCGGGTGTATGAGGGCACCGACACGCGGGCGTTCGGATTGCTGATCGGGGCGTCGCTGGCGATCCTGTGGCCCAGCAGCGAGGCGAGTCGCGGCGTTCGGCCAGCGTCGCCCCTGCTCCTCGATGCGCTCGGCGTCGCGGGACTGATCGGAACCGTCGTTCTGGTCTGGAAGACGAGCTCGTTCTCGGCGTTCCTCTACCCGTATGGGTTCGTGCTGCTGTCGCTGTGCACCGCGGCGATGGTGGCCGCGGTGTCGACGCGTTCGAGCCTGCTCGGTCCCGTTCTGGGCTGCGCCCCGCTGCGCTGGATCGGAGTCCGGTCTTACGGCATCTACTTGTGGCAGTGGCCGATCATCGTGCTCGCCAGCCCGGCGTCGGGGGTGATCAGCTGGCCGACCGCGCTGCTCGAGGTCGCCGCGACAGTGCTGATCGCCGGAGTGTCGTGGCGGTTTCTGGAGGACCCGATCCGCCGCGGTGGCCTAGCTGCGCTCTCCGGCAGGGTGAGGCGCCGCGCCCGGCGCGCCCAAACCCGGCGCGCGAGGCTCACTGTCTCGAGCGTCACCCTCGGAGTCTTGCTTCCGGTCTCGGGCCTGGCCGGGCTTCTGCCGGCCGCCTCGCGCGGCGGGCAGGTAACCGCGCCGCTCTCATCCGCGATTCAGTCGCTCGCTCACGACGCCTTCGGCCCGCTGCCGAACCTCGCACACCCGAGCCTCATTCCGCACTCGGTCGATGAAGCGGGCGCCGCGACGCGATCCTCTTGTAGGTCGGTGGTCTACATCGGCGACTCGACTTCGGAGGGCGAGACCTCGACCAATTACATCCCCGACCCCAAGCTGCGCCTGCCGGGCCAGCTCTTGGACGTCGGAGTCCGGACGTTCTATCCGGAGATCTCGGGAGCCCGGTCGATCGTCGAGGTCTTCAACGGGATCCCCAACGCGGCAACCGTTGCCCGGTCGCACATATCAGCGGGCTTCAAGGGATGCTGGATCCTTGCGCTCGGCACGAACGAGGCGGCCGACGTGAATGTCGGCTCGAATGTCGGCCTCGTCGAGCGGATCAATCGGATGATGTCGATCATCGGCAACCAGCCGGTGCTGTGGATCGACGCGATTACGCTGCTCGGCTCTACCGCGTATGCCGATTCGGGGATGCAGAACTGGAACCAGGACCTGCTGGCCGCCTGCGGGCGCTATCCGAACATGCGGATCTTCGACTGGGGCGGCCACGCGAAGCAGGGCTACTTCATCCCGGACGGGATTCACTACTACTCGCCCGGATATGTCGCGCGTTCGAACCTATTCGCGCGCGCCCTCGCCGAGGCTTTCCCCGCCCGCGCGCACGCCAACCCGAGCTGCCTGATCAGCTGACCCGTCTCCGAACGCCGGGACAGGGGTCGCGGCACTGCTTGTGGATTGCGGAGGATCGAGTTCATCGCGCATCAGGCATTCGCAGGCGGCGCTAGACCCCGCAGTCAGTCAAGCCGAGCCAGAGGGCAACGGGTTACGCGGTGCCGCAGAAGCGCATCGCCGCCACGGCGAGCGCCTGCGAGCACGCAACGAGCCCGTCCACCGGGACGAACTCGTCGATCATGTGAGCGACGCTGACGCCGTTACGGTCGAACCCTGGGGGCCCGAAGCCGACCGACGGGATCCCCCCGAGCTTCGTCAGTGCGGCGCCGTCATACCAGGAGTCCAGACCGCCGAGAGGACCAGGGCGACCGACGTCGGCGGTGGCGTCGCGGACCGCGGCGACGATCGGCTCTCCGGTGGAAATCTCGAGCGGCATCACGTGGTTTGGCCACCACTGCACGACCGGGGGATTCTCGGCCAGCCAGTCGTCGCGAGTCGTCTCTTGCCCGAGCCACTCTTCGAACTCGCGGCGAACGGCCGTGCCCCACCCATTCTCGTCCGCCTGCCCGGGCACGAACATGACCGCGACCGTCAGATCGCAGTACGCCGGATAGGTGACAGCCCACTCTCCGGCGCGAGCCATCGTCGGAAGCAGCGAGGGTCGCGAGAGATATGGGTGGTCGAGATCGCTGCGCGCCGCCCATGTCTTGCGCAGCGAAGCGATCGCCGCGAGTACGACGGCCGCCTTCTCGATCGCGTTCACGGCCCCGCCATCACGCCAGTCGGCCTGCGCGATCTCAGCGTGCCCCGGCCGCCCCGGCACTCGCACCACGCAGTACTCCGAGCCACGGCACGCGACCCAGATCTCGAAGCTGGTCGGCTCGGTGACGATCCCCGCGTCGGCCTTCAGGCCGTGCTCGACCAGGGCTACAGAACCCGCCCCCGAGGACTCCTCGTCGGTATTGGTCGCCACGATCAGGTCGCCGGCAAGCTCGACGCCTGCAGAGGCCAGCGCCTCGAACGCCAGCACCATCGCCGCGACCCCACCCTTCATGTCGCACGATCCACGCCCGTAGAGCTTTCCGTCCCGCACCTCGGCGGCGAACGGGTCACTGGTCCATCGCTCGCGCGGCTCGACCGAGACCGCGTCTATGTGCCCGTTGAAGACGAGCGACCGGCCACCACCGGCACCCTTGCGTCGAGCTAGCAGTTGTGGGCGTCCGGAGAAGTCAAGGCCCGGGGGCACGAGCGGCCGGCCTTCCATCGCCTGCGCATCGGGCTCCCAGAGATCCGTTTCGCCCCCGGCCGCCTGCAGGCGCTGCGCGAGATGCTCCTGCAGTGCAGCCTCCTCGCGCGCCGGGTCCCCGACATCGCGTGCGGTCGTGTCAAAGCCGACCAGGTCGCTCGCGAGCCCGACCAGCTCGTCGGTCCGGGAGGCAATCTCCTCGCACACCGTGCGCTCACCGCTGGTCAGGGCCATCGGCGAACCCTATATGCGTCGGTCAGTAGTAGTCCTCGACGACCATCGACCAGCTGGCATTGTCACCCGGACTGACGCTCACCTGGTAATCGCCGGGGCCCGAGCGGACGATCTGGGTCTGGTTGCTGCCAGCACCGAGATCGAATCCCCCTAGGCTGGCGCCGCCGAGCTGCCCGATGGTGGCGCTCGGGTTTGAGCAGAAGGCCGAGGCCCAGCTACAGATTCCGTGGTCGGCGACGCTGTAGACCACGCGCCACTGGCTGCCCCGGATCCGGAACGGACGCGAGCCCCCACCGGCATCTCCAGCGAGCGACAACAGGGGCCGCCAGCGCGGCGATTCTGCCTCTCTCAACAACACGGTGGACCCTGGGAACACGCTCGATCCAGCCTGCGGAGACTGGGCCGTGACCGTCCGGGGTGGCTGGCCCGGGGCCACCACCTGCACGATCGAGACCTTCAGTCCAAGGCTCTGCAGGGTCGCTCGGGCATCGGCCGAGCTCTCACCGGCCAGTCGCGGCAGCGTGACGGGAGGGGGACCGGCGCTCAGCACGACGCGGATCGTCGTGCCGCGCCCCACCTCGATGCCATTGGATGGCGCCTGGGCGATCGCTGTGCCCTTGGGAGCTCGTCCGAACCGGGCGACGAACGCCGGATGCAGTCCGTGCGCCGTCGCCCTGGCCGCCGCTCCGGCCCGGGTCAACCCGATCACGGCCGGAACGCGTACCTGAGGTCCGTTCGCGGTCGCGATCGCTGCCGCGACCATCCCGAGGAGCAATACCACTGCGCTGGCCAGTAGCGCGGCGGCACGCCGGCGAGCGGGTGGGTTGAAGTTCGCCCGAGGCGCCAGGCGCGGCGCCACCCACGTGTCCTTCCCGGGCACCCGCTGCCACGGTGTCTCGTCGGAGCGCCCCGCTTCCCGAGGCACTCGAGCGCTCGCGAGCGCCTCCGCCATCGTGCCCGCATCCGCGTAGCGCTCGGAGGGACTCTTGCTGAGCGAGCGCGTGACGATCGATCGCGCCGCAGTCGGGATCGCCGCCGGTAGCGGCGGCGGGGTATCCCGGACATGCCGGAGTGCGAGCTCCACGGGTGACCCGCCGGTGAACGGCGGGCTTCCCACAAGCATCTCGTAGAGCACGACGCCGACGCTGTAAACGTCGGTGGCCGGGGTCACCCGAAGCCCTTCGGCCTGCTCGGGCGCCATGTAGCTGGGCGTCCCGACGATCGTCGCGCCGGAGCCGCCGGTGCTCGCGTCAGCCGCCAGCGCCAGGCCGAAGTCGCCGACCTTCACCCGTCCGCCCGCGGAGATCAGGACATTGCCCGGCTTGACGTCGCGGTGGACGATGCCCTCGGCGTGCGCCTGCGCCAGCGCGACGCATAGCTGCTCGGCGATCTCGCACGCTTCCCTCGGGGCCAGTGCACCGCGGCCGAGCCGCTCCGCGAGGCTCTCGCCTTCGACGAGCTCGGCCACGTAGTAGACGCCCTCGGCGGCATGCCCCACATCGAAGATGCGCACGATCCCGGGATCGTCGAGACGGGCGAGCAGCTGCGCCTCGCGCTCAAAGCGCCGGACCCAGTCGGGGTCCTCTGACCACCACGGCTTGATCACCTTTACCGCAATCGGTCGCGAGAGGCGTCGGTCGTGCCCTCGATACACGCGCCCGAACGCGCCCTCGCCGATCAGCGCGTGGAGCTCGTAACGGTCGTCAAGCGCACAGCCGCACAGATCGGGCGCCACAGCCACGCACGCGAGGTTACCGCCGCTGGGTGTTGGTCGAGTTAGGACTCGCGTCCGGCGCCCGGACGCTCGGTGACCCACACCACGGGCTCCGAGCCTTCGCGCCACACCCCGCCTGGCATCACCTTGCTGGAGATCGGACATGCCGCCTCGCCGCTGCGGTCGACCGCAATCAGCCCTCCGCGTCCGCCGATGGCGGCGACATCCGCCAGCACACGTTCGGTCGCGTCGCCGACGGTCATGCCGGCCTGAACGAGCATCGCGATCTGGCGGCCCGCGCCCGCGCGAATGAACGCTTCGCCGTCCCCGGTACAGGACACAGCCACATGCTCGTCGGCCCACGTTCCGGCACCGATCACCGGAGTATCGCCCACTCGGCCAGGCGGCTGGCCGAACACGCCGCCGGTCGACGTCCCCGCGGCCAGCATCCCGCTGCGATCGAGGCAAACGGCGCCGACGGTGCCGCGGCTGCGGCCGGAGTCGAGGCCTGAGGACAGGCGCGCTCGCTGACGCCCGGTCACGAAGAACTCGTTCGGGCGCTGCGAGACCCCGAGCTCGCCCGCACGCCGGTCCGCCCACTCGCCCACCACCAGCACCTGGGGGGAGTCGAGCACATATCGCGCCGCGGCGATTGGATGCTCCGTCGAAGTTAGCCCGGCCACCGCTCCAGCGGCTCGATCGCTGCCCCGCATCAGCGCTGCGCTCATCTGGACCGAACCGTCGGAGCAGAGCGCCGATCCGTGCCCCGCGTTGAACAGCTCGCACGACTCCATCTCAGCCACGGCAGCCTGTACGGCCGCGACGGCATCGTCCTCCACATGCAGCGCCTGCCGGCCGGCCTCGAGCGCGCCGTGCAACGCCTTCCGGCAGGCCGCGTCGTACTGCTCCAGCTCGGTCGTGGGATCGCCCGCACCACCATGGATCACAAGCACCGCTCCTGTCGAAAGCATGGCCCGCGCAACGCTATCGGCCCTGCATGATCGCTGTCGCTCACCCTCCACGGAGAGGGATCGGCGTGGGTGCGCCGAAGGCCCCATTCCCCTGCCGTTCGCTCCAAGGAGGCCTCCATGAGCCATTTCGATCGATTCACGCCCACGCTCGACGAGCCCGAGAAGCCGAGGAACGTCGGGTCGCGCCTAGCCGACTTCGGCGATCGCATCGCCAAGGCTTTCACCGTGACCGACAGGCGAGCTTTCTTCCCACCCGAAGGCGAGGGCATCGAGCCACCGTTTGGCGAGGACACCGAGCAACCGTGGGAGCGGATCGCTGCCCGGTTCCCGATCGCACTCGAGGGCTACGACCGCGCGGCGGTCGACCAGCACCTGAGCGAGCTCGAGCACGAGCTTGTGCAGCTGCGCTCGAGTCCCTCGCAGGACACCGCGGTGGCCGCGGAGATCAACAAGATCGGCGAACAGACCTCGACGATCCTGATGACCGCCCACGAGCAGGCACAGCATATAACTCGGCGCGCCAAGTCGCAGGCCGACCATTGCATCGCCGAAGCGGCCTCCCGGGCAATGGCGATGACCCAGCAGTCCGAGCAGCGGCTACGCCAGCTCGATGCAGAGACGGACGCGATCTGGAGCGAACGCGCTCAGCTCATCGACGACGTGCGCGGCGTCGCCGGTGCCCTGACAACGCTCGCGCAGGAGTCGGCGCGGCGGTTCCCGGCCGAGCCGGATAGAACACCCGCACCGACGGCTCCGGTCCCCGAGGCGACGAACCCGGCGCCAGAACCGACGAGCGCACCCGAGCAGTCCCCGATGATGGGCTCGGCCGCCGTGCCCACGAGCACTCCGGCACCCGTACCGGTGAGTCCTCAGGGGCGCTCACCGCTGTTCGCCGCGGGGCAGGCACCGTCGACCGCGGCGGCACAGGCGCAGACGGCTGTCTTCCATCAGCCAGACGAACCTAAGCGGGATCTCGAAGACAGCTGACCCATACTTGGTGCGGTGACGCCGTCCGCCGGCAGCAGCGAAGCGATCGACCTGTCCGTCGGCGCCAGGACCGTACGCGTCACCAATCCGGACCGCGTGTACTTCTCTGCGCGCGGCGAGACCAAGCTCGACCTGGTCAACTACTACGTGAGGGTCGGCGAGGGGATCGTGCGTGCGCTCAGGGAGCGCCCGTGCATGCTGCACCGCTTCCCGGGGGGCGTCGACAGCAAAAAGGTTCACCAGAAGCGCATTCCGGCGGGTGCTCCGTCTTGGATATCAACGGTGCGGGTGAGCTTCCCGTCAGGTCGCCACGCAGATGAGCTGTGCGTCACCGAGCTCGCTTGCGTGATCTGGGCGGTGCAGATGTCGACGGTCGAGTTCCATCCGTGGAACTCGCGCCGAGCCGACGTCGAGCGTCCCGACGAGTGGCGCATCGATATCGATCCGATGCCCGACTGCGACTTCGCCACCGTTCGGCGCGTCGCGCACGTCGCGCACGAACTACTCGCCGAGCTCGGCGCAGTCGGGTGGCCAAAGACCTCCGGAGGCAACGGCATCCACGTGTACGTTCGGATCGAGCCACGGTGGGGATTCGGTGACGTGCGTCGCGCTGCGCTCGCGTTCGCACGCGAGGTCGAGCGCCGCGCACCGGCCGATGCAACAACGACGTGGTGGCGCAAGGACCGGGAGCCTGACAAGGCGTTCGTCGACTACAACCAGAACGCCCGCGATCACACCATCGCCAGCGCCTACTCGGTCCGGGGAGTGAGAGAGGGAACCGTGTCGACTCCGTTCCGCTGGGACGAGATCGATGACGTCGTCCCGGCCGAACTGACGATCGCGACGGTCCCGGACCGATTTGCCAGGCTCGGCGATCTCCACGCGGGGATCGACGAAGCGGTGTTCTCCCTCGAGCCCCTGCTCGAGTGGGCAGAGCGCGACGAGAGGGAGCAGAATCGCGAGGTTTGACGCGGAGCGCAACCTCGTCGGCAGAACGCGGAAGGAGGGGCGGCGACGTCGCGGCGTTCGCCACCGTGTCACATTTCAGGCTGCGGCGGTGCTAAGTGGGTGTGATGAGCTTTCAGGCGCGAAATGACGAGCGGTCGGGGTGCCTGGATGGCGCATCGGGGTCGGCTGGGTTCGAGGCGTTCTTTCGCGGCCACTATCGGGTGGTCGTGCGCCTCGCACAGAGTGTGGTCGGCGACTTCCAAGGGGCACAGGACGTCGCGCAGGAGGTCTTTCTAGCCGCCTACCGACGGTTCCCTGGGGACTACGAGCAAGCCGCGGGGTGGGTCAGAGTCGCGGCCGTCCACACGGCGCTCAACGTGCTTCGGGGGGAGCGCCGCCGAGACAAGCGTCAGCTCCTGGTGCAACAGGTCGGCTCCCTCCCGAGCGCCGAGGACACGGTGATCGATCGGGAAGCGCGGGGAGAGCTCCGTCGCGTCTTGGCTCGTCTTCCGCGCCGGTCGGCTGCGGTGCTGGTGATGCGTCACGGCGGTATGAGCTACGCCGAGCTCGCAGAGGCGCTAGGGGTCAAGGTCGGACACGTGGGGACTCTGCTCAGAAGAGCAGAGTCCGCGTTTCGAAAGGAGATGGAACGTGAGACACATTCCTGACGGGGTGCTTCGGCAGCTCGATGACGAGCCCTTGGCCGTTCCGGACAGGGTCACCGAGCACGCGGCCAGCTGTGGACGCTGCAGCGCTCGCCGAGCGCGGATCGCCCAGGACACGGAATTCGCGGCCCGGCTGTTGTCGGCCCCGCAGCTGGTACCCGACGCCGACATGGCATGGGCTCGCCTTGAGCGCGAGCTGTACCGGAGCTCGGAGGAGGGAGCCGAACGGCGCCGCAGGCCAGCGCCCGTTTACCGGCGACGCGCGCGGTTCCCGAGGGTGTCGCTGCGCGCCGGACTGGCTATATGCGCGGTCGGGATCGTAGTCGCGAGCACCGCCGCGGCGGCCACACTCACCACTATCTTCGCGCCTACCCACGTGGCACCGGTTTCCTTGAGCCAGAGCGACGTGCGGGCGATCGCCGCCTTCATGGGCCTGGGCGACAGCCACGTGCTCGGAGGGTTCTCCACGCCGATTGGATCGAGCTCGGTTCGGTTCGGAACGATCAAATGGCTTTCCTCAGGCCGGGCCCATAGGGCGTCCTCCATCGCAGAGGCCTCGGCGGAAGCGGGCTTTCCGGTGTCTCTGCCCGCTCACCTCCCCAATGGGGTCGGTGCCGTGCAGCAGGTCATCGTTCAGCCGCGCGTGAGCGCCACCGTCACCTTCAACTCCACCGCCCTCGGACTGCGAGGGAGCTCGGTGGCGCTTGACGCCGGCCCGGCCGTCCTCGTCGAGTACGCCGCGGCGAACGGGATTGGGCTGCCCCCGCTCGGCGTGGCGACGATGCCTCGTCCGACAGCGCGCTCCACGGGCGCGAGCATCAGCCAGGTCGAGGCATTCTTGCTCAACCAGCCGGGCATCCCACCGGCGCTGGCGGAGGAGGTCCGCCTCCTCGGGGACCTGAGGACGATCCTCCCGGTGCCTGTCCCGGCAGGCGCGTCGGTTCGGTCGGTGCAGGTCGCAGGCTGGCCGGGCGTGCTCCTCGCTGACGCCTCGAGTGCCGCCGGCGCGGTGGTGTGGGAAGACGGCCGGGGCATGCTCCACGTCGTCGCGGGAATCCTCGATTCGCACGATCTTCTAAGTGTCGCCGCCCAACTCGGCTGAGAGGGCCGCGCTCGGCGGGGGCGACCGGTCCGCGGAGCACACTGCCGTCCCGATGCCAGAGGCTGCAGGCTTCCAAGTGGGGAATCGCTCCGCCAGGCCAGCGGTTTCCCCCGCGATCCACGCGGTAGCGCTGAGCAAGCGCTTCGGCGACACGATCGCTGTGAAATCGCTGTCAATGACCGTGGAGCGAGGAGAGGTCTTCGGCTTCCTCGGCCCCAACGGGGCAGGTAAGACCACGGTGGTGAAGCTTCTGCTCGGACTCGCGCGCCCCAGCGGCGGAGAGGCGCTGGTGCTCGGCGCGCCGCTGGGGGATCGCGAGACAAGGCGGCGCATCGGATATCTCCCCGAGCTGTTTCGCTTCCAAGCCCTGCTCACCGCCCGCGAGGTGCTGCGCCTGCATTGCCGGCTCCTGGCGCTGCCCAGATCGGGGTGGGAGGGGGAGACGCGTAGGGTCCTGGAGACGGTCGGCCTGCTCGAGCGAGGCGATGATCGGGTCGGCACCTTCTCGAAGGGAATGCAGCAGCGGCTCGGGCTCGGCGTGGCACTGCTCGGCGATCCCAAGCTGGTGGTGCTCGACGAGCCCACCAGCGCCCTCGACCCCGTCGGACGCCACGACGTGCGCGAGATCATTCGCGGGCTGCGCGAGCGGGGGGCCACTGTCTTCCTGAATACCCACCTGCTCGAAGAGGCCGAGCATGTGTGCGATCGCGTGGCAGTCATCGATAAGGGAATGGCCATCGCTACCGGCACGCTCGAGGAGCTGCTCGGTCGCCACAGCACTGTGCGGCTTCAGGTCGGAGGGCTCGGTGAGAGCTGGTGGAGCGGTCTCGGTCGGTTCGGTCGATGGCACCGCCAGCGGGAGTGGGTCGTAGTCGAGGGCATCGATCCGTCTCGGATCGCCGACCTGGTCGACGAGGTGGTCGCCCTCGGGGGGCGGGTCGGGGCCGTGATCCCCGAGCAGCAGAGTCTGGAGGCCCGCTTTCTCGAACTGCTGGGCGAGCGATGAACCCGACCTGGACGATCGCCGCGCTCACGATCAAAGAGGCGGTACGCCGACGCCTCCTGATCGCGTTCGTCGCGATCACCGTGATCATCGTCGGACTCAGTGCGTGGGGCTTCGACCGCCTGAGCCACACCCACAGCCTCACCTCCGGCGAGAGTCACCTCGCGGTCTCGCAGGCGCTCATCCTGTTCATGTTCATGTTCAGCTTCGTGATCGCCTTGAGCGCGTCGGCGATCGCCTCTCCGTCGATCTCGTCCGAGATCGAGTCCGGCGTACTCATGACGGTTGTGACCCGCCCCGTCCGCCGGAGCGAGGTGCTACTCGGTAAGTGGCTCGGGCTCGCAGCCTTGCTCGCCGGGTACGCCGGTGTGGTCTGCGTCCTCGAGTTCGGGGTCGTCGCGTTGGTGAGCGGCTTCCTGCCGCCGAATCCGCTACTCGCCGGCGTCTACCTGTTCGCCGAGGGCGCGCTGCTGCTGACCCTGTCCCTGTTCTTGAGCACGAGGATGCCGGTTATCGCCGCGGGTGTCATCGGCGTCGCGGTCTTCGGCGCCGGATGGCTGGCCGGAGTCGTGGGCGCGCTGGGCACCACACTCAACATTGGTGCGCTACGGACCGTGGGCCAGGTAGGACGATTCCTGCTGCCCACCGACGGGCTGTGGCACGCCGCCATCTATTACCTCCAACCACCCTCCCTGATCGCCGAGCAGCTGGCCGGAGGCGGGAAAGGAAACCCGTTCTACGCCCAGGGGGCGCCCTCCTGGCCGTACCTGTTGTGGGTGGCCTGCTGGCTCCTCATTGTCCTGATCATCGCCGTGGCCAGCTTCGAACATCGCGAGCTATGAAGCACCGAACAGAGACCAGCCCCCTCAATCCGCGCCATCAAGAGCCCCCCTGTAGAGGGACCCCCGCCCGCACGGGATCGGGAGTCCCCTGTGGAGGGACCCCGCCGGCACGGGATCGGGCCTTCTAGATGTGAGCCCCCAGAACCAATCGCGCCGCGCGCAATAACACGCAGAGGCGCAACAGCGATCAGGGTGCCCGCCGCGCTCGAAGGTTCCCGAGCCGTTTCTATCGATCGGGGTAGGGGTAAATCCCGCGCCGACCGCGCAATCGCTCAGGGCGGAATGCATGTCATTGGTTCATGAGCAGAATGCGCGTCCCTTAGGTTGTCTTTTGTCTCTTCGGGGCGCTGCGCGCGTCGAGTTGCAGCTCGCGGTGGGCGCCCGGAATGCCGGCCTCAAGCTCGCGGCTGCGCTCTCGTTCGGCGTTGAGCTCCATGCCGAGCAGCAGCGCGCTGTTTGTGATCCACAGCCACACCAGGAACACGACAACGCCGGCGAGGGTGCCGTAGGTCTTGTCGTAGGAGCCGAAGTTCGCCACGTAGAACGCGAACGCGGCCGAGGCCACGATCCACACCACCAGCGCGCATATCGCTCCGGGTGTAACCCAGCGAAAGCCGGCGAGCTTGACGTTAGGTGCGGCATAGAACAGCACCGAGAACATCACGAGCACCGTGATCAGGAGCACGGGCCATTTGGCGATGTTCCAGATGCTCACGGCGCTGCTGCCGACGCCGAGCGGACCAGCGACGGCGGTCACGATCGGTCCGGTTAGCACCAGTGCCAGCGCCACCAGCACGATCAGGACGAGCATCACCAGGGTGATGAGCATCTGCAGTGGGCGGAGCTTCCAGATCGGCCGGCCCTCGGGGGTCTCGTAGATCACATTGGAGGCACGGATGAAGGCTCCGACATAGCCGGAGGCCGACCACAGCGCCGCCGCGATACCCGCCAGTCCGACGATGCCCGCGGTTGCCTTGTGCGCAGTAATCGACTTGATCGGACCCGTGAACGTCTGCGCGGCCGAGCTGGGGCCAATCTTGGTGGCGATCTGCGTAATCGTGCTGGTCGTCGATGATGGGTCGCCCACCAGGCCGATCAGCCCCACGAGCGCTATCAGAGCGGGAAACATCGCCAGGAGGCCGTAGTAGGTCAGCGCACCCGCAAAGTCGCTCAGATTGTCCTCGCTGAACTCCGTGACGGTCCGCTTGAGCGTCGCGAAAAGCGACGTCCCTCGGTCCGTTCCGGCGGGCCGATAGTCGTGGCGGTGCTGCCCACCAGACTCATCGTCGCGGCTGACGCTCATAGACCGAGCTTTCCTGCTGCACCTCCAGCGATCTCGCTCGGGTTGATGCCGATCTGACTCAGCAGATCGCCGTGCTTGTCTGTGTCGACCTGGTCTGGCAGCTGCTGATCGGCCTGCTGGGCCTGATCGTGGTCACCTCGGTCACGCAACATCTGCAGGATCTGCTCTTTGGGGAACTCCATGATTTCTCCGATCTCTTTGGCTTAGGGTCAGACGGCCGCGGGTCAGGCGGCCGGGGCGCTTTCCTTATCTGGAACGTTCGGCTGCACCGACGGCGGGGTCGGCTGCAGCGGCGTGGCCGCTGGATCGGGCCTGTCCTGAGCGCCGCGGCGGCTTTTCGCCACAGCAGCCGCTCCGAGGCCGGCGCCCGCGACGATCACGGCGACCCTCTTCTTGGATGGCTTGCCACTCCGGCCGGTCGGCTCGGTCGAGGCGAACTTCGAGAATGCCGCTTTGATGCGGGCGTTTTTCTTGGGGGGCGCTTTGCGGCCTGGGAGACTTGCCTGCACCCGCTCGATCAGTCCAGATGGCCGACTTTTCGTGGTCCGGGAAGATCCGGGGCGTCCACTCTGCGCCTGGATCGGGCCGCCACGTGGGTGGGGGAACGCGCGCCGGGCCCCCTCCTGCGATGCGGGCTGGCTCATTGAAGAGCGCTTGCTCTTTTTGGGCTTCGTACTCGTGGACATCGCGACTCCTCGGTAGGTACGGTGAACGATGAGGCTTGCCTGGGTTGCGGGAGCAGTCCGCTACCGGGGGCTCGTCTCGATCTCCTGAGCGCCTTCCTGGGCGCTGGACTTCAGCTCCTCGGCATGCTGCTGAGTGCTCTCCTGGGCCTGGTCCTTAACCTCGGCGACGACTTCTTGTGCCTTTTGGGTGGCGGTCTGGGCGGTCTCCTGGGCGATCTGCTTCCCGTGCTCGAGAGCTTCCTGGCCGGTCTGCTTGGCTTGCTCCTTGACTTGATCCGAAACGGGACCCAGCCGCTCGTCCTCCACCCTGGTGGAGGGGATCAGCATCCCGGCGAGGAAGCCGACGGCCGCGGCGCCTATCGCCAGCCCAAGGGGGTTCTCCTGGGCCACCCCCACTGCTTGCCTGCCCGCCCGCGCCACATCCTCCGGACCGGGCGCGGCGTCTGAGAGCTGCGAACTCGCGCCCGTCAGCTTGGCCCTGACGCCCTGCACCTTGTCACTGATCGAGTCCTTCGCCCGCGAGGGAACATCGGCCTTATAGCCAAGCGCGTCGACGGTGTCACCCATCCGCTCGCGGGTCTGGTCTATTTGCTGCCGGATGGCAGCCGGGTCTTCGCCCATTGCACGTCCTCCTTCACACTCTCGACGGTTTGCTCGGGTACGGGTGGGGTTGCTTCAGAGACCCGTTGCTTGCCAGTAATTGCCAACACGCCCGCCACGGCGCCGTAGACGACGGTCACGATCAGCGCCGCGATCCATACATCCATCGCCGTGGCCAGCAACGCAACAAAGCAGGCGGTAAGCGTGGTTAGCGCCAGCAGGCCGATGATTCCGGCCGCACCAAACATTCCGACGCCGAGCCCCGCCTTCTTGCCCTTCTCGGTCATCTCCGCCTGCGCGAGCTTCAGCTCCTGGCGCACCAAGGTGGAGAGATCATCGGAGAGCTTCTTGAACAGCTCGCCCATCGGCTGTTCGCGCAGGTCTCCGGTTGGATTCGTTCCGGTGGCCATGCTCAGACTCCCGGCCCGAGCGGCGGGTGCACGCGCCCGCCTATCCCGTCGCCGGGCGGTTGGGCTGCTCCGGGTGGCGGACCGCCTCCGAGCTCGTCGTACATCGCGGAATCCGGCCGCGGTCGCGACAGCTGCCCCGAGCTGGCGGAGGAATAGCGCTGGCTGCTCGAGGCTTTCAAGAACCGCGCCGCCGCAAATCCGACCACAAGGCCGCCCGCGACAACCGCCGCCGGCTTGCGTCGACCGAAGTCCTCGGCGTCGCGCAGCAGAGCGTCTGCGTCCTTGTCACGCAGGTAGCCGCCGACCCGCTCGCCGTAGGAAGCGATCCGGGCCGCCGCCTTTGCCGGGCCGTCCTTGCCCTCCTCCCGAAGCGCGTGGCTCACCGAGCGCAGGTCAGAAGCCTGCTCATTGATCTGCGCTGCAACCTGGGCCGAGCGGTGGTCGAGCTGCTCACGCAGCCTGTCCTGAACCTGACCAGCCGCGGCCTGCGCTTTCTCCTGGGCCTGGCCCGCAACCTCCTGAGCCTTGACCTTCGGGTCGACGCCTCCCCCGTCCGCATTGCGCGGGCCAAGCTCCTCTGTCTGTATCGCCATCACCCCTCCTTTGTCGCATTACATTCGTACGCCGGACCTCCTCAGAGGCCCCTTGCGGGTCTCATCGGTCCTCTTCTGCACACGCAGTCGCTTTCTCGGCACGGCTCGCTCTCGACCGCAAGTGGGACAGTTGTTTCGCCATCTATACCCGAGACTGGCCCGAAACAATCTGGAATTGCGGAACTGGATCGCCATGTGGGACGTTCCGGGGCATGTTGTTCCGTCTTGCGGGAGCGCGGCGTTGTCGCGCCTCGCTGGCGGGTAACGTCCTCGACAGGATGGCCGCATTTGCGCAGCCGGAAGAAACGCCCTCCCAATCCGGTTCGCGGACCATCCGCGCTGACGCCCGAGCCAGTCGGCAGCGGATCCTCGAGGCTGCCATGGCCCTCGAGGGTGACCGGCGCACGACAATGGGCGAGGTCGCTGCGGCTGCCGGCGTCGGCCGTTCGACGCTCTACCGGCACTTCCCCACTCGCGAGGCGCTGACCCGCGCGCTCGCTGCACTCGAATCTGAACCAGGCGGCACTACGCCGGCTGGCGGGTCCCCCAGCTGGCAGGTGGTCACGATGCCCTTCCAGGCTCCGGGACAGCTCGGCCGCGAGCGACCACTGGCACTCGAGGTGACTCGCATTCTCGATGAAGTGCCACCCCACCTGGTGCCTGACCAGCTCGTAGCTGAAGCTCGTCGCGCCGCCGGGGTGTCGGTGGCGCTCTACGTCGTGGACATCGACGGCTCGCACCTTCTGCGGCTCGCCGGATCAGAGGAGTTCCCCGACCAGCTGGACTCTCCACCAGCGATTGGTCCAGAGATGGTTCCCGAAGGCCTCCCCGAGTTCTACTCACGCCTGCAACAGCAACTCCCCGGCTGTGTGGCAGAACCACTGTGGCTACGGGGACGAGTCACGGGTCTCCTCCTGTGCGTCGGGACACCGATCAGCTCCCTCGAGGACATCGCCAAACAAGGTGCGGCGGCGCTAGAGCTCGCCAACGACTACACCGACTTCATCGAAGCAGCACGGCGACGAAAGCCCACAACCGCCGCAGCGGAGATTCAACAGAATCTGTTCCCCCCACGGATCGCCCGAATCGCAGGTGCTCAGCTCGCCGGCGTGCTTCTCCCCACCTACGAGGTCGGCGGCGACTGGTTCGATTTCGTCGAGAACCGCGACGGTGCCTGGCTGGCGATCGCCGACTCCGCCGGCAAGGGTCCAACCGCCGCGGGTCTCGGTGCCGCCGCTCTCGGCTCTCTCCGCGCTGCGCGGCGCAGCAACCAAGGCCTCGAACAGGCGCTACTGACAATGAACGAAACCGTCCACCAGCTGGGTAACCCAGACTTCCAAGTGACCGCTCTCATCGGTCGATGGAACGCCCCCACCAGAGCCCTGACCTGGGTCAATTGCGGGCACCCCCCCGCATACCTGATCGACCGGGACGGCGAGCTACACGAACTCGAGGCTCCGACCAATCCGGCTCTCGGCAGCGGCCCGATCGACCCTACCTACCAGTCAACCCAGCGTCAGTTGCACCACGGCGAGCGCCTGATCCTGCTCACCAACGGGATCACAGAACGCCGCATCGAAGGCGGTGGGCGCTTCGGCGTCGAAGGGCTCGAGCGGGCGCTCGAACAAGTCGAAAGCCCCACCGCAGCATCCACAGCGATGGCCCTCCAACAAGCCGTCACCAACTGCTGGCAAGAGCCCCTCGAAGACGACGCCACAATCGTCGTCATGGCCATCGACTAGCCCAAGCCTGGCTGCTAGCCATCCGGTTAGTTTGATGTTGTCCGCCGTTACGACCGTGACCGACGCGCGTGGCACTGCGTCCTTGGCCGCTCGCGGGCTCGCGCCGGTTGCGCTCCCGAGGCTGCTTGCCACCGCCGCTCTGGCGATGCTGGCGTTGGTGTTGACGAGCGGCCGTTATGGCTATCACCGCGACGAGCTGTATTTCATTGCGGCGGGTGCGCATCCGGCCTGGGGCTATCCAGATCAGCCGTTGCTCACGCCCTTGCTCGCTCGGGCAATGGAGCTGCTCGCGCCGGGGTCGCTGCTGGTGCTGCGGGCCCCGGCGATCCTGGCCTGTGGCGTCACGACGATCACGACGGGGTTGCTGGCCCGCGAGGCCGGCGGTGGCCGACGGGCGCAGTGGCTCGCCGCGGCATGCTGGGCGGCCGGCGCCGTTTGCCTGGTGACCGGGCACTTCCTGGACACAACGACGTATGACGTGTGCGCGACCGCGGTCGTTTGCCTGCTCATCGTGCGACTCGTCCGCACCGGTAATCAGCGCCTGTGGCTGCCGGCCGGCGCGGTGCTCGGCGTGGCGCTGCTGAACAAGTCGCTGGTCGGGGTGGTGATCGCCATCGTGGTGATCGCGCTTGCCGTGCTGGGCCCGCGCGACGTGCTGCGCTCCCGGTGGTTGGCCGCTGGTGCGTTGCTAGCTGTGCTCGGCTTGCTGCCGTATGCGCTGTGGCAGCTGGTGCACGGTCTGCCCCAGGAGCAGCTTGCGAGCTCGATCGCCCGCAGCGGCGCGGAGGGCGGTCGGATCGGCTTCATCCCGTTCCAGCTTGTGCTGATCGGGCCGCTGCTAGCGCCGGTCTGGATCGTCGGGCTGCTGAAGCTGCTGCGCGATCCAGCTCTGCGTGCGTTGCGGTGCTTCGCTGCCGCCTACCTGGTGCTGATCGCGGTGTTCATCGCGACCGGCGGCAAGGCGTACTACATGTCGGGGCTGTACCCCGTCCTGCTCGGCGTCGGGGCGGTCGCCTGCGAGCGGTGGCTCGCGCGGGCGCGGGGCGGGGTCGCGCGGGCGCGGGACGGGGTCGCGCGAGCCAGGGCCGGGCTGATCAGCGCGGCCGTGGCGCTGACGGCTGCCGCTAGCGTGCTGATCGGGCTGTGCGTGCTGCCCGCGAGCGACCTGCAGGGCAGCGTCGTGATGGCGCTTAACCCCGACGCCGGTGAGACCGTCGGGTGGCCACGCTTCACCAACACGGTCGCGACCGTCTACCGCTCGCTGCCGGTCTCCGAGCGCGACCGCACCGCGATCTTTACCCAGAACTATGGTGAGGCGGGCGCGATCGCTCACTTCGGCCCCGCACTCGGGCTGCCCTACCCCTACAGCGGACACAACGGCTGGACACTGTGGGGGCCGCCGCCCAACGCGGACACTGTGGCGCTGCTCGTCGGGCTCGACCGCCAACAAGCCGCCGCCGCATTCACAGACTGCGAGATCCACGCTCGGATCAACGACGGCGTCGGCCTGAGCAACAACGAGCAGGGCGCGCCGGTATGGGTCTGCAGAGGCGAACGGCGCCCATGGTCGATCTTGTGGCCATCCCTGCGCCACTACGACTGACCTGGAAGCTCGGGCGCCGGACTGACCCCTACGACAGCGTGAAACCGCCTCGCGCAATGCGATCCGCGCGATCCTGTCTGCCCCAGTTTCGGCCACTCACAACCCTTGATAGCTTGCCCCCAGGGCGATGATGTGGCCAGGACGACCGCAGGTGATCGACGTGCGTAGACAACGACGAAGCGTGGGGCGCCTCGTCGCTGCGCTAGCCGCCGCCGGCTCACTCGCGATGCTCCCATCCGGCGCGCGCGCCACCGACGTGATCGTGCTCGGACCCGGTCTCCGTGCCAGCGTCGTCGATGACCGGTTCGTTCCGACAATCGCAACAACTCCGGCGCCGCAAGCGTTTGTGTCGGCTGCAGCGCGCCACCGGCCATTGAGGCACAAAGCCCGCTGCGTGGTCTGCTCTGTCCTGACGCGGCTGCAGCAGACGGGGGCGATCACGGCCACCGCCTACCTGCAGTACCGCCAGGAGTACTCAGCAGCGACACGTGCCCTGCGACACCTGAAAGGGACTCGTGCCACGGAGCTGGGAGCGGTCATCGGGAATCTCCAGCAGATTGCAGCCTCGCGACTGCTGAGCGCCCCCCGGCTGCCGGTGCTGTTCCAGACCCTCGAACGCAACCGCGAATGGTGGACGCAGGGACCGCTGCTCGCCCAATACCAGCGCGTCGAGTTCAGCGACTCGGCGCTCGTCTGGGAGTACTACTCGGGGCAGGGTATCGAGCTCCAGGTCCTGGCCAGCTTCGGGAAGGCGGACGGGCTTTACACGGCCGGGCCCGCGCAGTACCAGGCGCTACGCGAGCTCCTGGATCAGTTGGTGCCCCTGGCAGTGCCTCGCGCGGGAGGACTCGCCTGGGAGTACTACTTCCGCTTCGACGGCGGGAGCCCCCCGTGGATCAGCGCGATGGCGCAGGGGACCGCGCTCGAAGCGCTGACGCGGGCCTACCGCGCGTTCAATGATTCCTCCTATCTGCACGTCGCCCACCTCGCGCTTGCCCCGTTGCTGCAGAAGCCGCCGGTAGGCGTGGCCGTCCCAACCAGGGCCGGGACCCAGTTTCTCCAATACTCCTTCGCTCCCACCACCGCGATCCTGAACGCGTTTCTGCAGACGCTGATCGGGCTCTACGACTATGCGCACGCCAGTGGCGATCCGCAAGCTGCAGCGCTATTCGCCGCAGGAGACGCAGAAGCGCGTGCGGAGGTCCCCGGCTACGACACGGGTGCCTGGTCGCTGTACCAGCCAGGCGTGGAGGATTCGCTCAGCTATCACCTTCTAGTGACGGGCTTCCTGCAAGGCCTGTGCAGCCGGACGAACGCGCCGGCGTTCTGCCTTGCCGCGCAGCACTTCGAGGGCTACTTGAAGACACCGCCCGCACTCATGCTGCTGACGCAGCGACTGCCTCGACGGACGCCGGGCGTGGTCCGCTTCCGCCTCTCCAAGTACTCGCACGTCGGGATCGTCTTAACTCGTGGCGGACAGACATTCCTGGCGACCAGCGCGTACTTCGCGTATGGCGTCGGGGCGTTAGCGATTCCGGCCCTGTCGCCAGGAAGGTACGCGGTCAGACTTGCGGCGACCGACCTAGCCGGAAACTTCAGCCGCATAACGGGCACGTTGTCCGTCCCGGCCGCCCCACATCACCGCAAGAGGGGCCCCGGGCCCGCGGCCGCTCCGCTGTAGCTCCGCGGTTCGTCGAGCGCCCGCTCAAGCGCGCCGAACGCCTCCTGGTCAAGGCGATGGGGAACGTCGTCGCGCATGATCTCGAGCGCCTGGGGAACGCTACGCGCGCGGCGGTAAGGGCGCTCCGCGGTGAGCGCCTCGTACACATCGGCAACTGCGAGCACCCGCATCGGCATCGACATCTCACTCCCCCGTAGCGCCAGTGGATAGCCGCTGCCGTCAAGGCGCTCGTGGTGCGAGCTGGCCAGCGGCGCCAGCTGTTCGAAGCATGGCGTCCGCTCGAGGATCCGCCGGGTCAGGACGGGGTGCTCCTTGATCTTCTCGATCTCCTCGACGCTGAGCGGGCCCGGCTTGTCGAGGATCCTGTTGGAGATCCCGAGCTTGCCGATGTCGTGAAGCTGCGCCGCACGCCACAGATCGCGAACGGCCCGCTGCTCGAGACCCAGGACCGCCGCGATGCTCGTCGCGATCGCTCCCTCCCGATAAGAGTGCTGATGCGTCCAGGGCGACTTGGCGTCGATGATCCCGGCGAATCCGTCGGCGATCCGATCGAGCCGCTCATCATCGGCCTGAAGCGCGCGGTCCGGCGGTTCGACGGTTGACAGGTCGGGATTCTCGAGCGAACGCCAGAATCCAGCATCGTCGCGGAAGGACCCAAGCGCTACGACGAGCGCCGGGTCGAACCACTGCCCGCTGCGCCCCTCCGCGACCCTGTAGGCCCCCGCCACACCGCGGGCGCGGTGGAACACCTCCATAGTCTGCGACAGGCATAGGATCCGCCCGAGCAACGGAATCTGCTCGCCGCTCATTCGCCTGGGCTGCCCGTGACCGTCCCAGTGCTCGTCGAGCGTGCGGATCGCTTCGGCTGTGGCGTCGGAGAAGCCGAGCTTGCGGGCGATCTCGGCGCCGCGGTCGCATCGCGCCTGCATCAATGCGCGTGTGACCTCGCCTTCATTCTTGATCGCCAGCAGCCGCACGGCGCGGGCGCGAAGTGACCCGCGAGGCGCGACAGTCCGCAGCGACCAAAGGAACGCCGGTAGCGGCCGCGCCCAGTCGACCACCTTCGAGGTCCGCTTGGCGCGCTGGTCATCGGCACCGAACAGAGCAGCCATGTGAGCGGAGTTGGCCGAGCATCCCGCATCCTTCAGCAGCAGCGCATAGAAGAGATCCGACCGAGACTGCCGGTCGAGCCCGAGGGCCTCCGCGACCTGCATCCCGATCAGGCACGTCTTGACAGCGTGTCCGGGCGGCTCTCCCTCCGCGATGTCCAGGGCGTAGGACAGCGCGCCGACCAGCCGTGAGAGCGGGATCTCTCCCTGACCCGCGGGCACCGCGCCAGTATTCCACAAGCCCAGGCCGCGACAGTTCCCGCCAAAGCGGTTCCGCGGAGCCGCACCCGCGGAGGCGCGAGTTGAACACCTTGGCAACTCACGATTCATCCCTGGTCCGGTACGCCCGGGCCTAGACACGTCCCCGATCGGCAAGTGAACCTTAGTTACCTACAACTGCCGTTAGTTACCTACATCTGCCTTTGGCATGGTGTCCTCGGAGTCTTCGCGACACCAATAACCGGGTTCAGTCCAGGACAGGCACGTCCTGAGTCAGTACCTCGTGGCCGTCGGAGGTAATCAGGAGGTCATCTTCGATCCGGATACCGCCGAATTTGAGTAGCTGATCGACGCGATCCCACGCGACTTCACCGCGATGGCGACTCCGTCGCTCGGGATCTTCCAGCAGGGCAGGTACGAAGTAGATTCCCGGCTCGACGGTGACCACGAACCCCGGACGTAGTGGCAAATCGATGCGCAGGTGAGGAAAACGTGGTGAGGTGCTGCGGTCCTGCAGCGTGCCGCCCGCGTCGCGTGCACCCAGTCCGAGGAGGTGACCGACACCATGCGGGAAGAACAGCCCGACCGCGCCGGACTCGATTAGGGCGCTGGGGTCTCCCTTCAGCACACCCAAGTCGACGAGGCCCCGAGCGATGACGCCTGACGCAGTCAGGTGAACGTCCGTCCATTCAGTGCCGGCCACGCAGCGCTCGATTGCCGCGCGCTGGGCGGCGTGAACGAGCGAGTAAATTTCCGCCTGCGCCGTGTCGAGCTCGCCGCCAACCGCATAGGTCCGCGTGATGTCGCTCGCGTAGCCGCGAACCTCGGCACCCGCGTCGATCAGCACTAGCTCTCCGATGCGCAACGTGCGCGGTGACGGTGGGAAGTGCAGGACCGCCGAGTTGGTGCCGCTGCCCACGATCGTGTCGAACGCCATCGCGTCAGCGCCACGGCGAAAGGCTGTGGCCTCCAGCTCGATCTGCACCGCACGCTCGGTATTTCCCTCCTCCAGCAATGGCACAACGGCGGCGAAGGCAGCACTGGTCGCCCGCTCGGCGGTGCGCATCCGCTCTAGTTCCACCGGGTCCTTGACGCGACGCACCGCGCTGAGACCAAACCGCCGCTCCGCTGAGCGCTGGGCGTCGCACGGGACACCGGGCACCGACGCCCCAAGGCTCGCGATCGGGCGCGTCGAGGTTGCCAGCCAATCGGTGAACCCAGACATCGGCAGGCCCTCGTCCTCGCCAACCGGCACACCTGACCACAGCCGATCGCTCTCCGTGACCGGCGCCACGAAATCCAACCAGCCTTCCTGCGCATCGAATGCCAGGACGCCGCCTGGGCGGTTGCGATCTGTCAGGTAGTAGTACTCCGAGTGGGCCCGAAACGGATATGTGATGTCGCCGCGGCCAGGCACCGAGATTGGATCGCCGGCACCGATCAGCACCACCTCATCTCCGGTCCCCCATGCCTCTGCGACTTCTCGGCGGCGCCGGATCAGCTGTGCATCGATCCCGCCCTGCTCAGCTGCAGTGGCTCTTCCCTCCCACACTTCATCGCGTGACACCGCAGTCGAGCGTACGCAGGCACGCGGACGAATCTGGACCCTGGTCGCCGATCACCGGGGTGTTAGCGTCCGGCGGCATGCGCACTCGTGAGGCGGTCGTGGGGCCGGTGTTCGTCGGCGCCGGCCTGCTCCACTTCGTGATCCCCAAGACTTATCAGCGGATCGTGCCTCCGTACCTACCCGCGCCACGGGCGCTCGTCTATGCCAGCGGAGCTGCTGAGATCGCCGGCGGTCTCGGGCTGATGTCGCGAGCATGGCGACGCCCCTCAGGGTACTGGCTGATTGCGACGCTCCTTGCGGTATTTCCGGCTAACGTGCACATGGCCCTGCACCCCGAGGACTTCCCCGATGTACCGGGCGGATCGGCGGTACTGTGGGCGAGGCTTCCCTTCCAAGGGGTTTTCATCTGCTGGATCCTCCGTGCGATGAACCGGTGAACGAACGCGTCGAGCTGCGATCAACCAGTAGACGGATGCTTTAGGTGCCACGTCCGAGCGTCCACATGACCAGCACCATCCCCGCGCTCCCGGTGCGAGACGTGCCGGTGGCGGTGGGTCACTACCGGGACCGGTTTGGGTTCCAAGCGCCCCACGTGGAGTCTGATTTCGCAGTACTGGTTCGTGATGACGCCGTGCTGCATCTGTGGAGCGCGAGCGATGAGGGCTGGCGCTCGCGTGAGGACCTCACTGCGCAGCCAATCTGTTCCGGTGCCGAGTCGTTCCTGGCTGGGACGGCGAGCTGCCGGATCGAGGTCGAGGACGTTGATGGGTTGTTCGCTGAGCTCGAGCCTCAGGGTGTGCTACACGGGGTCTCGCGGGGCGGGGTGCACGACACCGACTTCGGCACCCGGGAATTCGCGACAGTCGACCTGGACGGCAACCTGCTGACCTTCTTTCGCTGGGAGAGCCAAACGGCTGCTGAGGCCGATCTGACAGCACTGGGCCCGACGGGGCGAACGAATACCGACGAGCGGATGGACCTAGCCAAGCAGCTCTACGAGCGCGCTGTGTTCGGTGGCGATGCCAGCGCGCTGGGGAGCGCCGATCGGAAGCTCGACGAAGTCGAGGCCGATCTCTCGCTGGCCCGCGGGAGGATCATTCACGCGCGCTTTCTCGAGGAAGAAGTCGATGACCCTCAGGAGCTGGTGCTTTTCGAGCGGGCAGTGGAGCTCTATCAAGCACTTGGTGACGCGCGCGGGGAGGGCGAGTCTCTGTTCTGGGTCGGGATCTTCCACCAGGTGGTCCGCGAGGACAACGACGCTGCGGTTCCCGTCTTCACCCGGTCCTACGAGCTCGCCACCCAGGTTGGCGACAAGCTGACGCTCTCCTATGCGCTTCGGCATCTCGGAATCGCGGAGTACACCGCTGGGCGATTCGACACGGCGCGCGCGCGACTCGAGGAGTCGGTGCAGCTTCGCCGGGAGCTTGGGTTCTTGCCCGGGGTAGCCGCGAACCTTGTCGGGCTCGCCTACATCGCGGCAGCAGATGGCCGCCGTGACGATGTCCGCCCGCTGCTCGAAGAGGCCCGAGTGATCGCCGAAGCCAACGATGCTCACGGCATCCTGCGCTGGATCGAGGAAGCGCGCGACTCCCTGTTGACACCGTGAAGCGCGCCGCCTACGGCGCCAGTATCGCGACGTACGGCAACCCCCGGTAGCGCTGCTGATAGTCGAGGCCGTAGCCGACGACGAACTCGTTGGGGATCTCGAAGCCGACATATTTGACCGGCACGTCCACGACTCGCGCGTCCGGCTTGACCAGGAGCGCGCACACCTCGAGCGTGCGGGGGCTACGGCCGCGCAGGCTGCGAAGCAGGTACCTGAGCGTCAGTCCCGAGTCGACGATGTCCTCCACGATCAGCACATCTCGGCCCTGGATCGCGCTATCGAGGTCCTTCAGGATCCGCACCACGCCGGAGGACTTCGTGGCCGACCCGTACGAGGAGACCGCCATGAAGTCAAGCTCGACCGACACCTCCATCTGGCGCATCAGGTCCGAGACGAAGAACACGGCGCCTTTCAGCACTCCGATCAGCACCAGATCCCGGCCGGCATAGGCCTCCGAGAGCTCCGCGCCCAGCTCCCTGACCCGGCGGGTCAGCTCCTCCTCGGAGACAAGGACCCGCCCGATCGCGCTGTCCGCGGTCACGTGCGGTCCTGGTGCTGAGCGTTCTGGAGACTGTCTCGGAGCCTGGCCTTCAGGTCGTCGTCGCAGAACGCGGCCTCGATAGCGGTCCGAGTGATGTCGCGCAGATCGTCCTCGCTGAGGCCCATCCGCTCGACGCACACGGTGTACTCACCGCCGATCGTCGCTCCGAAGTACGGCGGATCGTCGGAGCCGAGCGTCAGCTTGACCCCCGCGTCGAGCAACCGAGGCAGCGGATGCTCTTCGTAGCTGCCATAGACACCGAGAATGACGTTGCTCGTCGGGCAGCAATCAAGCACGACCTCCCGAGCCGCAAGCTCCTTCACCAGCTCGGGGTCCTCGATCGCACGGACCCCGTGGTCGATTCGGGTAATCGGGAGCGTGAGCGCCGAGCGCACGCTCTCCGGTCCAGCCCACTCACCGGCGTGGACCGTGCAACCGAGACCGGCGGCGGCCGCGATCGCGAACGGCTCGGCGAACTCGGCCGCTGGTGTGGCCTCGTCGCCGGCCATCGAGAAGCCCACCACGTATGGGTGTGGACGCTCGGCGGCGTGGCGGGCGACTCGGAGCGCCTGCTCCACACCGAAGTGCTTGACGGCCGAGATCAGGATCCGCCCCTCGATCCCGCAGTCTCGCCGAGCGTCGACGATCCCCTGTGCGATTCCGTTCAGGTGCTCCTCATCGGTCAGCCCGACCAGGCGCGCGTGATCGGGCGAGGCGGTCAGCTCGACATAGATGGCACCCTCGCGCCCGCAATCGCACAGGTACTCGTAGGTGATGTCCCGGTAGTCCTCGGCCGTGCGGATCACGCTCGCCGCCAGGTCGTAGGTACGCAGGAAGTCAAGGAAGTCCGAATACCGGAACCGCCCGTCGGCGCCAAGCATCCGGGACGGGAACGGCAGGCCGTTGCGGGTGGCCATGTGCTGCACGAGCTCCGGCGGGGCGGTTCCCTCGAGATGGACATGCAGCTCGGCCTTGGGGACGGTCTCCATCGGGCCCGGATGTTTATCAAGCGCTCCGAAGAGCCGTCCGGCTCTGGAGCGAAATACCCGTCCCAGCAGACGCCCTGCCTTCCCATGCATCGCGGTGTCCCCGCGGGCTGGCCAACCGGCTATGCCTACTTTCACGAAGCTCGAGGCACCACGACGACCAGCCGTGCCCAACCCAAGACTTCCCCTTCGCTCCCAGACGGGGAGAGAGCCGGAGCGGCGTCTTCGTAGCCCCGTTGGCGACGGAGCAGAAGCGCAACGTGCGGCCTGACGAGAGTTCTCAGACCGTTCTGGAGGGAAGTGAGCTCGAGCCCAGCGCCGCTCTACGATGCGAGTGCTTGCCCCGAGTCTGCAAGCACTCGGGCCGTCGCGTTCTCGAGTTCCGCGCAAAGCAGGGGCTGCGCGCGCCGCCGGAGATGCTCGTCATTGAACGAAAGCGGAGCTCTCGCTGCGCTGCTGGATCGCGCTGCAAGCAGTAGCCTGCAGCGCGGGATTCGAGCTGGCCAAGACTTCTACTCCTGCGCGTGGAACGGGAAGTCTCGGTGCCCACCGGGGTGGCGCTCCGAGGCGAGCGCGGCCCTGGTCTGGCGACTCTAGCGTCGCTCACCGCTCCAGACGCCAGTCCTGGTTTGCGTTGCTTGCATCTGCTCAGGCCGATCGTGGCGTCAGCGTTGATGGTCGGATCGGTTGCACAGCCGGTAGCCGGCAGAGCTGGCTTACGGGTTGGCGCAATTAGTTGGCGCGGCTTTGCCCGCGAACCGCTGTGCGATCCAGGCCGCCACGTCGGCGGCGGTCTTGGGGCCGGCGTCGATGTGCATTACCCCGGGGTACGTGCGGTACTCGACTCGCTCGCGTTGGCCGCATAGCTGCCGAGCAAACGCAGCATTGATCGCTGGGCCCACGAGCGCGTCGCGGTCGCCCTGGGTGATGAAGATCGGCGCCGGGATCCTCGCGTGCCCGGGCGTATTCTGCGCGATCAGGCCCTTCCACGGCTCGGTCTCCCACGGCAGCTTCCGTAGATAACTGATCTTCAGCGCGAGCTGGAGCACCCCTACCCCGAGGAACCCCTTCTTCTCAGTGAGACAGATCTTCGACAGGCGCCTGACGATCGGCCGCGCCCCGCGAGTAACGATGTCGTCGAAATGCAGTTGTGGGTAAACCTGGCTCCAAGCGTCGATCGTGTACGCCGACAAGATGCGACCGAACTGCGTGTCGCGGTTGGCCTCGAGCAGCTGCGGCAGGTTCGTCGCCGGCGCGGCCGCGGCCACCCCTCGGAGCCGCAACTCCGGTGCGTAGGCACTCGCCTCCTGGCCGGTGAACAGTGCAGCCTGTCCCCCTTGGGAAGCGCCCCACACGACAAACCGGGTGCTGGCGCGCGCGGGCACAAACAGATGTGCTGCCCGAACACCGTCGAGTGTCGCGGCCGCCTCTGCCCGCCCGACCAGATAGGGATGCGGCCCCGCGGTGCCCAGACCCTGGTAGTCCGGTGCGACCACCACATCGCCGGCCTTCAGGAACCTGGAGAGCCCGTCGATCGCCGGCCAGTACGAAGGGCCGATGTTCGATGGCGCGCAACTCGAGTCAACCCCCGTAGTGCCATGAGTAAACGCCACGACGTCGCGGCCACCCGCCGGCCCTGCGCTCGTGGGCACGAATAGCAGTCCGCTGACCGCGGTCGGCTGTCCGGTGTAGCTACGCGACAGATAGAGGATCTTCCACGCGCGGGCGCCGGCCGGCGGGTCGGCCACCGGCTCGGAACGGATGACGGTACCGTCGGGTCCGGGCGGCAGCGGCGAGGGCAGCGCGTAGAAGCGCCCAGGCTTCGGCGACCCCGACGAGCTCACCAGCACCACCGCGACCCCGACCACGAGCGCGATCAGCCCGCCAACCCCGATCAGCGCGATCCTCAGCCAACGACGCGCACCGCGACCTCGCTGCCCATCACCTTCGCGCGAGACCGGCATCACGTCGTCATAGCCACGAACGAAACCCTACTCGCCGACCCTGACAGCCAACGTTTCGGTAGTCATCGATCGTACCGAGGTCGCTAGGCGACAATGCCGCGTGAACGTGAGTCGCCCGCACCTGCTCTGACGAGCCGGCGGGCATCTCGGCGGCGCCCGCCACAGCCGTCGTTCGCGCGCGGAGGACCCGGGACCCTCCTGTAGTCAAACTCCCGTTTTGGTCGCCGCTGGGGCATTCTCCTTCGAATGCTGCTTCTCGCGCGGAGCGGCAGCCTCTTCTTGCGAGTAACCCGTGGCTGAGGCAAAGCAGGTCCGCTCTGCGCTGTTCGGAGCGCCTGCTCGTCGCCAGCGGGGGGGTGGGGCCTCGAGTCGGTCGGGTAGACGCCGGCCGACCCGGTCGCACTCCTTTATCGCCTCAGCTGCAGGCCGGCGGTGGCGGAGATCGTCGGTGATGGGCGTCCGTGGACGGTGGTGATGATCTCGCTGCTGTCGATGCCCTGCAGGTAGATGTTGCGCCACGAGGCGCCATGCGAAAGGAGATGACGGACATCAAACATCTCATCCGTGCCGGCTGGAATGCCGGCCCTGGGCTGATGCAGATGCCCGGTGAAGCTGGGGACGGCCAAGGCGCGGGATCGCGCGTCGGAGGTCAAGCGTCCCGACAACGTGACGGCCGGGCGGCACTGCCAGACGCCCGCGTGCGTGCTAGCGAGACCGAAAGGAAGAGCGAAAGCGAAGTGGTGGTAGAAGCCCCTCGATTCCTGCAGCGACCCGAAACCTGGTGGACATGGGTCGTCAACAGCAACGATGCCGCTCTGTTTGATGGCGGCTCGCTCCACGTCGGGCTGTTTACTCTGGGCGTGGTGGCCGGCGGGATGCTGCGAGTGCCCGCCGGAGGCGCTGTAGGGGTACAGCCAGCTTCCGACCCGGTCAAACGGATCATGGTGAACGTGGGAAGCGCCCCGCGCGCGCCGGGCTGCTGGTGGCAGCCCGGTAAGGCCCGATGCCGGCTGACGGGCGCGGGGCGTGGCGGAGTCCGCGTAGTAGTCCGAGCCCGGGAGAGCCGGGTACATGGCAAAGGCGGACAGCAGGACCGCAGCATGAAACGCTGTTCGGGAGGTCGGGCGTGAATACGCTCGCGCCGCTTGACGCCAAGTTGGCCGAGGAGCGGGTACTGGGATGGCAGACCAAGCTGCACCGATGGGCAGCCCAGGACGAGCAGGCTCGCTTCGGTGACCTGTTCAATCTGGTCTGCGACCCCGCGACGTTGCTCGTCGCGTGGGAGCGGGTGAAGCGCAACCGGGGGTCGCGTACCGCCGGTGTCGATGGCCAAACCCGCAAGCGCATCGAGCAGGCAGGCGTGGATGGTGTCCTCTCAAAGCTCCGTGAGGAGCTCAAGGATGGCACCTATCGTCCGCTGCCGGCGCGCGAGCGGCTGATCCCGAAGCGCTCTGGGAAGCTCAGAAGCTTGGGCATCTCCACAGTGCGCGACAGGATCGTGCAGACGGCGGCCAAGCTGGTGCTCGAGCCGATCTTCGAGGCCGGGTTTTGCCCGACCTCGTATGGATTTCGGCCCGGACGCAGAGCCCAGGACGCCGTCGAAGAAGTCCGGTTCTTCATCCACGCCCCTCGTTCGTATGAGTGGGTGATAGAAGGAGACGTCGAGGACTGTTTCGGGCAGATCCATCAAGGTCTCTTGATGGAGCAGGTCCGCTGTCGGGTGACCGACAAGCGCGTCCTGGCTCTGATCCGACTGTTCCTCGCCGCAGGGATCATGCGCGAGCAAGGGTCCCTGGCCGTGACGCCATCGGGCACGCCACAAGGCGGGTTATGCGCAGCTGCGCATAACGAGCCATATGAGCAGCGCTGGGTTATGCGCAGCGTCCGCTTGGATCTCGTGCTGCGAGCGGGGTTGACGGCCGAACGCTGCGCATAACGCGGGAGAGGCTTTGGTCACGCGGCTCGGGCATGGTGCCCGGTCGTTCGTGATTGGAGG
>JALYZY010000177.1 GCA_030948665.1 Actinomycetota bacterium | reverse complement strand
CGCCGGTGCTCTACCTTTCTTGGCAGTCTGTCCGGAGAGGTGGCAGAGCGGTTGAATGCGCCGGTCTCGAAAACCGGTTAGGGCCTTTCGGTCCTACGGGGGTTCGAATCCCCCCCTCTCCGTTGCTAACTCCCTACCGAGCACGAGAGTAAGACTGTCGGGAATGGCCGCCTGTCACGAGACCGCCGCCGGTCAGGCGCGGGCCGAAGTGCTTGAGGTGCTCGGCGAGCGGCTGGACGGCGGATCCTGACGCGCCGGGCCGGCGCGGATCAGCTGGCTGTTTCCCCGCGAGCCACCGCTCTGCCGCGGGTGCTGCTGTGGGTCCTCGGCGCCCTTTCAGCCTTCGGGCCCCTATCGATCGACATGTACCTACCGGGTCTTCCCTCGATGGCCCGTGATCTCAGCGCCGGCCCTTCCCTTGCTCAGCTGACCCTGTCACTCTCGCTCATTGGCCTGGCCACCGGGCAGCTTTTGGCCGGCCCGCTGAGCGATGCGGTTGGGCGCCGCCGGCCGCTGCTCGTTGGCCTAACCGCCTACGTTGTCTCCTCGGTCGGTTGCGCGGTCGCACCAGCCATCCTGCCCCTCCTGGCAATGCGCCTGCTTCAGGGACTAGCCGGAGCCTGCGGTATCGTGATCGCACGAGCAGTCGTGCGCGATCGGACGCAGGGGGTGGCCGCGGCGCGCGCCTACGCAGCGCTCATGGTCGTCGGCGGACTCGGACCCATCATCGCGCCGATCGCCGGCGGACTCCTCCTCCACGTCACTGACTGGCGCGGCATCTTCGGCGTCCTCGCTGCGATCGGTGCCCTATTGCTCGCGGCGGCGGTGGCAATCGTCCCCGAGTCGCTGCCCCTCGCGCAGAGAGACCTGGGTGGCCTGGCGAGCGTGCGAGTTGCGATGCGAGTGCTCGGGCGAGACCGCCGCTACGTTGGCCACACTGCCGCCCTGGCGCTCGCCTTCGGAACGCTGATGGCCTACATCGCCGCCTCGCCCTTCGTCCTGGAGCGGATCTACGCACTCTCGCCGGCAACCTTCAGCCTCGTGTTCGCCGTCAATGGAGGCGGCATCCTGATTGCCCGACAGATCGCGGCGCTGCGTGTGCGAGGCGAGAATCCGGCGGTCCTGCTTCGTCGTGCCCTGATCGTTCAGGCGCTGGCAACAGTGGAGGTTCTCCTCGTCATCACGCTCGGGCTTGGCCTGGCTGTTTTGCTCTTGGGGCTGTTCCTGGCGGCGGCGAGCCTCGGCGCGATCCTGCCGATGGCCACGGCACTGGCGATGGATGATCATTCGCAATGGGCCGGCAGCGCGTCAGGCGTCCTCGGGTTCACGCAGTTCGCGCTGGGTGCCCTCGTCGCTCCGCTCGCCGGCATCGCGGGGTCGGGCACTGCGCTCCCGATGGCTGTGACTATGCTCGTCTGCTCACTGCTGGCGATAACTGCCCTGAGGATGACTCGACCGTTGGCCGGATCAACTCCCTCTCACTCGCTCGACTAACCGCCGCCCCCAGCCGTCGTTCATCTATCCGGCGAACTCAGCTCAGCATCAGACCACCGTTGACGTTGTACGTCTGTCCGGTGATCCAGGTCGCATCGTCGGAGAGCAGGAAGGCGACGAGCGCAGCGATGTCCTCAGGCTCACCGAGCCGAGGCGCCGCCATTCCGGCGAGGACTTGTTCCTTCCACCCCTCGCGCTGCTCGGCCAGCACCACCTCGGTGAGAGTCAGGGCGGGGGCGACCGCATTCGCGCGCACGTTCTCTTTCCCCCAGCGCCGAGCGACGTGGCGCACCAGAGCGTTGATCCCCGCCTTGGCGACCCCGTAGCTGACCTTCTGTACGTCACCGTTGACGGCGTTGATCGACGAGGTGGCGACCAGCGCACCTCCTCCGTTGGCGAGTAGATGGGGCAGGCTGTGCCGGAACGCCCGGCGGCAGCCCGTCAGAATGACCGCGAGGGTCCGGTCCCAGACCTCGTCAGGGACATCGATCACGTCGGTGTCGCGTCCGAAGGTCTCATGCGAGAGATCGGCGGCGTTGTAATGCAGGCCGTCAAGGCGGCCGTGGAGCTTAACGGTGGCCTCCACCATCTCGCGCACGGACTCGTCGTCAGTGGCGTCGAAACGCACGCCGTGGACGTTATGTCCGCTGTCGCGTAGCCGGCTCGCCGTGGCCTCGGCGCCGTCATAGTTGATGTCGCCGATGACGACGCGGGCGCCCTCGCTTGCCAATCGCGTCGCGGTCGCCGCCCCGATTCCCGCGGCCGCCCCCGCCACCAGGATCACCTTGTCGGCCAGCCGGTCCATTTCCCCTCCCTTATTTGATCATTTCTCCTCAGCCAGCACAAACGCTAAATGTGTTGCTCTGAAGAACGCCATTCTAGAATACGGAAGCAATGTGTCAAGAATCGAATGCCTTGACGTGGGAGCGCCCGTTCTGCAAGATAGACCGATGTTCTGCTTCGAAGGCGAGAACTTGATCACAGGTGCCGCTCCCGGAAAAAAGCTGTGACGGTCAACGCCGCAGCGGAGTTCGTCGTCGTCGGGGGAGGGATCGGGGGGTTGGCCGCTGCCTATGCACTCGGCCGGCAGGGCCAAGCGGTGCGCGTCCTCGAAGCAGCCCCCCAGTTCGGTGAGATCGGGGCCGGGATTCAGCTGGCACCCAACGCCACGCAGGTGCTGGAGCGGCTCGGCCTCCTCCCCCCCGTGCTGGATTGCTCCGTGCTGCCCAGCTCGCTTGCGTTCATGGATGCTCGAACTGGTGAGCGGCTGACCTCGGTCGACCTCGGACGGCCGTTCCGGGAGCGGTATGGCACCCCCTATGTGGTGCTGCACCGCACCGATCTGCACGCGATCCTGCTCGAGGCTTGCCAGCGTGAGGACCGTATCGCTCTGGAAGTCAATCGGCGTGTCGTGCTGGTGGACGCCGACGACGAGCGCCCCACGGCACGCTGCGCGGACGGCTCCTCCTATGCCGGACAAGCGGTGATCGGCGCTGACGGCCTGCATTCGGTTGTCCGGACAATGGTCAGCACCGATGAGCCGGTGGTCTCCGGGTACGTCGCCTACCGGGGCGCGATCTCGGTGGCCAATGCCCACCTCCACGAGTTTCAGGACAGCATGGTCTACTGGTGGGGCCCAGGCTTGCACCTAGTCCAGTACAAGGTGCGTCGCGGAGAGCTCTACAACCAGGTGGGCGTATTTCGCAGCCGTGTCTCCGACCCTGACAGTGAAGAATTCGGATCGCCGGCCGAGCTCGACGAGGTCTTCGGGAGCTGCTGCGAACCCGTGCGGCGCGGCGCCACACTACTGGAGCGAGGGATGCGGTGGCTGATGATCGATCGGGATCCCCTCGCGAACTGGTCCCGCGGGCGGACCACGCTGCTGGGGGACGCCGCCCACCCGATGCTGCAGTACCTCGCTCAAGGTGGCTGCCAGGCACTGGAGGATGCCCTCTGCCTGGCCGAGATGGTGGCCTCTCACGACGACGTTGCCGAGGCGTTCGCCGCCTACCAGGCCGTCCGCATCCCACACACAAGCCGGGTAGTCAACATGGCCAGGACCTTCGGGGAGATGATCCATATCGACGGAATCGGGTTGGCTCTGCGCAACCGTCTGCTCGCCCAGCACGCGGCCGACGATTTCACCGAGCTCGACTGGCTCTACTTCCTGCAGCCCACGGTCGCGCTGGCTCAAGACGGCCCACCTTCCCCGCTTGACGGGTCTCCGAGCAGCCGATAGCGTGTTCTGTACTGCAGATTCCGGTTATCAGTAGCAGACCCCTCGAGCCCGAGAAACGAGGATCACGATGAGCATGACCCAGACGACAGCCCTCGAAGACCTGCGTAACGATATGACCCGCAGCCATCTCATCCCCCTGTGGGAGCTCGAGGCAGAGATCATGGGGCTCGTCCCCACGCCCAAGACCCAGGCCTGGCTATGGCACTGGAACGATCTCCATGGGATCGCGGAACGCGCCGGCGCACTGGTTCCCGTCGAGCGGGGCGGCGATCGCCGCGCCATCGCCCTGGCCAACCCCGGGCAGAACGGGATGCCGTACGCGACCTCGACCATCTGGGCCGCGGTTCAGTGGCTCAACGGGCGGGAGATCGCTCCCGCGCACCGGCACACCTCGCAGGCCATTCGCTTCATCATCGACGGCGCCGGCTCCTACAGCACGGTCGAGGGCGACAAGGTGTTCCTGGAACGCGGTGACCTCGTCCTCACTCCGCCGTGGACATGGCACGACCACGGCAGCGAATCCGACGAGCGGGCCATCTGGATGGACGCGTTGGACATACCGCTCAACAACTACCTCGATGGCGCGTTCTTCGAGAACTACCCGCACGAGCAGCAGCCCGTCAACAAACATCTCAATGGCTCAGTGCTCAAGTACGGCGTCGGTCAGATGCGCCCGGCCGGGGAGCCTCTGACGACCGAGTACTCGCCGATCATGGCCTACAAGTGGGCGGATACCGACCGGGCTCTGAACAACCTGGCCCAGGTCGCCGCAGATCCATACGACGACGTTGTCCTCGAGTTCATCAATCCGCACAGCGGTCAGCCGGTGATGAAGACCTTCACATGTTCGATTCAGATGCTGCGCCCCGGTGTGCACACCACCGCCCACAGGCACACCGGAAGCTGGGTCTATCTTGCCTTCGAGGGCTGCGGAGCCACGATCATCGACGGCGTGCGATTCAACTGGAGGGCGGGCGACATGTTCGTCCTTCCGAGCTGGGCAATCCACGAGCACCTCAACAGCTCGGAGCATGATCGGGCCATCCTGTTCGCGGTCCACGACACCCCGCTCATGCGGGCGGTCGACAAGTACCGGGAGCAGCCGGCTCAGGTGCCGCACCAGGAGATCGCTGAGACCTTCTCTGCCCGGGCCTGATGCGCCTGGGCACGCTCAACGGCCACGACGGGCCGCGCGCCGTGGTGATCGACCGTGACGGCGCGGTGCCGGTTGGCGGCTACGCGGACGTCGGTGAGCTCCTGAGGGCCGGCGCCGCCGGGTGGGAGGAAGCGCGGCGAGCTGCAACCGACGGCGAGCCGCGCCCTTTCGAGGAGGCCGACCTTCTGCGCCCGGTTCTGCACCCGGGCGCGGTCGTGTGTGTCGGCCTCAATTACCGCACCCACATACTCGAGATGGGCCGGGACCTGCCCAGCGTTCCGACCCTGTTCGGCAAGCTCGATCGAGCGCTCACAGATCCCTATGCCCAGGTCGAGCTACCGAGGCCCAGTAACAAGGTCGATTACGAGGGCGAGCTGGCCGTGATCATCGGCACCGGCGGCCGGGACATCGCGCCCGAAGACGCCCTGTCGCATGTCGCCGGCCTCACCGTGCTCAACGACATCACCGCTCGGGACTATCAGCGGCGAACCATCCAGTGGTTCGCCGGCAAGACATTCCAGCGCTCGACACCCGTCGGCCCGTGGATGGTGACGCTCGACGAGCTCGGCGCGCTCGCTGACCGGGAGGTTCGGTTGAGCGTCAACGGTGAGGAGCGCCAGCGAGCGCCGCTGGGCGACCTCGTCTTCGACGTTCCCTCGCTCGTCGCCGACATCTCAACGATCGTCGAGCTCGAGCCGGGTGACCTCATCGCCACCGGTACCCCAGGCGGGGTGGGGGAACCGCAGGGCAACTTCCTGGCCGATGGGGACGTCGTCGAAGTGTCCATCGACGGCATCGGAACATTGCGCAACACCTTCGTCCGCACGGGCGCGGCGCCTTGAGCCCGCCGCGTTACCAGGTCACAGGGTGAAGCCATGATCATCGACCCCGCAATCGTCGGCCGGGGAGAGCGGAACGCGCTCATCAACGGTTTGATCGCGCCCAGACCTATTGCCTGGGTGTCATCGCTGTCTTCCGAGGGCGCCGCCAACCTCGCGCCTTTCTCGTTTTTCGGAGCTTTTTCGTTCGACCCACCGGTCATCGGGATCGGCCCCGGGAGTCGCCAGGGCACGAATAAGGATTCGTTGCGAAATATCAAGGCGACGGGGGAGTTCGTGGTCAACCTGGTCAACCGTGAGCTCGCCGAGGTCGCGAATGCCTGCAGCGGCGAGTTCGGGCCGGAGGTCGACGAGTGGGAGGTGGTCGGACTCAGGGGCGAACCCTCGGCAGTGGTCGCCCCCCAACGGGTGGCCGAGGCCCCGGCGGCCCTGGAGTGCCGGGTGATGCAAGTCCTCGAGCTCGGGACACCCGACCATGCCTCCAACAACCTCGTCGTCGCCTGGATCCAGCGCATCCACGTGCGCGACGATGCCATCGACGGCTACGTGCCTCGGCCAGAGCAACTCGACCTCGTCGCCCGCATGGGAGGCGATGAGTGGTGCACGACTCGTGACCGGTTCACGCTCCCCCGGCCCGGCAGCCGCGATCCCGCGAATGTCGCCCGGGATCTGGCTGACCGGAGGTCCGACACCACCGGCTCAGGCGAGCCGTTCAGCCCTAATCAGAGTCCGAGCGAGGCTGCGACCTCGCGGGCGTAGCCAATCACCGCATCGCCGATCTGAGGCACGGCTTCATCGGACAGCCGCGAGGTCGGCAGCGCAACGGTGAGCGCGAAACTGGCGACGCCATCATCGGTCCGCAACGGCGCCGAGATCGCGCTCACGTCGTCCTCGCTCTCGTCGCGCTGAACGGCGTATCCGAGATTCCGCGCGCTCTCCAGGCGCTCGAGCAACTCGCTCCGGAGCTTGATCGAGCTGTGCTCGTGCTTGGGCAGGCGCTTGGACGGATACATCTCCATTACGTCTTCGATCGGGAGCGTCGAGAGCAGGGCCCGACCGGATGAGCTTGCGTGCGCGGCCAGGACGATGCCGGTGCGGGAGCCAACACGCAGACCGCGGGGGCCTTCGACGGAGTCCAGGCACAGGACGCCGCGCTCCGCTTGCAAGGCGAACAGGTGAACGGTCTCGCCGACATCGGCGCACAAAGACTCCATGTAGGGGCGGGCGATGGTGCGTACGTCGAGCTTGCGCATCACCTGCAGACCGAGACCGATGAGCTTGGACCCGGCGACGTAGGCTTTGGACTCGAGATCCTGACGCACGAAGCCGTGATAGAGGAGCATCTGCATGAGCCGGTGAGCAGTCGACCGGGCGACGCCGAGCTCGTTTGCGGCCTCAGCGATCCGCACGCGATCGCGCTCGCCGATCATCAATAGGAGGCGCATCGCGGAATCAACAGAGCCGATCGGATAGATCGGCTTGTCGTTCTCGACGATCGACGTTTCTGCCATGCGTGATGCATACCATAGCCGCCGCCGGAAACTGCTCGGGCTTCAACTTGACAGTCAAGCTGCCGACCAGGCAGAATGAGCTTCCGATGGACAGAACCGTTGGCCGGAGCGAGAGGGAGCGTCGTCATCACCAATTTGTCCTCGGCGGGGACCATCATGAGCACGCGGACCGCCGCCGCCACACCAGGTGAGGAAGAGTCATGACGGGCGTCACTCCAGTCAGAGCGAGCGACACCACCGAGCTGCGCGAGCTCGTGGCCCTCGGATGCCGCATCCTCGGCGCCAACGGCCATGACGACTATGTCTGGGGTCATGTCTCGGCCCGGGACCCACAGGACCGGGGGGTCTGGATGAAGGCCTCGACCTACGGCTTCGAGGAGATCACGGCCGATCACGTCATCCTGGTCTCCTTTGACGGAGAGGTGCTGGAGGGCGACCGTCCGAGGCACTCCGAGTGGCCAATCCACACCGAGATCATGCGCTCACGGCCCGACGCCGGAGGCGTCGTGCATTCCCACCCGCCGCATTCGATCGCGGTTGGCGCCGCTGGCCAGCCTCTGCTTCCCCTCTCGCACGCGGGCACTCTTTTCGTCCCCCCCGACGTGCCCCGATTCACCAAGACCGCCGACCTGATCGTCACGCCCGAGATGGGGGCGGACGTGGCTGAGGGACTGGACGGCGAGAGCGCTCTGCTGCTTGTCAATCACGGGATCGTCACAGTGGGCAAGGACGTGCGTGACGCGGTCATAAGGGCCGTCCTGCTCGAGAAGGCGGCCCACCAGCAGGTGGTCACGTCCATCCTGGGCGAGCCTCGGCATTGGTCCTCTGACCAGGAAGCGCTGGCCAAGCGCAAGAGCGTCTGGTCCGAACATCATCTCGTCATGCTCTGGGACTATCTGGGCCGGGCCTTGCCGGGTGGACCCGGCAGCGAGCGGGCGTGACCGGTGTCCAGAGCAGGATGAGAGGCGACCGGCCGACCAGCGCCTTCGATGCCAGATCGAACGAGCGCTTCAACAGCGATGCGGTCGCGGAGTCGCTGCGTTCGCTTGGCCTCGAGTATCTCGCGTTGAATCCAGGCGCCAGCTACCGGGGGCTTCACGACAGCATTGTCAACGTGCTGGGCAACGAGAACCCGACGATGCTCCTCTGCCTGCACGAGGAGCACGCGGTCGCCATCGCGCACGGATTCGCCAAGGTCACCGAGCGCCCGATAGGCGTAGCTCTGCACAGCAACGTCGGGCTCATGCACGCCACAATGGCCCTGTTCAACGCCTGGTGTGACCGCGTGCCCATGGTCGTGGTCGGAGCGACCGGTCCGTTGGACGCCGCCGAGCGCCGGCCATGGATCGACTGGATCCACACGGCCGCCGATCAGGGCGCGCTTGTCCGCTCCTACGTCAAGTGGGACGATCAGCCCACGTCGGCGCAGGCGGCCGTCGAATCGATCGCGCAGGCCTACGTGCGCACGTGGACCTACCCATGCGCGCCGACCTACGTGAACCTGGACGCGCAGATGCAGGAGGCGTCGATGAGTAAGCCGGTGCGCCTTCCCGACCCCAAGCGCCACCGGCCTGTTCCGCCCCCGGCTCCCCGGCCCGAGGCGGTGCAGCGGCTCGCGGCGGCGCTGAACTCCGCACGGCGACCGCTGCTCCTCGTCGGGCGAGTGAGCCGAAGCGAGGAAGCGTGGCAGCGTCGCATCGAGCTCGCGGAGCGCCTGGGCGCGTCTGTTCTCTGCGACCTCAAGACGGGGGCCGGCTTTCCCACCGGGCATGCGCTCAACCCCGCTGCCCCCGGCACCTTCCTGAGCCCGGCGGGGCGCGAGCTCGTACGGGCTGCCGATGTCATCGTCAGCCTCGACTGGATCGACCTGGCCGGAACCCTCAAGCAGGCATACGGCACTGATCAGGTCGAGGCCTGGACGGTCTCCTGCACGATGGACTTCGTCCTGCACAACGGATGGAGCAAGGATCATTTCGGCCTGGCGCCGATCGACCTTGAGATCGAGTCTCACCCCGACCTGCTCGTCAACGCGCTCGCGGAGCAGCTCGGCTCCGGGCCGCCGACCCTGCGGGACGAGTGGCCGCCCACCGATCTCACGCGGTCACCCCGACTGCTCGGCGAGGATGGCGATGAGATCCTGGTTGGCGACCTGGCCCGGGCCCTGGACGAGGCGCTCCGGGATCTTCCGGCCACGCTCGTCCGGCTTCCTCTGGGCTTCGACGGTGCGGACCTCGTCGTCAGCCACCCGCTCGACTACCTGGGTCACGACGGCGGCGGAGGCGTCGGCGCGGGGCCCGGCCTTGCCGTCGGGGCGGCGCTCGCGCTCGACGGGACCGATCGGCTTCCGGTGGCGGTGCTCGGCGACGGCGACTTTCTGATGGGGAATGCGGCCCTGTGGACCGCTTCACACCACCGACTCCCGCTGCTCATCGTCGTCAGTGACAACGGCTCGTTCTTCAACGACGAGGTCCACCAGGAGCATGTCGCGCGCCACCGGGGCCGGCCGGTGGAGAACCGCTGGGTCGGGCAGCGCATATCTGACCCCGCTCCCGACATTCCCATGCTGGCCCGCTCACTGGGCTTCGAGGCGCCGGCGCCGGTCGAGCACCTCGACGAGCTCGCAGGAGCCCTTTCCGAGGCGGTGGCTCGCGTTGCCGACGGGGGCCGCGTGCTTGTCGATGTGAGGGTCGGCGCCAAGGGCTACCCCGGCGGCCCGCCGCCGGGCGGAGACCGCGCCTCAAAGGCCGCGGCCAAGAGCTCGCCATGAGGGCGGCGGGCGGCGAGGGTCCCGGGCCATGAGCAGCGCTCGTCACAACGTCGCCCTGACCCTGGCCCTCAGCGACTCCGACCACGTGCGCGATCTGGTCACGGGAACTGTTCCGGTGGAGGGGGTCGACCTCACGTGCCTGACCTACGAGGTGGAGGAGATCTTCTTTCGCTTCGCGCGCTACCGCGAGTGGGACATCGGCGAGTTCTCCATGGGAAAGTTCTCGGCTCTGCGCGCCGCCGACGACACATCTGTCGTCGGGATTCCTGTCTTCACCTCGCGGGCCTTTCGCCACTCGGCGCTCTATGTCCGCGACGACGGCCCCAGGGACGATCCGGGCGCTCTGAGCGGCGGCCGAATCGGGATCCCAGAGTGGACGGTGACCGCGACTGTTTACGGACGCGACCTACTGAGCAAGGAGTATGGCGTCGGGCTGACCGACGTCGAATGGGTCCAGGGCGGGACCAACGAGCCCGGTCGCGTCGAGACGCTCCCGGTTGAAGTGCCCGACGACGTCCGAGTGACCGTAGAGACCCAGAAGGCGCTCAATGACCTGCTCTTGGCCGGCGAAGTCGACGCCATCCTGGCCCCCCATCCACCGACGGGCTTCGAGGACGGCACCGGCCGACTGGTCCACCTCTTCCGTGATCCCGAGGCCGTGGAGCGTGCGTACCTAGAGCGGACGGGGATCTTCCCGATCATGCACCTCATCGTCATCCGACGGGAGGTGTATGAGGAGAACCGCTGGATCGCCGCCAATCTGCTGACGGCCTTCTCGGCCGCCAAGGAGCGAGCGCTGGCGCGAGCCCTCGACAGCAATGCGGCGCGCGCTCCCATCCCCTGGGCCAACGCCCATGCCCGGGAGATCACCGAGGCTCTGGGAAGCGACCCCTGGCCGTACGGGATCGACGCTAACCGGAGGACCCTCTCAGCCTTCCTCGAGATGGGCTTCGAGCAGGGACTCTGCTCCCGGCGTCTCGAGCCCGACGAACTGTTCGTTCCCGAGGTTCAGACGACGTTTCGCATCTGACCCACCGAGATGAGGAGAGAGACATGACATCGCTTGAGTGGCACGGAGAGTTAGCGGCGATCGCCTTGCGCGTCCCCGACATGGAGCATTCGGCATCCTTTTACGAGGACATCGTCGGGATGGTCCGAGGGCCGGAATCGGCAGGGAACCGCGTCGGCCTGGGATGGGGGTGGGGGGAGCCGGTACTGGAGCTGAGCGCGGGTTCTCCGGCGCTGGAGCACTTCGTGCTCGAGATCCCCGTTCCGTCTGAGCTCGAGAGTCTGCTCGACCGGCTGCAGGACCACGGCGTCGACATCCACCAGCAGGACGGGGTTCACGTCGTCACGGATCCCGATGGGCGCGAGCTGCGCCTCCGCGGTCGCATTGGCCGTCCCGGGGAGCACGTCGCCGACAGCGGCCGGCGCCCGATCCGCCTCCAGCACCTCACTCTCGCCACCGAGGCCATGACCGACGTGCTCGGCTTCTACCAAGAGGCCATGGGTATGCGGCTCTCTGATCGGATGGGCGACGACTTCGCCTGGCTGCGCTGCGGGCGCGAGCATCACACCATCGCAATCGTGAGGAGCCCTTCACCGACTCTCATCGATCACTTCTCCTTCGACCTGACGGGCTGGCAGGACTTCCGCGAATGGGGTGATCGGCTGGCTGGCGCCGGCGTCGATGTCGCCTGGGGCCCGGGTCGCCACGGGCCTGGCAACAACCTGTTCATGATGTTCGACGATCCCGCTGCCTTTCACGTCGAACTCTCGGCCGAGATGGAGCTCTTCTACGACGATCGCGTCGAATATACGCCGCGTGTCTGGGAGCCCTCGGCGCGCACCGTGAACCTTTGGGGGCCGGTGCCGCCCTGGCGGGCCGCCCACCCCGTGGCGTAGTGATCCCCGACATCCGCGCGTCGGCGGCCCGGGATCGTGCCGACGGATCCCGGAGCCACGTCATCGTAGTGGGCGCAGGCCCGACCGGACTGACGGCGGCCAATCTCCTGGGGGAGGCAGGCGTCCCGGTCACGGTCGTGGAGCGACACGCCTCGACCAGCGACGAAGCCAAAGCCATCAGCCTCGACGGCGAGTCGATTCGGACCCTCCAGCGGGCCGGTCTCAGCGAGAGCCTCGCCGACGTCTTCGTGCCCGGCACGGGAACGCGGTACTACGGCCACCGGGGTGACCTGTTGTTCGCTGCGCGCGGGCCGAGTCCCCCGGTTCACGGTCACGCGTTCAAGAACCCCTTCGCCCAGCCCGACCTGGAACGAGGCCTGCTCCGAGCGCTCGAGCGCTTCCCACACGTGGAGGTGGTGTTCGACACCGAGGTGGTGACGGTCCGCCAGAACTCCAGGGCGGTGATCGCAACCGTGCAGACGCCTGACGGCACGCGATCCGAGTGTCGCGCCATGTTCCTGCTGGGGGCGGATGGGGGTCGCAGCACCGTGCGGAAGGCGCTCGGAATCGAGATGCGGGGTAGATCGTTCGGCGAACGATGGCTCGTCGTCGACACCGTGCGAGACTTTCACGACCAGCGGTATGGCATCCACGTCGGCGACCCGGCCCGCCCCACCGTGATCATCCCGGGCCGCGATGGCCGTTGTCGCTATGAGTTCCTCCTCGCCGACGATGAGCCGACGGGTATCGCCCCGAGCTTCGAGCTGGTCGCCGCGCTCTTGACCCGATACCGCGGGATTTCCCCGAGCGATGTGGAGCGGAGCATCGTGTACTCCTTTCACGCGCTCAACGCCGCCCGCTGGAGCGAGGGCCGGATCTTCCTGAGCGGCGACGCCGCGCACATGATGCCTCCCTTCGCCGGACAGGGCCTCAACTCCGGGATCCGCGACGTCGCCAACCTAACCTGGAAGCTCTCCGACGTGCGCGCCGGCCGGGCCCACCTCGCGCTCCTGCGGACCTATGAGGCGGAGCGTCGCCCCCATGCCCAGGCGATGATCGATCTCTCGGTGCAACTGGGGGCGATCGTGATGACCCGCGGCCGGCGTCGCGCCCGGATCCGCGACGGCGTCGTCGGGCTGGTCACGCGCGTGCCTGCGGGGAGGCGGTGGCTCGAGGAGATGCGGTACGCGCCCCGGGCCCGGTACACCGGCGGTCTGCTGGTCGGCCAGCACCCACTTGTCGGCACGCTCCTGCCCCAGCCGAATGTGCTCATGCCCGCCGGTCGCCCGGTTCGCCTGGACGACGTCCTGGGACCGGGCTATGCGATTCTCGCCGTCGAGCTCGGGACGCGCCTGGCGCCCCCCGTCCCGATCGCCGATCCCCTCTGGCAGCGGCTCGACCCGACCTGGGTCCGGACGCTGCTCGACGAGCGGTTTCCGCGTGCTGGTCACGTGACGGCCATCGCCGACTTCGACGGCACATTGCGTCGAGCGCTGCGGCAATGCGGGGGAAGCTACGTGCTGGTGCGCCCCGATCGGTTCGTCGCCGCGGTCTTCGGGCCGGCCAGCGTCGCCTCCACCTCGGCGGCCCTTTCCCGACTGCTCGGCCTGGCGCCCGCCGTCACCGCCGCCAGCCGGTGACGATCGTCGCTAGACCGCGTCCTGCACCCTCATGGACAAGCGGCCTATGCCGTCGAGGGACAGCACAATTTCATCTCCCGATCTGATCTGGCCCACTCCCTCCGGGGTCCCGGTAGCGATCAGGTCGCCCGGCTCGAGCACCATCCCCGCCGAATAGAGCTCAACGAGCCTCGGAATGTCGTAGATCAGATCGCGCGTGGTGGCACGCTGGCGGCGCTTCCCACCGACCGTGAGCTCGAAGGTGATCGCGGAGGGCTCGGGAACCTCATCGACGGTGACGATGGCTGGCCCGATGGGCGTGAATGTGTCAAAGCTCTTGCGGTAGGAGCGGTCCTCGGGCCCCCGCATGGTGATGTCGAGTAGCGGTACATAGCCAAACACGTGTTCCATCGCGCGCTCTCGTCGCACCGACGCGGCCCGGGCCCCGATCACGACCCCGACCTCGGCTTCGTGGTCAAATCGTCGGTCAGGGAAGGGGAGCCGGATCGGCTGGTCGGGACCGACCACTGAAGAGGAGGCCTTGACGAATCCGGCGTACGTTTCAATTGTCGCTATCTCGGAGCCAGCGTACACCCCCGCCGCGCCTCCCATCTCCTCCTGATGCAGGCGATAGTTGACTGGAGCCGCGATCACGTTGCGTGGCGCCGGCAGAGGCGCACGGATGGTCAGCTGATCGAGGGGTAGAACGGTCCCGCCACTCGAGGCCTCGTCCACCGCCCTCCGCAGCCGCGGCCAGCGAGCGATGAGCGCGGCCATCCGCCCGATGGGCACGACGTCGTCGACCAGGGAGGTGACATCGACCAACCCAGCATTGGCGGCGCCCACGCCGATCCGAAGGTCATCGAAGGAGTAGAGCCGCACTACCCCTGCTCCAGCGCGGCCCCGGCAACGGTCCTCAGAAAATCGATCGTCTCGCGCACGTCAACGACATCGGCGTACTTCTGTTGGAGGTCGAACAGGGCCTGCTGATGCGCTGCCGGAGACCGATCACCAACGGCCTCGCGGACCACCATCGGCCGGTATCCGAGCTGCACTGCGTCGACCGCCGTCGCCCGGACACAACCGCTCGTCGTGGCGCCGGTGATGAGGAGCGTGTCAATGCCGGTACTTGTGAGGCGCGACGCCAGATCGGTCCCAAAGAAGCCGCTGGCGTACTTCTTGAGGATGACCTGTTCCCCGGGCGCCGGTGCGACCCGGGAGTCCACCTCGACGGCCGGGGTGCCGAGCATCAACGTCGTGAGCGCCTTCTGCTTGCGGAACCACACACCCGCGTCGGCCAGACTCTCTTCATAGCCGACGACGGTGTAGAGGATCGGGATCCCAACCTGCCGGGCAGTGCCGAGCACCGGCCTCAGCTGCTCGATGACCGAGTCAAGGTTCGAGCCGAGCGGCATTTCGGGATCCGTGAACGCGTTGACCAAGTCGATGACGAGCAGCGCTGGCCGTCGGCCAAATCCGATCGTCGTACCAAAGCCCCGCGACGCGAAGAACTGGGCCGAGTCAGGCGATACCTCGTCCACCGTCATCCCGCCCGCGCGTCGGTCGCAGCGCTGACCGCCTCGTCGTAGTAGTTCTCGAGATACCAAGCGGCCACATCGTCACTGGTCGTGAACCACACATCATCGAAGCCACGGACCCGCTCCAGAGCCTGGGCGAGGTACCGGTGGCGAGAGGGCTGGTTGATCAGGAACGGATGCAATGCAACCCCGAGGACCCCACCGGGACGACGTCCGGACTCAGCGCGGAGAAGCTCGAGGTGGTCGACGATCGCCTGACCGAAAGCGGCCGCGGTCATCCCTCGATCCAGAAAAGCCGGGATGTCGTTAACTTCGACTGAGTAGGGGACGGACATGAACCGGCGGCCCCTGACCTCCAGAGGAAACGGCTGATCGTCGGCGACCCAGTCCAGCGAATACGTGAAACCGAGCTCGGCGAGTAGAGCCGGCGTGTGCTCAGTCTCAGTCAACGCCGGACCCAGCCAGCCGCGAGGGGATTGGCCGGTGGCCTCGGTGATGGTGTCAACGATTCCGCGGAGCAGGTCGCGCTCATCGTCAGGCTCCATCCCTGTCCACAGCGTCGAGTTCGTGACGCCGTGCCCCAACCACGCCCAGTTGCGCTTCACCCCAGCCGCAACGATCTGTGGGTAGTTCTCGCACACCTCGGAGTTGAGAAGCACACTGGCCCGCAGCCCCAGCTCGTCGAGCAGCTCGATCATGCGCCAGATGCCCACGCGGGTGCCGTAATCACGCCAGCCGAAGTTCATCGGATCAACAGCGAGTGTGGCTGTGAGCGGAGTAACGCTCGTCGATGGCCGTCCGAGATGGAAGTGCTCGACGTTGAGGCCGATGTAGAACGCGGAGCGCTTGCCCTCTGGGTACTCGATGGGCGGTCGCTCGACAATCGGGGAGTATCGATATGGGGGGCGCACGGCTGCCTTTCCTCCTCGCCTGATTGACATACTCATCCGTTCTGCTGAACAGAACCGTGTCTTGTTATACGGTACAGAAAAACCCAGGCCAAGCCGAGCGTCCACGAGCCTGTTCGGCTTCGATCGACGAAGGAGAGACTCGATGGCACCGATTGCAAAACTCGTTCGAATGCACGTTGTGGAGGGTCGGCGTGATGAGCTGATCGAGACCCTCGAGCCGGTGCGGGCCGCCGCCGAGAGCGAGCCCGGGACCGAGATGTGGACCATTCACGCCGATCGTGAGCATCCAGAGCAGGTCTTCATCTACGAGCGCTATTGCGACCAGGCCGCAGCGGATTCGCACGAGAATCTGCCTGCGCTCAAAGAGGCTTTGGGACGAACCGCGTCTCTGATCACCGGGCCGCCCGAAGTGATCCACGCCGAGATCCTCGGCACGGCCGAGTAGCGATCACGTCCATGGACCCAGTCAGCCTCAGTCTCCACCACACCGCGATCGTCGTCAGAAACCTGGATCGCTCCATTGCCTTCTACGAGAGGTTCTTCGGGGGTCGCGTCGAGACCATTCTGCGGGACGTCGACGACCCGCAGATCGCTCAGCTGCACGATCTCGAGGATGCTCGCTTCACGCTCGCGTTCGTGCGCTTTGGTCCGACCCGCCTTGAGCTCTTTCAGTTCGAGCGTCCCACCGATGGACGGTCACTTCCCGACCGTGCCAACGACTTCGGAGTGCGCCACATCTGCTTCGAGGTCCCGAACCTCGCCGAGACCTACAAGCGGATGAAGGTAGCCGGGGTGCGCTTCACCCGTCCGCCATACACGGTCCCCGATAGCGAGGCCAGCGGCACGGTGCTCGCCTTCTGCGCTGATCCCGACGGAACCCGGGTGGAGCTGCTGCAGCCCGGCCGAGAGCTCGGGGAGACCCCCGGTACGTCGTCCATCACCGCCTGAGCGGTCCACGCAGCGCGCCGCAACAGACAGGCCCTCAGCGCGACATTGGGGTTGTCGGCATGGGGTGGACTCGGCGCTCCCTCTTCTGTAGGATAGAACGCGATTCTGGTGAGGGCGCCCGGCGGCGGTCTCTCACCGTGCGGTAGATGCCAAATCAAGGGAGAGCCAGATGCCGGTCTCGTCGGTTGAATCACCGCCTCAGACGCGCAAGGAGGCAGTCGACAGAGCGCGCGCGCTCTTCCCGCTGCTCCGCGACGGCGCCCGCGCCGCGGACGACGCCCGGCATCTCCCACGCGAGATGGTGGATGCCTTCCTCCGCTCAGGGCTGGTGCGCACTCAGGTCCCGGCGCGCTTCGGCGGAACCGAGCTCGGCCTCATCACCCACCATGAGATCGCCATCGAATTGGGCCGCGCCTACGGGGCCATGGGCTGGGTCGGGTCGTTCCTGATCGATCATCCCTTCGTGCTCTCGCATTTCAACCAGCAGGCTCAGGAGGATGTGTGGGGCACTGACGGTCCGGACGCGCTCATCGGGACGTCATTCGTCCCCGTCGGACGAGTCGAGCCCGCCGAAGGCGGGTGGCGCCTGAGCGGAGACTGGGCATGGGCGAGCGGCATCGAGCACTGCCAGTGGGTGATGCTCGGCGGTGTGGTCCATACCGAGGACGGCGAACACCAATTTCGCCTGTTTCTACTGCCCACCAGCGATGTCGAGATCGTCGACACGTGGTACAGCGCCGGGCTGAGCGGCTCAGGCTCTGACAACGTTGTGGTCAAGGACGTGTTTGTCCCCGAGCACCACACGTTGTACATGCAGCCGGTGATCGAGGGCCACGCTGAGGGCGCAGCGATCCATGAGAATCCGATGTACACGAAGCCGTTCATGACCTACGGGGGTCACGCGATGGTGGCACCGGCAATTGGAATCGCGCGCGGAGTCGTCGAGGCCTGGCAGGACCATGTCCGCACCAAGGCCAACTCCTACACGCAGGAACAGGTGGCAGGCGCGCTGCCCATGCAGTTGGTGCTGGCCGAGTCAGCCACCAAGATTGACTGCGCCGACCTTCTCGTACGTCGCGCGCTTAGCATGGCCGAGTCCGACCACGAGGTCACGCTCGAGGATCGCGTCCGCAATCGGCGGGACATCACCTACGCCACCCGACTCCTGGTTAGCGCCGTTAACGAGCTGATGGGAATGGCCGGCGCCAGCGCCCTACGGGACGAGAGCCCCATCCAGCGGGGGTGGCGCGATGTGCGCGCCGTCGCCTGCCACGTCTTCTGCAACTTCAACGCAGCCGGCGAGAACTACGGACGCATGGCCTTCGGTTTCCCGCTCAACCCCCGTGACCCGTTCCACTGAGCCGCCCCACACGCCGGTCACGCCGGCCGTATACCGCGAGGTGCTCGGCCGGTTCGCCACCGGCGTCACCGTGGTGACGATCAAATCGCCCTCGACAGGCGACGTGCGGGGCATGACCGCTAACGCATTCATGTCCGTGTCGCTGGATCCCCCCCTCGTGCTCGTCAGCGTTCGTCGTGACGCGCGCGCACACCCGCTCCTTCATGAGTCCGGCCGGTACGGGGTGAGCCTCCTCGGCGAGCGCCTGGAACGAGAGGCGCGCCGCTTCGCTGGGATGCCCGTAGCCGCCTACGAACCCACGCCGACATTCGAGGAACACAGCGGTACACCGATCCTACGAGACGCCCTGGGCTGGCTCGTCGCCACAATTGTCGACGAACATCCGGTGGGTGATCACACGCTGTTCATCGGCGAGATCGTCGATCTCGCGACGGGGCATCCCAGCCAGCGCCCGCTGGGCTTCTACCGGTCCTCGTTCGCCGAGGTCTCGGTGCTCGAAGGCCGCGGGCCCGTCCCGATCGAACCGTGGGATCACCCCCTGAAGGGCCTTTGGGGCTAGCGGCACCGTCGGGCTAATGACAAGACTGCGCACACAAGAGAACAAGGAGAATCCGTGAGCCTGAGCACCGACAGCGAGACGCTGCCGATCTTCATCGACGGCGCGTTTCGACAAGCCCGGAGCGGCGAGACAATCGAGGCTACCAACCCGGCCACAGGCGAAGCAATTGGGCGTTTTCCGCGCTGCGCCGCGGACGACGTCGACGACGCGGTCCAGGCCGCCACGACCGCATTTGCTGCGTGGCGGGCGACCCCGGCGCTCGAACGGGCCAAGATGGTCCGTGAGCTGGCCGACCGCATCGAGGACCACGCCGAGGAACTCGCGATGCTCGACGTCATGGAGAACGGCAGCCCTATCCGGGAGATGCGGGCCGACGCATTCACGGGAGCAGCCGCGCTTCGCTACTTCGCCGGGCTGGCCCTCGAGCTGCGCGGAGAGACGATCCCCAGCGACTTCGATCGGCTCGATTACACCGTGCCCTCGCCCTTCGGCGTGGTGGGGCGAATCATTCCCTTCAACCATCCCTTCATGTTCGCAGCCAGCAAGTCGGCAGCGCCGCTCATCGCCGGCAACACGCTGATCCTCAAGCCATCCGAGCACACCTCGATGTCCACCATCCGCCTGGCCGAGCTGGCTGCCGACATCCTGCCCCGGGGAGTGTTCAACGTCGTCACCGGCTACGGGATGGAGGCCGGGGATCCACTCGTCACCCACCCCGGCGTACGCCGGATCGCGTTCACGGGCTCAGCCGAGATCGGCCGATCGATCCAGCAGCGCGCAGCCAGGCACGTGGTCAAGACGGTCAGCCTGGAGCTCGGTGGCAAGAACCCGCTGGTGGTCATGCCCGATGCCGATCTCGACCTGGCTGTAGAAGGAGCCGTGCGAGGCATGAACTTCACCTGGCAGGGCCAGTCGTGTGGCTCGACCTCACGGCTGCTCGTTCAGAAGTCGCGACGCGACGAGTTCGTTGAGCGACTCGCCGGCCGCCTGGACGCGATGAAGTCCGGCCCCCCGAATGAGGAGGCCACCGATACCGGGGCGATCGTGCACCGCGGCCAGTACGAGAAGGTGCTCTCCTACATGAAGCTCGGCCGCGAGGAGGGGGCGCGCGTGGTCGCTGGCGGTGGGCCGCCGGACGACGCTTCGCTGTCCGGGGGAATGTTCGTGCGGCCCACGCTGTTCACAGATGTGGCGCCCGACTCCCGGCTGGCCCAGGAGGAGATCTTTGGACCTGTTCTCGCCGTCATCACCTACGACACGTACAAGGATGCCATTGAGATCGCGAACGCGATCCCCTACGGGCTGACAGCCAGCATCTTCACGGGCGACCTGCGCACCGCGCACCGGTTTGCCCGCGACGCCGAGGCCGGCTATGTCTGGGTCAACGATTCGGCCCGACACTTCCCCGGCGTCCCCTTCGGAGGGTTCAAGGACTCGGGCGTCGGGCGCGAGGAGAGCTTCGACGAGCTGGTCTCCTACACGCAGGTCAAGAACGTGAACATCAACTTCGGGTGACCGCGGACCAGCCGAGCCCGATGGCGTCCAGTGTCACACGCAGCTTCAGCGCTCCGCCGTACGTCATCGCCGGATTGGGAGCCCTCGAGCAGCTCTCAGATGAACTCGAGGGCCTGGGGGCACGACGGCTCGCCATCGCCTGCGATCGGGGCGTCGAGCAGGCGGGATTGCTCACCCAGGTGCAGGGGTCGATCGGAGCGCTGCCCGCGTCGGTGTGCGGGCTAGTCGCGCCCGATCCGACGGTGGAGGATGCCGAGCAGGCGGTCGCGCAGGCGGTCGCTGACGGGGCGGACGCCGTGGTGGCGGTCGGAGGCGGCAGCGCGTTGGCCGTCGGCAAGGCCGTCGCGCTGGGGCTGAGGAACCCTGGGCCGATCCTCACGTATGCCGGTCGCGACAGGGCCGGCGCGCTGCCCGCACCGTGCGTCGCCATACCAACGACCGCCGGCTCGGGGGGTGAGGTATCAAACGCGTTCACGCTGCACGATCCCGGACAGGAGCAGATTCTCGTGGTTCGCGGTCGCGGGTATGAGCCGCGGGTGGCGCTGCTTGATGCAACGCTGCTGCAGACCCTCCCCCGCCGGCCAATGCTGGAAGCTGGGCTCGATGCTCTCAGCCACGCCCTCGAAGCACTGTGGGCAGTGAACGCCAGCGTCTTCACGGACGCGCTGGCCGTGGCGGCCACCGATGCTATCTGCAGCACCCTTCCTGCGGCACTCGAGCACCGTCGGCCCACCGACCTTCAGCGACTGCTCGAGGCGAGCGCCATGGCCAATCTCGCCTGCGGTAACGCCGGGCTCGGGCTCATCCACGCCCTCTCGTCAGCGGCCGCCGTGCATCTGACCCACGGCTACCAGAACGGAGTGCTCCTCCCCGCGGTCGCCGCATTCAACGGCCCCAACCTGAAGCCCGCGGCCGCGGCCGCGGTCGATTGCGCCAAGCGGCTCTATGCCGAGATCGACTTCGAGGCGAGCTTTGGCGATGGAACCCTGGATGCAGCCGACGTCGATCACATGGTCTCGGCGGCGCTGAAGCATGACTTCCGACGCAACAACATACGGGCCGCCTCCGAGCCAGATCTGCGGGCGATCCTTGCCTCTGTCGGTGGAACCGCTTCCCCTCGGTCAGGCGTCTGGCCATGAGAGCGTGCGGGCCTGGGCGCAGTGTCTGATCGGGGATCCCTCCGCGAGCTGCCGCAGCGGGGGTCAGTAACAGCAGTCGAGAAGGAGTGATGACAGCGAATGCCTGAACAAGAGCTTTACATCGGCATCGATATCGGCGGTACGTTCACCGATCTCGTCCTCATGGATCGGGAAGGAACCGTCGGCACGTCCAAGGCGCCCACGACCCCGGGCCGGCTGGAGCAGGGCGTCCTCGATGCCCTCCACGTCCACGCTCAGGCGATGGGCACCGAGGTCAGGGAACTGCTGCCACGTGTGGCCTGGTTCGGGCACGGGACCACCCAGGCCACGAACGCCATGATCGAGCGAAAGGGCTCGGCCACGGGATTGATCACGACGTTGGGATTCGGCGACACGATCCTCATCCAGCGGCTCATGGGATACACGGCTGGAGTGCCGTCCCGGCAGCTCGGTCATTACAGCCAACATCGGTATCCCGACCCGATCGTTCCACGCCGCCTGATCCGGGAAGTCCCGGAACGGATCGACAAGTTCGGGCATGTCGTCACGGCGCTCGATGAGAACGCCGTACGCGCCGCCGTCGGCGAGCTGCTCGCCGCCGGAGCGTCGGCTCTGGCCGTGACGCTCTTGTGGTCGTTTCGGAACCCCGCCCACGAACACCGGATTCGCGAGATCGCGCTCGAGATAGATCCGGACCTCGAGGTCGCCCTCTCGAGCGAGGTCGCACCGCTCATCGGCGAGTATGAGCGAACCGCCACCACGGTGCTCAACAGCTACCTGGCCGGGACCGTGGGCCAATACCTCGCCCGGCTAGAGGCCGGACTGCGCGAGGAGGGATTTGCGGGAACGTTCGGGGTCCTTGACTCGATCGGCGGTGTGGTCAGCTCCGAGCACGCCGCGCGCAATGCGGTCACCCTGCTCACCAGCGGACCCACGGGGGGAGTCATCGGCTCTGTGTTCCTCGCCGACGCCCTCGGCCATCGCAACGTGATCACCACCGACATGGGGGGAACGAGCTTCGACGTCGGACTCATCATCGACGGCAAGCCGCTCGTCTCAGCGGTCTCAGAGGTCGAGAAGTATCACGTGGCCACACCCATGGTCGACATCCGCGCCATCGGTGCCGGCGGCGGGTCAATTGCTTCCGTTGCGGACGGCCTGCTCAGCGTAGGCCCCGAGAGCGCGGGGGCCCGCCCAGGGCCGGTCGCCTACGGTCGTGGCGGCGAGCGTCCGACGGTGACCGATGCTGACCTCGTCCTGGGGATCATCGATCCCGACAGCTTTCTCGGCGGTCGCATGAAGCTCGACAAGGCCGCCGCCGCCGAGGCGATCCGCAAGCAGGTCGCCGAGCCGCTGGGCATCGAGGTCGAGGACGCCGCGGCGGGCATTCGGCAGGTGGCCGACTCGCAGATGGCCGATCTCCTGAGGGAGCTCACCGTCGGACGCGGACGCGATCCGCGCGACTTTGTCCTCTATGCCTACGGGGGCGCAGGGCCGATGCATTGCGCCGGGTACGGGGCAGAGCTCGGCGCCCGTCAGATTGTTGTGCCGGCGACATCAATGGCCCAGTCAGCCTATGGAGCGATGGCCTCCGACGTGCACATCTCTGCCGAGCGCTCGCCCATGCTGCGTGGGGGCACCTTCCCGGCCGAGCCCTGGGAGGGAATCGCCGCCCGCGAGGTCCAGCGCACCTTCGACGAGCTCGAGCAGGAATGCGTGGCCGGGCTCGATCAAAGCGGCATTGAGCACACCACGCCTGAGATCAGCCGGATAGCCGACATCCGCTACCGCCAGCAGGTCCACAGCCTGATGGTCCCTGTGCCGAGCGGCCCCATCGACGATGCCGCCATCAGGAGCCTGATCGAGCGCTTCGAGACCATGTACGAGGAGACCTACGGGCAGGGGTCGGGATCACGCGGCGCCGGCGTCGAGATCCCCGCGCTGCGCGCCTCGGCCATCGGCCGCACGGCGAAGCCTCGTCTGACTCAACTGCAGAATGGCCAAGCGGCACCCCCGTCGGTGACCCGGCGGATCTATGAGCCGACGCTGCGTCAAGAGATGCAGGCGCAGGTGGTGCACTGGAACCAGATGCCGAGTTCCTTCCGAGTCAGCGGCCCGGCGATCGTCGAGCACCCGACCACGACCGTCTACGTCGGGCCTACCCAGCGCGCCGAGCTCGATGCGCACGGCAACCTCATCGTCACCACCAAGGAGGCCTCATGACCGCCACCGAGTCGCTGGCGGACAGCGTCAGCGTCGATATCGACCCGATCACCTTCGAGGTAGTTCGCAACAAGTTGGCCGCAATCACCGAGGAGCAGGCGATCACGCTCAAGCGCGTCTCGGGCTCGGTGATCGTCGTCCACGCCACCGACTTCAACAACGGCACCTATCTCAGCGACGGCTCGATCGTGACCATGGGACCCCAGGTGATCATGCACACGGGCACGATGTCCTCGGTAATCCGGTCGATTATCGATGACCTGAGCGAGAACCCGGGGATCAACAAGGGTGATCAGTTCATCCTCAACGACCCATACAAAGGCGCGGTCCACCAACCCGATGTCTCGATCGTCAGCCCGATCTTCTACGAGGGAGAGCGGATCGCCTGGGTCGGGTCATGTGCCCACCAGCTCGATGTAGGCGGGATGGTGTTTGGGAGTTGGAATACCCAGGCGACGGAGATCCAACAGGAGGCGATGCTGCTCCCGGGCGTCAAGCTCGTGGAGAGCGGCGAGCTCCGTCATGACCTTTGGCAGATGATCATGGGCATGACGCGCATGCCCCAGAGCGTCGGACTTGACCTGAGAGCCATGATCGCGGCCAACAACGTGGCCGAGCAGCGCTTGATCGAGCTCATGGAACGCTATGGCGCCGACGTCGTCCTGTCGGTGATGCGCACCGAGATCGATACGTCCGAGCGGCAGTTCCGGGCGCGGCTCTCAGCGCTTCCCGACGGCGTGTTTCGGTCGGTCGATTTCATCGATGGTGACGGCCTCGAGGATGGGCTGCACAACGTTTCCCTCACCATCCGTAAGGAAGGAGACGGACTAGTGTTCGACCTCGCGGGCACGTCTCCGCAGGCCGCCGGATTCATCAACTGCACCCGGTCGGGGCTGATCGGCGGCCTGTTCAACGGGTTGCTCCCGATCCTGGCCCCGGACCTACGGTGGAATGAGGGCATCCTGCGAGCCGTGACGCTCGAAGCCCCTGAGGGGATCGTCTGCAACGCCACTCGTCCGGCGCCGTGCTCCGGAGGGACGATCTCGGCGGCCTGGGTGTCGATGAACGCGGCCGTGATGGCGGTCGCACGGCTGGCCGCCTGCGCACTGCTCACGGCCGGCGACAGCCAGGCCGTGTCCAAGGGGTCGGTCCCGGTCGTCCCCATGAGCGGTCTCGACGAAGCCGGTATGCCGTTCGGGACGATGCTGCTCGAAGGTACCGCCGGTGGCGGAGGGGCGGGGCTGGGCTGGGATGGCCTGGACCCGTCCGGGGACTTCACGACGCCTCGTCCGAGCCTGGGCAACGTCGAGGACAACGAGATGGACGGCCCCTACCTGTATCTGTATCGGCGGCTGCTCACCGACACCGGTGGCCCGGGGGCGAGCCGGGGCGGGCGGTCGGTGGGCGTGGCCCTCACGCCGCACGGAGCCGCTTCGGTCCGGGCGTCCCTGGTCGGCCACGGCGTCAAGGTCCCGAACTCGGTGGGCCTCTTCGGCGGCCTGGAAGGCGCCACCGTCGAAGCGCTCCTTCTCCATGGGAACGGGAACGAGCCCGAGACCGCTGAACTTTCCGATCCGGCGGCGGTGCGCTCAGGCGAGGCGGAGGTGCTGAACTCGAAGGTCGCCACGTTCCAGTTGGAACGCGGGGACGTGTTCGCGTGGACGTCGGAGGGCGGCGGCGGGTACGGGGACCCTCTCGACCGCGAGCCGGCGCGCGTCGCCGCCGACATCGCGCAGGGCATAGTGAGCATTGAGCGGGCTGAGTTCGACTACGGTGTGGTGTTCTGTGACGGTGCCGTCGACGAGGCGCAGACGGCAGGGCGCCGCGAGGCGATTCGTATCGAGCGGCTGAGCGGGCGCTCGCCCACGCGGGAGCCGGCAGCCATGCGACTCGCCCCGGGGGAAGGTCCTATCGGGCCGGGGCTCAAGCTCGACGGCCAGCGACACATCCGCTGTGGCTGCGGCGAGGACCTGGGCCCGGCCGCCGAGAATTTCAAGGCGGCGGCGCTGACGCGCATTGTCGATGCCAGCCGGCACGGAGCCCATCTCGTGCTGCACCCCGAACTCGAGCTCCGCGAGCACATCTGCCCCGCCTGCGCGACGCTGCTCGAGTCAGAGGTGGTGCGCCGCGGGGCCCCCTCGCTCCATACGATCGAGATCCACTGACAGCGCCACACGCGCGCGCGTGTAACAAAATCTAGTAGACGAAGTGCGGTTCGGCCTGGGTGATGCGTCGCATGAACTCCGGCACGGTTAGCCCGAGAACCTGAGCGCGAGCCAGCCACATGAGTACGTACTCGTGCGCGCCCAGGTCATAGAGGCGGGCCACGTCGCCATTCAGAAGGGCATCTCGTTCCCCGACATCGAGCGCAAACGGCTCCAGGGCCGCCGCGGGGTCCTCAATCAGCGCTGCGCGGAATTGCTCGTCCTTCAACGCGGCTCGGCAGATGACGTGTACCTCATAGATGCTCACTGGGCGTCTCCACTCCATAGGCCAAAGGCGATCCCGTTCTCGGGCTCGGGTTCGAACCGATCAGCCGCGCGGTCACCGATCGCGCCGAGCAGGGCCAGGACCGTGAACAGCTCCCCGGCGGCATTGCTCACGTGCGCGATCCGCTCCGAGGTGGCCTCGCGCAACAGTTCGGCCACCTGGCCGCTTTTCAGGCGTCTAACGACGTTGTCGAGCCAGTCGCGATCGGGCGCTCCATCAGGTCGGCCGGGGGCGGCACGTGGCCCCCCGACCTCTTGGTTGATTCCACCATTTGCCAAGACCAGCACCCGCAGCGGCTCGTCAAAGGCGCGGATTGCGCCGCCGACAGCCCGTCCAAAGTCGTGAACTCGACTCGCGTTTGGCAGCGGAGGAGCGAGAGCATTGACCACCAGCGGCACGACCGGCACCTCGCGCGCGACCTTCATCAGCTGCAGGGGCACGATCACCGAGTGGTCAGCCTCGAAATGTTCGACCCGCGCCGCGTCGAAGTCGTGACGCAGGACGTGGTGATAGATCGCTCGTCCGAGCGCCCTGTGGGATGGAACCGTGCGGGAGTCCTCGACGAGCGGGTAGCCGTCGGTGGCGCCGGTGAAATGATCGAGGACCGGGACCGCGAAAACCGGGAGATTGTCGAAGAAGAACGACGCCAGGTGATCCGGGCTGAAAGCGACGATCACATCAGGTGCCAGGCGGTCGAACTCCGCTGCCATGGCCGCGTATTCCTGGGCCGGCCATGAATCCGGCTCCTTTTCAATGCGCATCGGCAGAAACGGCAGATGGGGCAGGCTCATCGCCCCCACGATCGCGGCCATCGGGACTCCTCTCGATTCAGGCGGCTTGGATCACGCCGCCATCGACGCAGTACATCGACGCAGTACTCAGACCCGGCGAGTTCATATCGAAGGACCATCGCCAGCCATCGTCATCGATCGAGAGAAACCCGTCGGGACGAGGCGCGGGTCCACCGAGAGCGTTCACGAGAATGTCGATGTGGCCGTGCTCAGCGACCGACGACCCGGCTCGAATAGATCGAGGCCATGAGACGTGACCCCGCGGAGGCGAGCGAGGGCCGCGGGTATTGCATGGCCCTCCACTAGCTTGACTCGGTCGTGGTGGGGGGCGGAGCCGCGACAGAGCGAGCACGCAGCCGTGTCCGCAGCCCGGCCAGGCCACCGCTGAGGGAGATCCGATCGCCCAGCACCGCCGCCACGAGGATGACGCCCGTGATGACCTGCTGCCAGAAGCTCGAGACCCCGGAAATGCTCAGTCCGTTCTGCAGGATGCCGATGAACAAGACGCCCAGGGCCGTGCCGCCCACCCCGCCCTGGCCGCCCAGGAGACTCGTGCCGCCGAGAAGGACTGCGGCGATGGCCTGAAGGGGCAGATTTGGATCCGGTTGAGGCGTCGCCGCGCCGATCCGACCCGTGGCGATGATGCCCCCGAGCGCGGCACAGGCTCCCGACAGGCCGTAGACGCTCATGAGGATTAGCGACGTTCGGATTCCCGACAGCCGGGCGGCGACCACGCTGCCCCCGATCGCGTAGACATCTCGGGCCCAATACGTTCGGTGCTGAACGTAGAGAGCAATCACGAACGTCACGATCATGATCCAGATCGTCGTCGGCAGACCGAGCGTGTTCTCGACTCCGATGCGGTTGATGATCGGTGAGTTGACGAAATAGGACTTCGTCCCCGACCACAGGTTTACGACCCCGGTGAGAGTGATCATCGAGGCCAGGGTCACAACGAAGAACGAGAGGTTCAGGCTGCCGACGAGGAACCCGTTGATAAACGCCCCAATCATCGCTCCGAACAGGATGGCCAAGAGGACGGAGGGAAGTCCGGACACCCCGAGGTTCAGCAGCTTGGCCAGGAAGATGCCGACTATCGAGGCGATCGCGCCGACCGAGAGGTCAGCGCCGCCAGTCAAGAGCAGAAAGGTCATTCCGAGGGCGACCACCCACAGGATCGACACGCCGGACAGCATGTTCTGGATGTTCGACTTGGTCAGGAACTCGCTCTGCGACACCGTGAAGTAGATCATCAGTACGACGACGAGCAAGAGGACCGGCCTGAAGTGCCGTGTAGCGGCGAAGGCGCGGGAGGCCAGAGTGTCACCGCCGGGGCCAGCCGGAGCGGGCTCCGAAGGCTCCTGCGGCGCGACGACGTTGGTACTCATACGTGGCCTCCTGCATAGCGTGCGATCGTTGGTTCGTCGGCTTCTCCTGCCGTCATTGATGCGACGATGCGCCCGCGGAACATGACCAGGATGCGGTCGCAGAGCTCGATCAGCTCATCGTTCTCAGAGGACACGACGAGCAAGCCGACCCCGCTCTTCGCCACGCCGCGTAGCAGTTCGTGTATTTCGGATTTGGCCGCCACGTCCACGCCACGTGTGGGCTCGTCAAGGAGCAGCACGCGGGGATCGGCCATGAGCCATTTTCCGACCGCCACCTTCTGCTGATTGCCGCCGCTCAGGGTGCTCACTAGGGAGCGGTGCGACGTCGCCCTCAGGCGCATCGTGCGGGTGATCTCCTGGACCTTGGCATCGATGTCGCGACCACCGGGGGGACGGAAGCGCGACCGGGAGAGCGTTGCCACCATCGTCAGGTTCTCGTCGATCGTTCGCTGCAGGACCAGCCCCTGGCTCTTGCGATCTGGGGGCAGGAAGCCCAGCCCCTGCCCAATGGCCGCCCGCGGGCTGCGGGCGCTGATGGGCTTGCCGGCCACCGTGATCGATCCCTCGGTGACCGGACGCAGGCCAAAGATCCCCTCCAGCAGCTCGCTGCGGCCGGCGCCGACCAGGCCCGCGACCCCCACGATCTCGCCCCGGGCCACGTCCAGGTCAGCGTGGTATACGCGGCCCGGGATCGTCATCCCTGTGACCTCGAGCGCCGGCGAATCAGCCTCCTGCGCCCGCGATGTGCGCACGGGCCGTGCGTAGTCCTTCCACGCACCCTCCTTGCCGACCATCGCGTCAACCAGCGAATGGGGATCGAAGTCTTGGACAGGTCCCTCCGCGGCGGTGCTTCCGTCCCGCAGGACCGTCAACTCGTCAACCAGATCGAAGACCTCGCTGAAGCGGTGGGAGACAAAGATCGTCGCCACCCCGGCGCCCTTGATCTGGCGGATAGCTCGAAACAATGCCTGTACCTCGTCGTCGGTAAGCGAGCTCGTCGGCTCGTCGAGAATCAGGACTTGCGTGTTCATGGACAGTGCGCGCGCGATCTCGACCATCTGCTTCTGATCGGGACGGAGACGATGGACTGGCCACCTCGGGTCATAGCTCAACTCGAGCCGCGCCAGAACCTCCTCGGCGCGGCGACACGTGGCCTTCCAATTGATGCCACCCCACCCGCGAACCATGCGGCGACCAAGGAAGATGTTTTCGGCGATCGTCAGTTCGGAGGCCAGGGCACTCTCCTGCGAGACCATCGCGATGCCGCCGCGCAGAGCAGTGGTGGGATTGGCGAAGCTGACTGGGACCCCATTGATCGAGATCTGACCGCCATCGGGTTGAAGCTGACCGGAGAGGACCCCCAAGAGCGTTGACTTGCCCGAGCCGTTCTCTCCCATCAGCCCGTGAACCACCCCGACGCTGCTGATCTTCAGATCAGCTCCACGCAGCGCCCGGATCCCCCCGAAGCGTTTGTGGATGCCGTTCAGCTCAAGGTGGGCCCCACCCACGTAGGTAGCTATCGCGCCTGGATCCGTACCGCCGGTCGCCGACATCGGATCATTCATCGCCCGACCCCCGGCGCCACCGACCGACCCATTTACGGGCATCGATGACCGCAGCTCGCCGTGGCCGGCGACATAATGTGTGGTGCAGTGATCGCAAGTCTCCCTCTACCCAGACCATTCTGCTCTATAGAAGAAGATTCTGCCTACCCGGCGCGCGGGCGTCAAGATGAATCCCGGGATTGGCCGCACCGTGCTCAGGCGCGGACCAGGCCGCCGTCGACAAAAATGGTCTGCGCCGTGATGAAACCGGCGTCGTCGGAGGTGAGGAACGCCATCGTGCCCACAAGGTCAGACGGCGTCTCCGGCCGCTTCACGGCCTGCAGACCGGCAATAAAGGTCGCCTCGTCGGCCGGCGAGAGACCACCCGGGCCGGCCTCACGATTCATCGTTGTGGGAGTTTGTACGAGGCTTGGACCAATCGCGTTCACGGTCACACCGTCAACACCGACCTCGCTCGCCAAGCCCCTCGTGAAGCCGATCACCCCAGCCTTGGACGCGATATACGGAACGCAGTGAGTGATGTTGAGTCCCACCGTGTTGGAAGTCATGTTGACGACACGACCCCATCCCCGCTCACGCATCCCGGGCACCAGTGCCTGACAGAAGAGGAACATGGAATCGAGGTTCACGGCAAACATGCGTCGCCAGAACGCGAAGTCCAGATCCTCGAAGGGGGCCATCGGATAGATGCCCGCGTTGTTGACCAGGATGTCGCAGCAACCGAACTCCTCCTTGACCGTGGCCGCCACCGCCTCGGCCGTCTCAGGCACGGAGACATCGCCGACGTGGGCGACTCCGCGCGCGCCGGTCTCGGCGACGAGGGCGACCGTCTCCGTGGGCTCCTCGACGTCGACGACGACGACGTTCGCTCCGTTCTCCGCCAATCGCCGGGCGTAGGCCTGGCCGATGCCCTGACCGGCACCCGTCACGACGGCCACCTTGTCCTCGTGTGATCTGGTCATGAGACCTCCTGATTCTCTGTTTCCTGCGGTCGATCTCGGGGATTGACGCAACGCCACGCAGCCCGCCTCTGACAGCGAGGCGCTACGAACTGCGTGACAGCCCAACGTCCGCGGCGCAACGAGCTCCGGGATCTGCTCGGAAGTCCACTCCGCCGGGAGGTCGGGCCGTGTCTATTGGACGGGGGGCAAGATCCCCTTGTCGCCCTCTGGGTTAGCGTTCGCACTATTTGCCTTCGTGATGAGGAGGCCGCCCACCGAGACCTGCTGCGGCAGGGGCAGATGCTGCTTGGTCACTAGGTCATACGCGGCGATTGCCTGGAGGCGGCCGATCGATGTGAAGTCCGAGTTGAACGTTCCGAAGACACGGCCGGCCTGGATCTCCTGCAGCGAGACCGGATCACCGTTGTCGCCGAACACCTTGATGTCGGTCTTGCCGCTGGACCGGGCGACGGCCGCCGCGGCGTCCGCAGCTTGGTCGTTGTACGCGAACACCACCTTGACGTTCGGATACTTGGCCAGAATCGACGTCATGGTGGTGGCCGCACCACCGGGCGTATCGGTCGTGGTGTCGACTTCGCCGAGATACTTCATGCCGAACTTCTGTGCCCAGTAGGTGTCGCGCTTCACGCCGTACTGGAGAAGCGGGACCGGCACGGCGAGACCAAGGTTGACGAACTGGCCACCCGGCTGGGCCTTGGCGGCAGCTTGGGCGAGGCTGTACTCGCCGGCATCACGCCCCTGAAGAATGTCCGTGGAACTGCCCGGTATGAGTGGGCTACCGGCCACGGGCGGCGTGTCCTCCATCACGATCTGGATCCCGGCCTTCCTCGCGGCAGCGATGCCCGGAAGCAGAGCCGCGGGGTTTACGGGATAGACCATCATGACGTTGACGCCCTGCGAGCTGAGCTCGTTGATCTGAGTGGCCTGGAGATTTGGATTCAGCTGGCCGTCCTTGAGGATGAACGTGCCCCCGAGCTTCTGAGTCTCAGCCCTGGCGCCGTTGATCGCCGCCGCCAGTGACGGGATCGCGGCGTACGGCGACATGTAGCCGGCCTTGTAATGGAAGCCCGGCTTCACGGTCGGCGCGGCAAGCGTGTGTGGGAGGCTCCTCTCCGGTCCGGTGTAGGGAACGCTGGGTGCGCCGCCGCCTGAGCCGCTGCTGGATCCGCTTGAGCTGCCTGACGACGCTGCCGCGCTCGTTGAACTCGAGCTGCTGCTCCCGCACGCGGACACGACGAACGCCAAGGGAAGCGCTGCCGCGAGCGCCAGCCACCCTCGGCGGTAGCTCCCCATTACATTAGTCATCGTCTCCTCCTTCTGTGTAGCGAAATCGTCTTCTGGTAGACGGAACATAATGTGAAGCCCCGAAGAAGTCAAGGAAGGGCGACCCGGACTTCGTTCAGCGATCACGCCCAGGAGAATGACGCAGCTATGACCAACGAGAAACCTCTCGCAGAGCTGGCGCGGCTCGGCTCGGCAACCGTGTACGAGGCCGCGGGACGTCAGGGTCTCGTGAACACCGAGCTCCGCCAGCTCATCCCGGGCTCGCGCGCATGCGGGCCCGCAAGGACTGTCCTCTGCGGCCAGGACGACAACTTGATGGTCCACGCGGCGATGTCGCGCCTGCAGCCGGGTGAGGTCCTCGTGCTGACGATGCCCCAGCCGGCCCCTATCGCGCTCATCGGCGAGCTCCTCGTCACCCAGGCACAGGCCCGGGGAGCGGTTGGGATCCTTAACGATGCCGCCGTCCGCGACAGCGAGGCACTTGTCGCCATGGGGTTGCCGGTCTGGACGCGCTGGATTCGATCCCGCGGAGCAACCAAAAACATCGTCGGCTCGCTCGACGTGCCCGTCGTGATCGGTGGACAAAGAATCCGCCCAGGCGACCTCGTCGTACTCGATGCCGACGGCGCAACGGTGGTTGCGGCTGAGCGGCTCCCAGAGGTGCACGACGCCGCGAAGCAGCGCGAGAAGATGGAGTCTGCAAAGCGGGCCAAGTTACGGGTCGGCGAGCTGTCCTATGACCTCGATGGGCTGCGGTCAATCGTGGAGGGGAGGTCGTGAGTGACATGCCAGTCGGGAGATCCCGGAGAATTCGCGGCCCTGTCACGGACGACGCCGTCGTCCGTAAACTCAGCCAGGAGGACTCTGTGTCGTGCGCGTTTGCGACGCGAACAACCGCGACACCGGGGCTGGCACCCTACCCGTCAGCTCAGCTCCGGTACGAGTTTGCGTGATCTGGATCGTGGGTGCGCCCTTCTGGGGTCGGTGAGGATGGCCGTTGCATTACGTGGTTAGTGCCCCGAGCGAGAAGCGAATGATGCTCTCTTTCCCCCCGGCTTCCCCCTCAGTTAGAGCCCCGTGGTTGCGCGCGCTTTGAGCCGCTCGCAACGGTTCGAAAACCAGTTGCCCGGACTCCCGGGCACGAGGGTTCGAATCCCTCCCTCTCCCTCGTCTGGGCGGTACTCGACCTGTTCTTCAGCCACGCCAGCAACGGCGCAACGTTCACCGACGTCGACCGCCAACACCTCTACCGAATCAAATACCAGCAAGCCGACCCAGACACCATCGACGAGGAGGTAACAGCCGCCGAGATGTAAGTCCCGGGAAGGTTGGTTCGCGAATCCGCTGCCAGATCAACGGGGTCTACGGTATCGACCTCGCAGCTCTCTGCATCAACAAGGGAGCGCGGTTGAGCGGAGCGGTGGGCCCCAAGGGCAGCCTGTTCTGTCAAGGCGTAGAGCTGCGGATCGCAGAGCAGTTCCGGATCGGAGCGAGCGACCTGTGCTTGGTTCTGGTGGCTGTTCGTTTGTCATCCGTTCGGGTTGCGCGTGAGCACGACGCCCTGACGACGAGCAAAGGATGCGACTCGGTGCGGGCCCGCCGAGGGGATCACTCGAAAGCCTCGCGGGACGATCGGGGTGATAGACGGTACCCCGCAGAGGGGTGGCTCCGCGTTCTGCGCCAGCAGATCCGGCGCGGACGCGATCAGGCGGATCGTCAAGAGCGCCCTCGCGCGATGACGCCCGCGATATGAGTCGCCTTGTAGGCATGTAGGCGCCGGCTCGAGGGGGAGCGACGTCCGGCAGTCCCCCGCTCCCAAGGACACCGGTCCGGTGGGCGACGACCTGGATCGATGCCGCCGGTGTCCCGCCTAAAGTTCGTCAGTACTCATGAGTCATGCCACCCCCCTCGACAGCCTGACATTGCGTCGATCCCCAACCAGGCACACGCACCCGCTCTCCGAGTACGTCGGGACGGCGCAGCACAGCCTGACGGCTTACCTGGCCGAGCGGCAGAAGGGTAGCGTGGCATTCGGATGACCCGTCATTCCCTAATTCGTTCCCTAGAGCTTGAGCGCCCCGGATTCATAGGCTTTTGGGCGGTTTGCGCCGGTCTCGAAAACCGGTATGGGCGTTTCCGTCCATCGGGGGTTCGAATCCCCCCTCTCCGCTGAGATTGGCCTAACGCTGCGGCCCTCCTCACGAGTGTCGGAGCGGGCGAGTGCGCGGCTAGCGAGCAGGATGAGCGAAAGGACGCTGAGCAGACCGATGACGTGCTGTGTGGTCCGGGCGGTTACCTCAACTGCGAGCGGGCCTACGTTTCGCTCGGTCGCGACACGTCTGGTTCAAGGGCCTAGATCGCGTGCTTCGGGGTCGAGTCCTAGGACGGCTCGTCCGCCGTCGATTGGTACGACGCCACCGTTCACGTAGCTCGCCTCCCGCGAGAGTAGGTGCGTGACGACCGCCGCGACCTCCTCTGGCCGCCCCACCGGTCCAAGCGGATGCAGACGGCGCATCTGCTCCCCGAGATCTCGCTCTGTTCCCGGAGTGGCGTCTCGTAGCGTTCCGTCGCGATTGACCCAAGCGCAATAGCCGTTGGCGCGGATCCCGTGCGGTCCGTAGTCCACGGCGAGCGCGCGGGCGCCTCCCTGGCCTAGGAGTGAAGCGACGGGGCGTAGGAGATGCCGACGATTGATCCTTCGATCGAGAGGAGTCTGGCGATCGTTTGCCCCCAAGGCTCCACGCGTGCCTCATGCAGAAGCGAGAACCCCTTGGCCTCCAGCTCGTCCGCGGCGGCTGCCACCGCATTGGCGTCCTCGACCTCGAACTCCAGACTGACTTGGGGAATACGCCGGTCCGGCGGCCAGTCGCTGGTTCCGAAGCACGCACGGGCAGCCTCCGCCAGCGGCCACACTCCAAAGTGCTTGCTGCCCTCGATATGTTCGCTCGAGTAGTAGTCGCCGTCTCCTTGAGACTCCAGGGGGAGCCCGAGGGCGTCGACGTACAGCTTGCGGCTCTCGGGCGGATCGGCGGCGATGACGCCCACGCTCGCCATGAACACAACTTTCATTTTGATTCCTTCCTCGTGACTGTCCGGACACTCAAACCGATCTCTGAGTCCGCGTCTTGAACGAAACGGACATCTATCGCGAGTTTCGCCCACCCCGGAGCCTTCGCGGTTCGCTCGCTTGCCTGTGGTGGCGTCGCGGGGGCGGCAGCGTGAGGATCGTCCCTGATGCATGCGTCGACATCGTCTGGCGCCCAAGGCACGGAGCCGTCGTCGCGGGCCCCGACACCGGCCCTCGGCTCTCGCACGTCGAGCCGGGCGGAGTGATCTTCGGCGCTCGGTTCCTGCCTGGAGCCGGCGGAGCCGCGCTCGGCATACCGCTAGAGGAGCTGCGTGACCGCCGCGTCGGCTTCGTCGAAATTGGCTTGGATCCCCGCGAACGGCTCGGCAGCGGCGCCGAGCTCCGCGATGTCCCGACGCTGCTCCTCGCAACCGCGAGCCGACTCATCGCACACGGACCGCCAGATCGCGCCGTCCAAGCTGCCGTCATTCGCCTCTTGGATCCGCGCCAACGCGTGGACCAGCTCGCCGGCGAGCTCGGCTTCAGTGACCGCCAGCTTCGCCGCCGCTTCCAAGTATCCGTTGGCTACGGGCCCAAGACCGTCCAGCGGGTGCTCCGCCTGCGCAGCTTCGCCGCCAATGCTCAGGACGATCTAGCAAGATCGGCCCTGATCGCCGGATACTCAGACCAAGCACACCTCTCACGAGAGTGCCTACGGCTTACCGGCCTCAGCCCGACACAATTTCTCAGCCACCGATCCTCGTAGTCGGCTGCGTTCGGCCCGTGCGCGCGTTTTCGTCCGGCTGCCGCGCTGGCGAGGTTCTGAAACTGTGACACAGCGCCACTGACGCCGTGGCATGCTCGACCCATTCTCCGTCCCGCCACTAAAGTCGACCGCGACGCCGTCCTAGCGCTGGGCATTGCCGAGGAGGTGGCGTGGTTCGGCTCGGCCGAAAACAGCGCCGGGGAGATCAGCGAGTGGATCGAGGACGAGGGCGGCATCGCCACCGGGGTCGTCGACATCGACGATGCCGGGCGCATCCGTGCTTGGGCAGCTCCGGGGCGGCACGAGAGCTGCCCGCTGATTGCAGATCCGGAGCAGGCCACGACCGCGGTCGATGCCCTACTGCCGTGGCTGCGCGAGCACGGCGCCGTGCAGGTGATGACGTTCGGTGCCGACCGCGAGCGCACAGCCGCGTTGGAGCGCCACGGCCTCCGCCACATCCGCTCGTCGTACACGCTCGCGCGCTCTGCTGACGCCCCTCCTCTACCGACGCCGCATTGGCCGGCCGGCATCGACGTTGCGCCGTACTCGCTTGGTGACGACGACGAAGCGGTCCATGGGCTGATCTACGTCGAGGCGGCCTGGGCCTCGGTTCCCGGCCACACGTACCGCGACCTCAACTCATGGCGCGAAGCTGTGCGGCCGGGGTTGCGCGCATTGCTCGCGCGGCGCGAGGAGGCGCCCGTCGGCTGGGTCGCCGGCCGGATCCTCGAGGGCGGCCGCGGGTACGTCAGTGAACTTGCGGTCGCGCGTTCCGAGCGCGGGCGCGGCCTGGGCAGCGCGCTGCTGCTGCACGGCTTCGCGGACCTCGACGCCGCCGGAGCGAGCGGCCTTGCGCTCGACGCCGAAGCGGCGAACCACGAGGCGCTCGGTCTCTACCGGTCGATCGGGCTGGCGGTGGAGCGCGAGTGGTGCGTCTACGCCGACACGCCCTGACGACTCGCCGCCACAGCCGCTATCCCGAGGCTCACGCCCCAGTGGACAACTCAATACTGTGCGTGATCGGGTGCATCGCCATGCTGGTCGGGACGGCTTGGCTGATACCACCAAGGAGAACGCCATGCAGATCACCAGAAACTCTCTCGACACCAACGCCGGGCCCAGCGACTGGTTCACCGGGACCGTGTACATCGACCCGGTCGCCACGGCATCTGAGCCGTCCCGCGTGCAGGCGGCCAGCGTCCACTTCACGCCCGGCGCGCGAACGGCGTGGCACACCCACCCCCTCGGCCAGACCATCTACGTCACCGAGGGCATCGGGCGCTGCCAGCGCCGTGGCGGTCCCGTCGAGGTCATCCGCCCCTGCGACCGGGTCTACTTCGAGCCCGGCGAGGACCACTGGCATGGTGCCGCCCCCAACCGGTTCATGACCCACATCGCCATGCAGGAGGTCGATGACACGGGCAGCCCCGTCACGTGGGGCGAGCACGTAACAGACGGGGAATACAACGCCGCCCCTGCGGCCTGAGGAGCAACGCACGGAGCATCGACTACTCGCCCTCGAACCGGCGGTGCGATGGCGCTAGGACCCTGAACGCCACGCTTGGAGGATCAGACGGTGACACCCGTAACCATTCGCGCCGCGACGGCTTCAGACTTGCCAGTGCTCCGCGAGATCTTTCGGCGAGCGTCGCTGTCTAACGACTGCGACCGCGAGGCGCTGCTCGCACATCCTGAGGCACTGGAGCTTTCCGGTGCGGCCATCGCCGAAGGTCGCACCCGTGTCGCTGTAGGACCCAATGACGAGGTCGTCGGGTTCATCACAACGCTCGCTATCAGTGATACCGCTCTCGAGATCGAGGACCTTTTCACCGAGCCCGATTGGATGCGCAGGGGAGTCGCGAGGCGCCTCGTCATGGAGCTTGTCTCAGCGGTTGAGGGGAGCGGCGTGCGGCGTATCGAAGTGACCGGAAATCCGCACGCTTCCGAGTTCTATAGCCACATGGGATTCATCCACGATCACGACACTCAAACGGAGTTCGGCCCCGCGCCCCGCCTTTGTCTGACGTTGGATGCCGCCCGTCTCGGGAGCCGGGACGATGCTAACTGACCCGCGGGGTTTGACGCTGAGCCCGATCAGACGAGACGTAGCGCGGTCGTGATCTGTTGGGCCGGTGAGCCGCGGGGGCCGAGCGGTAGGCTCGGAGGTCGGATTTGGCGAGCGCCGATCTGCCGCCGATAACCGACCGATGAGGCACCGAGGTCTCGGCCATACATCCGCCAAGATGATCTGGTTGATCATCGCGCTCGGCCTGGTCGGCTGCGGGACGGCTGCGAGCGCCAGCAACGCGCCCAAAGCCACCCCCGAAGCGGCGATTCCTGCTCCTCGACCGCAGGTGGTCGAACCGACTGCCGGAGCCCAGCCGCAGACGCTCGCCCCAAGCGATCCCGTCGGTGATGTGAACGCGCACGCTCCGCCGCTCACCGAAGTCAAACGCGAGCTGCGGCTGGAGCTGGTCGCCGCGCGCGTCACGAGCGCGACCTACCTCGACCCGCTGAGGTACGTCACGCGCTGGGAGCGAACCGACCAAGGCGTGGACGCGACCATGCCGGTCGGCGCGCCGATCCTGGCCCCCTGCCCTGTAAAGGTGCTCGCGATCGAGCCGGGCTGGTATGCGGGTCAGCCGTTGGTGTATTTCGAGCTGCTGGCCGGCCTCGACGCGGGCAAGGTGCAATACGTCGCCGAGCAGATCACCAACATCGCGCCGCCGGGCACCTTTCTCCAGCAGGGACAGGCGATCGCGCAATACGCCCGGTCGGGGACCGGGATCGAGTACGGCTGGTCGACGCCTAACGGGATCACCCTGGCCAGGGCAACGACCGGCTACGAGGAGGGACAGATCACCCCGGCCGGCCGCTCGATCCGCGCGTGGCTGAACGCGCTGGGCGCAAACGCCGGCCCGGCCTCCTGATCCTCGGGGCCGAGCTCCCCGCGGCGGCGAGCCGCATTCAGCGGGTGTGGGAACTCCGGGTCGGGCGCGGCGCGTCAGCCACGACATTGACTGTGGCGAGCGTACGGTCCACGTTCCCGCGGACGAACGCCCCGGCGGTGAGCGAGTCCTCGATGAAGTCCACGATCTCAGGCGTGATCACCTCGCCCGGGACGACATTCGGGATTCCCGGCGGATAGACCGCCAGGGCGTCGATCGAGATCCGTCCTACGGCGTCGCGCAGCCTTACTTGCTCCGCTGCTCCGAGCCAAGCGTCACGCGGCGTCATGAGCGTTGCTCCGGGCGAGGGGAGCGGCAGGCGAGGGGATCCGCTGGAATCATGTGCCGCTGTCGCCCGCACCGAGTCGCCCAGGCCGTCAACGAGCACCTGCATGTCGTCCTGGTCCTCGCCCGGAGCAAGGATCGCGACGATCGTGTTATGCCCCAGGAGCTCGGGAAAGATGCCGCGGGTCCGGAGCGCATCGCCGAGCCGGCGACCGTCGATCCCGACGGGCCGGGTGTCAATGCACACGCGCAGCAGATCGATGTCCGCGATCGCGTAACGACCGATGCAGGCACGATCGAGAACCTCGAGGCCGAGTTCCCGAATCTGACCGTGGAGCTCCGGCACCGCACCCAGGGTTCGGGCGATTGCCTCCTCTCCGCGAGTTGCCATCCAAGCGCGAGCGGCGTCCAGGGACCCCTCCAGGAGCGCGCTGGGACTCGTGGATTCGAGCGCGGTAATGGCGCGGTCAACCACTCGCTCGTCGAAGCCGCGAGGCTCGCGCCCGAGGTGCAGCATCGCCGACTGGGTGAGGCTTCCGGCCATCTTATGGGTGCTCGAGATCACGAGATCTGCTCCAAGTCCGATCGCCGCCTCAGGCAGCAGCGGAGAGAACGGGAGGTGGGCACCCCAGGCCTCGTCGACGATCACTGCCTTACCGGCGGTGTGCGCTTCGGAGATCAGCTCGCGAACGTTCGCCGTAGCGCCGTAGTAGGTGGGCGACAGGAGGAATACGACCGTCACGTCAGGGCGGGTGGCGAGCTCCCGCCTAAGTGCCTGCGGCGAGACGCAATGAGCGACCCCCAGATCGCCGTCGACCTCCGGATGGACGAAGACCGGATCGAGACCGGCCAGGATCAGGCCGGAGATCGCGCTCGAGTGAACGTTGCGCTGGATCAGCACTTTCGATCCAAGCTGCCTGGCCGCAAGCAGAGCCGCATGGACCGCACCCGAACCTCCGTGGTCGATGAACCATGTTCGGCTGGCGCCCCAAGCTTCGGCGGCGAGCCGCTGGGAGCGCTCTAGCGGAGTCGGGGTGGGACCAGCGTCGACCCCCGGGATGATCGGCGGGATGTCGAGCCCGAGCGCCAGCGGGCCGATCGCCTCAACAAGCTTGGGAGGCGCGAACCGCCCCGCTTTATGCGATGGGACGTTGAAGCAATGGGGAAACCGATCTCGATGGCTGACCAGCGCATCGAGGTACGGCGTCTCGCTCGGATCGCCGCCCGCTTGATCGTCTATAGCCGACCCGCCCATCGTGAAGCCCGTTTCTACACGACGGCGCACAAGCGGGTCTGCCGCCACCGTGCCGCGGCTAATCCCGGCTGGCCCGTCAGTCCGCGCCCGGAGGCTCTATCCCTCGCTGCGAGCGCTCCCGGCCGTCAGTGCTCGTAGGTTCCAATCGCCCGCGCTTGCTCGATCACGTGGTCCTCGATTCGCTCGAGGAGTGCGCGCCGGTCGAAGCCCGGCTCCAGATCCAGGTCCGAGTCGAGGGCGTAGACCCAGAAGTAATAGTGATGCGGGCCGTGACCCGGCGGCGGCGCCGGCCCGTTGTAGCCACTGTTTCCCAACGAGTTCGTTCCGGCCGTGACGTCGGAGACGCCTTCTGGGACGCCTGTGGCATCGCCGGGAATACCGTAGGCCACCCAGTGGGTGAAGCCATCGACGAGTGGGGCGTCGGGGTCATACACGACGATCGCGAACGACTTGGTGCCCTCGGGCGCGCCCGACCACTCCAGCGCCGGCGAGACATCCTCGCCATCTCCCGTGTATCGCTCCGGGATCCGTTTATGCCCGCCGAAGGCGGGCGATGAGACTCGCAGATCTGCGACGTTCAGCTGTTGTGCCATGGGCCTGCGGTACCCGCGCGACCGGGGGACGAATCCTGGCGCTGGCGGTCGCCTCTGGCGCATGCTGTCGCGCCGTGCGATTCGCAATCTCGGTTCCGCAGTCGGGCAGGATGTGGGCGCAGTAACTCCAGCGCCGCCGGTCGGCGGAGCGGCCGCAGAACGCGGCCGCTCCGAAGCCGACGGCAAGCCCTGACAGCCAGCTCAGGCCGGGTCAGCTGCTGTGAGTGAGATCAGCCGACGTGGATCTCCCTCGTGACGATCGGCGCGGCTCCGTCTCCGGGGAACGCAGATCCGACGCCGCTGAACAGCACCGCCTTGATCCTGTACGTGCCCGGCGCCGCATACACGTGCGTCGGACTCGGACCCGAGCCCGTCGAGCCGTCACCGAACTCCCAGAGGTAGTTCAACACCGGCTTCCGGCTCAGACGCGTGAGCGCGCTGAAGGTCACGGCCTGACCAGCGGCCGGCTTCTCGGGCGCGAACGTGAACCCGGGCGTGAACCCGTTATGGCCGGTCGTGACGATCCCGCCCGTGCCGGTCGAGAGCCCGTCCGCGCGGAATACCGCCAGTCCCGTGGAGTACGAAGCCGCCTCCGGGAATGCGTGCTCGATTGTCGGCGTCGTCGTCGCAACCGTCTGAGCGGCGAACGCGTCGTTGAACTGCCAGCTGAACTCGGCGACTCCTCCTGGCGCGGTTGAGCCAGTCGCGTCGAACGTCATCGTCGTTCCGCTGCCGGCCGTGACCGTGTAATGCGCGGTCGGCTTTGCGCCGTCCTGTGTAAACCGCTGCAGACACGTGTGGCCGGCGTTGCTCCACTCCTCCTGATACCAGTAGAAGTGCCCGTTGACCACCTGGTTGTACAGGGCGCCATTGTGGGTCCCGAGCGGGGTGCCCATCTGGCCGTCGCACTGGTCGCCGTTCTCAAGGCCCTGATTGGTCCCGGCGCCGTTGGTCCACGCGTCGTTGGGGATCGGGTCGGTGATCGACTCGTTGTGCTCGTGGCTCAGGCCACCCTGGAGCGCCCCGTCCGAAGGGCCATTCGGGTGGTTCCCATCGTCGCAGCCAGGGTTGCCGGTCACAAATGGATCGAAGGCGTAGAACATCATCGGCGAGAGGACCGTGTTCCCGTGGTACGCGCAGAAGAACGCCAGGGTGTTCGGTTCTTCGCCCGCGGAGCATCCGCCATATGGCGGGGCCGCATTCGGGTTGTCGCTGAAGCAACTCTCGACGTGCGGCGGCGTCATCAGGAAGTACTCGTGGGTGAGGTCGCGCTTGAGGTGACGCTCGCTTACGAATCTCTCGAGCTCCTGCTGGATCTGGCGGTCGGTCACGCATTCGATCACCGCGCCGTTCACCGGGCACTGGCTCTTTGGGTACGGGTGCGTGTCGATCAGCCCTCCGCCGAACGTCACGTCGTACTTCGAAGTGGCCCCGGTCAGATCGTTGTACTGGGTCGAGACCGAGTCCACGTTGGCGTGGCCGCCGCTGTCGTGCGCCAGGTCCCTGAAATACCGGTCGAGACCCGAGATGTATTCCGCTGGATAGGCGGACCGCCCACTAGGACTCCAGAACACGATGTAGTCAGTGTTCGACGGCATCACCGGCCCGCCGTTGTAATCCAGGTTTCCGAAGAGCGTGTCGAATCTGTTGGGCCCCGACGCCGCATGGCGAAGCGGCTGATAGGACGCCACCTGCCCGTTCGAGAGTTTCAGCAACACGGCCGAAGCGCTCGACGCGGCGATCGCTGAGACTGCGATCGCGGCGGCGGCTACGGCCACCAGCATGC